>CAXEOD010000001.1:0-79736 GCA_963997805.1 uncultured Candidatus Poseidoniales archaeon
CAGCCAAACCAAACATAAGCATTGGAACCATCATCATGAAGAATGAAAACAAACAGGTGATTCCAATTCCTTTGAGAATTGAATCTTTCTTTGGTCCCTGCGATTGCCCAGCCCACACACTTGAGTCAATAGTTCCCACGTCCCCTGTTAGGGTAGTTCCTGTAGCTGGGGCAAGTTGAGTTGGCATCTGACCTTGCATCTCGGTATTGATTGAAAAGCCTTCAGAACCGCTCAACATTATTGGTTGAGGAGGAGATGCTGTGCTGGTGGATTGAGAACTAGAGTCACCACCATCCCCGTCATTTGAAGGAGTATCCCAAGGGCTACTCGCCTCCTTCCCCGGCTGTGCCATATAGCGTTCTAACACAATACAGGTTATGAGACTTCATCCGGCACGACAGATTATGCCCCTCATAGATTACCGATGAAAAACCCATCATCAATCATTATAACTTTAGATTATACAAAAAAAAATGGCCCGCTTGGGGAGGATAATCCCCCCCCAAACGGGCTGTTCGCATTACTTGTATTTTTTACTCAAAGATTCCTATTCTTCTTCACTGAGTAACTGCTCACCAAACATGATGGCAATGTAGGCTCCTACTCCAGATGCAATCATTCCACCGAATACTGCAAGCATGTTAGACATGTTCCAAGCAGAATCAACTAGCATTCCACCAAAGTCTCCAGCACCAGTTAATGAAACTCCAGCGAGTCCAACCATCCATGCGAGGATACCGACTTCCCAGCCGCCACCTTGTCGATCATAAACCATCATCATCAAGAATCCACCAAACAGAGATGCTACTGCTGTGTATGGACCAAGTTCAGCTGGCGCTACCCATGACATCGTATCTGTTGCACTTGTTTGCCACCAAACTAGGGCATATGCTGCAATACCGCCAAACATTTGAGCAATGAAATCATTCATTCCATCCTCTATTTCATCTCGTCCTGAAGCCATCTTCGCCAAAGTAAACATTGGCAATATGGTTCCACCCATTGCTATCATGAAGACTGCAAGTACTAATCCAGTCGCCATTACATCGCCAGTTCCTACAGCGAAGAATACAACGGCTAAGCTACCTACAAATTCAGTCATCGTTCTATTTCTATCCATTTCATATCACTCCATTTTTTACATCGCTCTCTTGCGATTGTATCCCTGTTTATCCCATCCACTTATAATGGGTACCTAACTAAATACTCGAAATAACGTGATTTTATGACATTTCTAAAAAAGCCGGTGCTATTGAATAAACTTAGTGTTGGAAAACTCACCAACTAGTAATTAAAAAAAAATGGCGAGAAGGCCGAGAGGACGAATCCCCTCGGCCAACCGCGTACAACGGCTTGAAGCCGACTTGTATTTACTGTTCAGATGTTCACTGCTCAGATAGCTTCATCGATCTTGACGCCGATTAGAGCACCAACACCAACGAATAGACCATCACAGACCCAGTTTGCTAGGGTATCAACAATGCCGTCACCCATGCTAGACACAGATGCACCCATTTCATGAGCACCTGTTAGCACCATTGCGCCACCAAGTACCATCAAACCGAAAGCGCTAGCCCATTCCGAATCACATCGGGTATGAACTTGCCACCATAGTGCACCTGCTGCGACCATTCCTAAGACGCCCCAGATGTTGTCTGCGATACCGGTAATCCACATATCAGTGGCTGCCCAGCCTGTTTCAATTGAACCGGCTTCTGTAGCCAATACAATTGCAAGAGTAGCGCCAATTACTTGTGCTACTAAACGCATACCATTGCCCATCCAATTATCTTGGTCGGCTAGGTCTCCGGTCATTATGTTACACCAAGTGACAATTGGTAGGACATGAGCCCCACTAAATGCCATCCAAACAACTGCAAGAGCTACTGCTCCGCCGAGTGTTCCTAGGTTCATCCCAAGCACAACCCAGGACACCACAAAAGCGCCTCCAAGTTCTGCCATCATTACTTTCTTGTCTATTTCCATATTTTTTCACCTTTAATTATCCCATCGCACTAGGCGATTAGACCGCTTTTTCACAGTTTGCTTATGAACTAACCCCAAACGGAGACTTCAAAAAAGGGGTTTCCAGAACTTAAACAAAATCACCGGTGTAGTAATTCATAGTAGGTGTTATTAGCAACACCGAGCCTGAATTATGGATTAATTTACTAAAATAACCCCGTTTACAATACTAATTACCCCCATCATTACCTTAATCAGGTAAACGCCAACCTAATCTCAGAAATATTATAATTTCAAAATGCGCAATTAATGATAATTTACGCTGTTTTTATCTTACCTTTGGCACTTAGAGCAAAAGAAAGTTGAACGGCCCCCTTGGGTGATTCTCTTGACTATCCCAACGCATGAATTGGTCAAACAAGGCTCACCTTCTCGCCCGTACACGCGGAATGAGTGGGCAAAATAACCGAGATCTCCGTCAACTGCAGCGAAATCAGAGATTGTTGAACCACCTGCGGCAATCGCTTCCCTCAATACCTGCTTAGTTTCTACCACTATCCGCTCACACCTAGATTCTGCTCTCCCAACAGAACTAGCGACACTAGATGCTGTACGTCGTGGAGAAACACCTGCTCGATTTAGAATCTCACAAACATAAATATTACCAAGCCCTGCAACAATTCGCTGATCTAGTAATGCTGTCTTGATTGGCGATTTCTTCTTCTCTATTGATTTTGAAAGTGATGCTGCATTGAATTTTTCTGAAAGCGGCTCGCAACCAATCCTAGCTAACAACCGGTGATTCTGCTCGCCACCAGCGTCAATCAAATCCATGACTCCAAAGCGACGAGGGTCATTGTAGACTGCAATCGCACCATTCTCCATCCGAATAATGACATGGTCATGCTTAGCGATTTCTTCATATTCACTTTCACTTGCAAAAAGAGTGAATTTACCAGTCATTCCAAGATGAACTAACCAAGTAGAATCATCATCTAGGCGAATGAGCAGATACTTTGCCCGCCTCTTTATTTCCTCAATACGGCGGTTTGTCAACCTATATTCCATATCTTTCGGAAAAGGAAACCTCAGACCTTCTCGACGTAAATCAACCGAACTGATTGTGCCACCCTGCAAATGTTTGGCCAACCCTTTGCGAACGGTCTCTACTTCTGGGAGTTCGGGCACGAACCGACGTAACCGCCATCAGCAAAAGCAGTTTGGATACACTGGCAATTATGGCCTTCAATCAAGGCCACTTTTCTGGGGCTATTGAGACAATAAGTGCGTGCTGGTCTTCCCAGCCCTTCAGGCGAATCACTTCGACTACCTGAAGACCGGATTCAATCAACGCATCAACCGCAGAAGCATAATGCTCTTCGGACCCACCCTCAACATTCGGCTCTGATGCTGACTTCAATGACAATAGTGCTATGCCATTACTGGAAAGAAAATTTTCTGCTGCAGTAAGGAAAAAGCCAACTTGCCCAGCTTGAGAAACATCCTGAAACAGCCAATCAACCCTACCGTTTAGCCACGGCCTCAATGTATCTGGCTGCCTTGCATCAGCAAGCACAGGTAAAATCCCGGGACGTTTTTTTGCCAACAATACAAGTTCACGTATACACCTTGGTGCCACATCAACTGAAATTATTGAACCACCCAAATAATTCCCTTCCCCACACATATGGTCGTGAAGATGAGATATCGTGGTGCCATGTCCCGCACCCAAGTATAGAACCTGACTACCCGGCCTTGGTAAAAGTGAAATGCGGCCCTCTTTAGTTCTGAGAATTCCTGCACCCAATTTAGAATGGCGCGGTGACCAACTACGCCATTCTGTCCCTCTGATTCTCCTTAATCCCTCGCCTCGCACACGCACACCTGGGACAGCATTTCTAGTCCAAAGACCCCGTCCTTGAGTGAGTACATTTTCACTCAACTCGTCAGTTTTACCATGACTTCGGGCCAACAAATCACCTCATCTACGTGTTGGTTTTGGATGGCGTTTGCGGATTTCCGCAACTTTTTGTTCTATATCAGCGACTTCTGATTCGCCCCATGGTTGCCCGTTGTAAGCATCCAATCTAGCGGCAATAGAAACCTTTCCAGAAAGCATTCTAGCAATCTTCCCACGCACCCAGCGCGGTGACCTTGATACCCAAGGGTGCTGGAATAAATGGCCGTGTTTTGGCACAGGAATACCATCTCTAAGGTGTAGAAAGAAACTTGTTTCCGCTCCAAGAACTTGCACTGTTCCAGATGGTAAACGAGCAAATCTCTCTCTTCCATGCGCTGTTGTTGACATTCTTGCTGCCAGTAATGGTCCAATTAATGCTGAAGTTGAAGGAAGATGCTCAAGAGCAACTTCTCTAATTGCTGATTCAACCGTTTTCAAACGGTCTTCAACTTCAACAACCCCTCTAGCCCATTGAGACAGAGCAGCCCATTCAGCCTCACTAATTCCAGTCGGACTAGATTCAGTGTGAAGGGCGACTGCTGCGCTTTCAAGTGTGTTTGCCTCAGCAATCGCAATAGGGATCCCATCACGTTGCCCATCCAAATCAATTTCTGGAAGAAAAAGGCCAGCCCATTCAATCACTCTTGCTTCCAATGTTGTCCATGTAGCTCGCATCTCATCGCCTGCGCCAACGAGATGCTCAAGACGGCGATCAGGATCACTTGATGCCGCCGCTACCCCTGCCTGAGCAATGACCAAAGTTGCTTTTTGAAGTAGTTCAGCCTCCTCATCTAAAAGTTGGGGCCACCAACCAGTTAACAATTCATGAACTGGTGTTTCAATAGCATCAGGAAAACGCTCAGCAAGTCGCCTAGCCTCGTCTGTTTTCCTGCCCTTACTCAGAAGTGAAACTCGGGATGCAACCATTGCAGGATTCCGGCCAACATTCCAAATTGACTCATCTACAATCTCTCCTGCATCGTCAAAGATGCGGGCAAGTCGCCAGTCCCAACTGAGGCGCATGGTTCGCCCAACAGGTCCCCCTTCAAAAGGAGAAGCCCCCTAATCAACAAGGTATTTTTCAAAAGGGTAATGGCCTTTGAAACATCAATATAGATTATAATTGTAATAGATGATAATACTCTCAAGCGTCTTGCTTAAAAGCGAGTGGGCATCCGCTACCTCTATCGGAGTGTGATATCATCTTCTGTCCTGAGTGTGGAACCTTAGCCTTCCCTGGCCCTGATGGAAATATCAAATGTCCAAATGGCCGGTGCAACTATGTTGGCCCGACCAAAGGTAAGGTGAAATTGCATTCAGGTGAAGAAGTTGATACTTCAGATACTGTTACTTCCTCAAAGGTTACCGATTTGAAACACCTTAAAGAAGTGATAGTTGATTCAGAGCAGCACCAAGGAGTGCTTACTCATGAAATGTATGTTTGTCCAAAATGTGAGGAGATGGATGTCTTCGCTGAACTAAAACAAACCCGAGCCTCAGATGAGCCAGAAACTAGGATTCTCACCTGTAAGAGTTGTAGCCACGGATGGCGTGAATACTGAACTCTCGGTACATCCTGTTTCTTCGGATAAATTGACATTTTTCAGAGATTTTCACTTGTAAGTAGGCGATAACAAGGTGTTGAGTTAGTTACAATGCAATACCGAGCCTTGAAAGAGGGGAGGCATGAGGCGAGAAAGATGATGCCAGCACCGAAGGGCGGTTCTTCCGCTAAATTTTCAGATGGAACATCTGAAGCCGGTGACAAACAAATCCTTGGCCGCCAATTATGGCGAATTGTCCCTTATGTCAAACCATATTGGCGAAGGACAAGCTTAGGTATATTTTCGAATGCAATAGCACGTTTTTTTGATTTACTTCCTTTTGTAGCAATGGGATTTCTTACCGATGCAATTCTATCTAACGAAATCAGTGAGACAAGTGAGTTTGCGTTTTATGGTTTATTGATATTAGGATCATTTACCGGATTAGCAATTTCTCAAGGTGTCTCAAATTATTGCTGGGAAACTTTAGCACAATATTTGCAGCATGATGTCAGAATGGCGGCCTTTGATTCACTTATCAAAATGGAAATTCGCTATTTTGAGGACCGGCAAACAGGGGATATCATGGCGGTACTTTCTGCTGATGTCAACCAATTGGAAAATTTTCTCTCCGATGCATCAACATCAATGATTAGAATTGTAATAACATTCTCAACAGGCTTTGCGATTCTCGCTTGGATGTCTTGGAAATTAGCATTGATTTTATTTGTGCCAATATTATTCATCATGCCACTAATCTATTTCTTCTCCACACGCGTGCAAAAGAAATACAGAGAATCGCGCCAATCATTTGGTGACATTAATGCAGTCCTTTCAAACAATATCTCTGGTATGGGAGTAGTTCAGGCATATAATGCAGAATCATATGAAGCTGACCGTGTGGGTGGTGAATCTTCATCTTACAAAGACCATGCAATTGGTGCAACTGTTCAACGCACAAAATTCCTACCCGGGATTTACGTAATTGCTGGACTTGCCTTTGGGCTTCTCGCTACCGCTGGCGGTTACCTGATGCTTGAAGGTCCCTCGCAAGGAGGTATCACCCCAGGCCAGTTTGTCACATTCCTATTGATGAGTACTAGAATGTCAATGCCCTTGTTTATTCTAGGGATGCTTGTTAACCAGATTCAGAAGTCTGAAGCAAGCGCCCGCAGAGTATTCGCAATGATTGACCTTGAGCCGTCAATCATTGATAGAGACGGCGCAGAATCATTACCGAGCCCTGCGAACTCAATATCTTTTGATGATGTTCACTTTGCCTATCCCAATGGAAACAATGTTTTGAATGGTGTTTCATTTGAATTGAACCGCAACCAAAGCGTAGGAATCGTAGGCCCAACTGGCGCTGGAAAATCAACGATTGTCAAGTTACTTCTTAGGTATTACGAAACCGATGCAGGGTCTATCTCAATGAATGGTTCGGATATTAATGAGTTAACTCTAGGTTCAATCCGTGACCAGATAGGATATGTTAGCCAAGATGTCTATCTTTTCCATGGGACAGTTCGTGAAAATATCGCTTATGCAGACCAATCTGCAAGTAGCGAATCCATTGAAGAATCTGCAATGCTGGCTGGCGCTAGTGAATTCATTGAAAAATTCCCTCAAGGGTACGAAACAATTGTCGGTGACAGAGGAGTAAAACTCTCAGGGGGTCAGCGACAGCGAATCTCACTGGCCAGAGCAATTCTTCGCCATCCACCACTCCTCATTCTTGATGAAGCGACTAGTGCTGTTGATACTCGGACTGAAGAGATTATTCAACGAAATCTCAATCAATTCAAAGATGGTAGAATGACTGTTGCTGTGGCCCACCGCCTGTCAACAATTCGGGATGCTGACCAAATTCTAGTGTTGGTAGAAGGCGTGGTTGTTGAACGCGGGGGTCACGACGAACTTATCGCTCAGGATGGGGTTTATGCAGACCTGTGGGCAGTTCAAACAGGGGAACTTGACAAAACAACAGGTGAGGCTACCCGTCATGACGGCTGAAAGTAACGTTGAGTGGCTGACAGTTAAGCCGGGCTCAGTTTGGCTTGGTAGTGATGATGGACGCCTCTCTTTACATCCTATCAAATACCACCCTCGTCACGAGGTTCGCATTGATTACACATTTGAAATCTCTAAAGACGCTTATCCTCTCAATGGCCTGCTCAAACTGAGTGGTATTGATAGAGAACAGTTTGAGCAAGATGGGTTAAGACCACCATCAGAAGGGGAATGGATGCTTGCTCACACCCAAGGATTGGTTGAGCAGGATGATGCTTTGTGGGAACAACTCGCAGATGAACGCCCACGAACAGGGTATTGGGAACAGAGATGCGATGGGCACCCACGAGAAACAAATTACAAGGTAAAACTGAACCTAATGAAAAAGTGGGGAGAAGAGGGCCATGAAACTAGTTACTCAACTGAAATGCCTGAGGCTATGAAAGGAAAGGAAGTTACTCGACTTGTGCGCACTCCCCAAATATCAAACAACCCACCAAGATTGCCGATAGAGGATAAACGACCATTCTTCATCCGTGAAATTCTGTTTACTCTTTTTGTCGGAATTATTCCTTCGATTTTGTGGGCATACAACTTTGCTTCATCAGAATATCTAACAGGAAACTGGACCAACATCATTGGTGGGGGAATTTTCATCAGCCTTGCCAGTGGATTTGTCTGGCGGCCAAAAACTGCATCTTATCGTGTTTCAAGTGATGGAAGTTCAATGGAAAAAATGTGATTCAAGAGCGGTCCTTGTCATCAACTTGCAGTCCAGGTTTCTTTGAAACATATATCCTCCACCACGCCTTGAGCACACCTGTACCATACGACCAGTGAAGCAGGAATGTCATCAGTGGAGCAACTAGAACGGTTGCAAAAGTTCGGCTTGGCGAGTTACCTTTGGCTGCTCCTGCCCAACAAAGGAGCACATAGAGAGCGCCTAAACTAACAGGTAGGTGAACCGCAGTTCGTGGGCATCCAAAAGGCACAACCGATGGAGAAATATTCCAGAATTCTGGCCACGCTAGGCCACCACTCATGGCACCACAAATGAAGGCCCCAATACCGAATAGTGCGAGGATGGGAAAGAATCCAACCGCTGTATGCGACCATGCTTTCATTCCAGGGTGGACTTCACTTGCGAGAATTCTAACTAGACCATAATTCTGAATTTGCTTTCGGACGCGGGCTGGATTACGGCGCCTATGCCACATGATGGCAGAGCCATCTGTCCACAATTTGTAGCCAGCTTGCTCAATACGGTGATCTAACATCGCATCTTCACATCCGATTGCCCCATCATCAAATCCGCCTACGGCGTCCAAAACCGACTTGCGATAAGCGGCATTGACGCCAGGAAGTTGCTCGGCTCGCTCCAAGTCAGCTGTGCCTCGCTTGCCATAATTGGTACCAGCAGTCACCCATTTTGAACAAAATGTGACATCAATAACTCGCTGCCAAAATGTTGAGCGATTATCAGCAGGAGCAAAGTTTGGCCCACCAACTCCATCAACTTCTTCACGCTCAAACCAGCGTACTAACTTCTCAACCCAATCGGATTCAACCCAAACATCGTCATCAGTGAACATCACAATATCGCAATCAACAGCAGCCAATGCAACATTGCACGCGTCCGCACGCGTGCGTGAACCTGCATCATCAATGAAGCGAGCACCATGTGACTCAGCAACTGCTTGACCGGGGTCGCCATTTGGACCAACAACAACCACCTCAAAAGTTACGCCAGAACTTTTCGACTCATCACTTGGCCAAGTTTGATTTCCCAATCCATCAAGTGCGATACTCAACTCCTGAGCATTTCGTAAACTAGGGATTATCACGCATACACGCAACTCACCCCCCTCACTGGCCATGCCCATCCGACCGACACCCCCATTTCAAGGCTAATGTGCCAAAGTACCACTCAACGAGAGATTGATATGGGAAGTATTAGTGGCCAAGAGTATGAAATTGACCCAAATCATACTATTTCTAATGCTGCCACTTGCCGCGCTAAGCCCGCTGCTGCAACCAATTGATGTTGAACTTGAAAATGAAAAATCAGTAAACTCAGCAGAAAAAAGTTCTCATTTAGTTGTTGTAAATCCATCAGTTCATTGGACATTTACTGCTGGGGATTTTGCCATCTTTAATGGCTCAGTCATTAGTGAACAAATGCGTTCAGAAATGGAAAATTCCAGTGAATTTGACCGGGCTGAAGTGAATTGGAACACAAATTTCCGGGTTGATTTACTGGGTGATGCCTACTGTTCATTCCCGGCCTACTCTGGCCAATGTCATCGACAATTAATGTCATATCAAATGAATGTAACTGCATACAATGACACTGATAATTTCATGATGATGATAAATATGTCACTCGGTCTCACTACCTTAATTCCAACTACCTATACTGGCTGGGAGAAAGGCGATGATAGTGTTCATTCTCGGATGTGGGCGAAGGAACAGAGCGGGAATGAAGACATGTACCGTTCAACAAGTTGGGAAAATACTACATCTGAAACATACATTACTGGCTACAAAGAAAACATTACTGTAGGGGATCAGTGGTCTGAAAATGAAAAGGAATGGAGCAATTGGACTTCAGAGTCAAATGATGAATATAACGCTGGAGGCGGTATTTGGTCCTCTTCCATCTCAAATGATGCTGGTAGTGATTTTGAGGAGGAAAATGATATCATGAATGCTAAAAGAGAAGTTACTATTCAGAGCCCCGGCTATAATTTAGCGGATAGCAGTGGAAGTGGTCCAACCTCAATTACCGGTATAGAGGTTGAATATTGGAATGATGCGGGTGAACTCGAAGAAACCGCGGTACTTGGTGAATGGGGGTATCCCACCGAAATGATGGGTGGCGAAATAATCTCTTGGAAATATATGAATGGTGTATGGGTTGATGCAGATAATGATGGAGTTCATGATTCAATAGACCTCTGCCCTAACACACCTGTGGGATATACCGGATTAGACTCTGAAGGATGCTCTTGGGAACAAAGAGATGAAGACTCTGACGGGGTTTTCAACCCTGACGATAATTGCGCTGATACCGACGTCCTAACGATGACTGAGCTTGATGCGAACGGTTGTGCTTGGGAACAGAGAGATGATGACGGGGATTCAGTCCTCAATCCTGATGACCATTGTCCAGCAACACCTGCTAACGAGACCGCTGATACAGAACCACCATGGCAAGGATGCTCTGCAAGTCAGAAAGATACTGACAATGACGGGGTGCCGGATGACGTGGACCAATGTCAAGGATTCAATGATAGCATTGATGTAGACTTAGATGGAATCCCAGATGGCTGTGATTCTCTGATTGATAATGATGGGGATGGAGTCAACAATTCTGCTGACCTCTGCCCAGGCTTTGATGATGCTATTGATGTAGACCAAGATGGAGTTCCTGATGGTTGTGATGACATTGTTGATAGCGACTTTGATGGAGTTGCTGATGCCGATGATGAATGCATGGGTTATGATGATACAATTGATGTTGATGCAGATGGAATCGTTGATGGATGTGACCCCATTATCGATTCAGATGGCGATGGTGTTGCCGATTTATTCGAAGTGTGCCCTGGTCATGATGACAATATTGATGTTGATTCAGATGGAAAACCAGACGGTTGTGATGATATCATTGATTCAGATAATGACGGAGTTTCCGACTCTAATGATACCTGTGCAGGGCATGATGACAGCGTTGATGTAGACGGAGATGGAATTGCTGACGGATGTGATACTATCATTGATTCTGATGCTGATGAAGTAGCAGATGTTGATGACAAATGCCCTGGATTTGATGACAATATTGACATTGATAATGACCAAACTCCGGACGGCTGTGATACCCTTCTTGATAATGATGCAGACGGGATTGCAAATGAAAACGATGATTGTGTAGATACAGCCCCAGGAACTGAAATTGACAGTACTGGATGTGAAAAACCTGCAGCAGGATTAGCAGGCGGAATGGTCACTTCACCAATGATGATAGGTGGAATCCTTGGTGTTGTAGGTGTTGTTGTCTTAGTAGCCGCTATTATAATCATGCGTCGAGGAAAAGATGACGACGATAATGACGGGCACGAATCACTATTTGAAGAACCTCGGAGTAGTTTACAATTTGCTGGAGCAGGAATGCCAACTAGAGGTGCCAGCGTAGGTCACCCTACCTCAGGTGCACCTGCAATGGCGTCAACTCCACACCCATCACAAGTTGGAAAAATGCAGACAGATGGATACGAGTATCTCGAACATCCTCCAAACTCCGAGACTTGGTGGTTTAGGGACCAGAACACCAACCATTGGATGAAATACCAAGGTTGAGATATCAAACTAAAATCACATAATTTGACCCCCTAGGGGTCAGAACCCTTTGCGCAAAGTTTTGAAGGGGGCCCCATCTCTCAGCAATTGGTCAATATGGCTTCAGGAACAGGAATTAGGTTAAACGGCGCGCTAAGCATCCTTTTGGTATTACTACTGGTTTTAGGTGGCATGGCATCAATGTCATCCCTTGAGATGAATGATACAGCCGCTGCAGGTGATAGTGGTAATGACGCTGTGGACAGCGACGCAAAGAAGACTGATTCAACTCTAGACAAAAGTGAATCTGCTTGGTTAGAGCGATGTAAAGAAATGAAGAACGTTGTACTTGATCGAGGTGACTGGGATCTGAATTCAGACACTCCACTTAGAGACCGTGGTGCTGCTACAGGAAGGCAAGCAGATAATAATGTAAATAACAATTCAACTGACAACAATACAGATGTTGTTGTTGACTGGCATTTACCGGACAACATTGTAGTGTCCAGAACTGCATCTGGTGAATATCTAATTCGAATTGTTGATGCAGATGGCAACATAACAGAGGAAGTCGTTACCGAAGAAGAATTCGCGGCATTCCTAAGAAACCACGGTTGGGCCACAACTGATGAGGTTGAACAAAACCAAACTGACCGAGCTGAGCACGACCGGGTTAGAGAAGAAATGGCGGCGTTGAATCTTGAAATTCTTGATGATGGAACAATCATCATTACTCGTACCCACGGTGACTGGGTTGAGTACGAAATTATTCGAACTAGTGAGGATGGCTCAACTACTGTGATTCGAGTTAACCCACGGGGCACCGAAGTAATACACCCACAACCTGCTCGAGAAAAACACCACAGAGAAAATATGGGCGACCGTGACAGAGGTGAGGATGGATTTTCCCCTCTCTTTTCATTCGCTGGCGAAATGGATGAAGGTGTTATGGAACGATGCCGAGAACTCATGCAGAGCGACAAGCGAACAATAGATGTTGATGTTTTGCGAATTGACCACCCACTTGCAGAGCGAGATGGACAACGTAATTAGAGTGATTTTAGAGTTGTAATTGGGTTAATTTGGATACCCTTCGCATAGCGAAGCCTTTTGAGCCCTCCTTGAAGACACGATACATCGCAGGGGCGTGGGACCGACATGATGAACATAACAGCCCGTCAAGAAACCTTCAGAATGGTGGTTGACATTTTGTCAACTTTGGTGGAGGAAGCCCGCTTCAATTTTGAGGAAGATAAACTCGTGGTGAGGGTCGTAGACCCAAGCCATGTAGCAATGATTCAACTGGAAGTTGATTCTGCTGCTTTTGAATCATATGATGTGACTGAATCAGTTCTAGGATTAGAATTATCAAAAATATCCAAACTAGTACAGCTTGCTGGCGCTGGTGATCTGATTGTTATCAACTACAATGATAGCGTTGGTAAGGTCGAATTCCAAGTCGGCGAAATTGAGCGCACTATTCGTCCACTTGACCGCCAAAACATGCAAGAACCAAATGTTCCTGAACTTGACACCGATATCTCTGTCAGCCTTTCTGGTGCAAAATTTGCCCGTGCTTTGAAGGCAGCAGACCAGGTTGGTGACTTAGTCACTTTTTCAATTGACCAAACACGATTCAGTATCAATGTAACTGGTGAGTCAGATGCTGTTAACGTAAGTTATGATGCTGGTGAATTACAGGAATTGAATTGTGATAGCCCTGTCAAGAGTCAGTACAGTTTGCAATATCTACTCCCGTTGGCCAAGCGAATAGAATCAACTGTCGATAAAGTGACTGCTAGGTTTGGCGAAAACTATCCACTTCGTTTGGAATTTGAATTCGCTGATGGTGGTGCTAATGTTGTGTATTTCCTAGCGCCTCGCGTTGAAGGCGATGCTTGAGTAATTTACTCAATCTAAACCGCCACTAACCAAGGTTGGCGGTGCAATTAAAGATGAAAAATGTTTGAAAATGAAGTGCGCTCGCCGGGATTTGAACCCGGGCGAAGAGGTTGGAAACCTCTGATGCTACCCCTACATCACGAACGCGTAGCCCGCCGACCGACATCTTAGACTTAACCGCGTCTATGGGAGGCTTGATGTTTAGTAGCCCCCGCACCTCAAATTATGAGGGGGCGCAACTGGGTTGGAGTCGCTTTCATCTTTCTATTTCTGCCTGTCAATGTGCCACTGTGGGATATTGCTTTCCAAAAACTCGGTATTGATATTATGGCAGTTTTCATAACTCCACTATTATTCTTCTTCGGGATATTGTTAGTCTTCTATCCCAGTAGAAATGACAAAATTTCAAGAACCACACCTAACCCATCATCTGAGGAGGAGTGAAAGATGAAGAAAATTATTCTTATCAGCCTCATTTTGGTATTGTCAACTCTTGCCCTACCATTGGCTATTGCCCAGGAGGATGTGCTTCCTCCAGATGTGGACTATGAACCAGAAATGCGCATGACTAGACTATTCGCATATAGCCAAGATACACTATCTCCGGAACTAATTGAGCAGGCCGAAACTTCAAACCACGATTTCCCCGCAGGAGCTGTATCAGGGCCATCAAATGGGCCGACCATTACCACTCCTAGTTTCGTTCGGGATGCCCATATTGGTAGTGAAGATTGGAATTTCTCACTTTGGGCAAGCGGGGATGGTCAAGTAAATATTGACCTCACCCTTTTCATTGATGGCACCGAATTAGACCAAGTAAATAGTGGTGGGATATCACTATCTGAAGTGAAACAGCGCATTGATTTCACGGGTGGAAATTTACCAGACAATATTTCAATTGACCAAACTCTTTCAATCCGCTGGACTGTTAATAGTGACGAGTTATTCCCAATCTTCAATTCTATCTCTTGCACAATCCACTGGGGCTCAGTTGAAACCCCGACAAATCTTACAATTTCTGCTGGGATGTACCAAATTGATGACCCTTACGTAGAGAATGAAGGAACACCATTCAGGGGTGAAGGAGAGAACTACTCACGCAGTGAAGTGGTTTGGGCTGTTCAGGCACGCTGGGCTATTGGCGAAGAACAACTGGAGAAGGAAACTCTAGTCTTACACGCTAATGACGGTGGCAAAGAGCTAATGCTTCAGCCCACCGGTGAGGGAATAAAATCAGACAATGGAATCTACCGCTGGGAAATTGAAGAATGGCATGACGGAGTAATTCTCTCAGCTCACGCGATGTGGAACGATACATCTGGGAACCATGGAATGACAAATCAAGTCGTTGAAATGATGGACCCAAAGGGACCTAGTATCCTTTCTAGTGGACTCAAGGACATATTGTTTATCCTAACAATACCAGTTCTCATTGGAGTAGGGTTTTGGCTCAAGGGTAGATACGAAACCCTTGAGGAGAAAGGAAAGGATACGGGACATGGACCTGGTAAAGAAGGTGATTTGAAACGCCTAGTTTTGGCAACTACATTTTTGATTGCTGGGATAAACAACGCTCTCATCCTCTATACTTTCCACACCCGTGAGTTGGGTGCTTCAGAAGATATCGTGATTCTACACCTGTGTTTACTTGCTTTTGCTCTTGGGGCTTTTGGCCCTATTTGGGGTGCGATTGCAGATAAATGGGGTCATCGTAAGCAACTGATGACAGTTGCAATTATTGGAGCAAGTTTACTGATGATAACATTCCCATTCATGCCTCTTGAGGGTTACATCATTGTCTCAACTTTACAGGTTGCTCTATTCTCAGCGGTTCGGATGGGGGTTGCTGTTGGTACCGAATGGTATCCTGAACATAAAGGTGAGTTCCTTGGAGTCTTGTACGCTTTTGCCTCGTTTGCGGCAGCGATTGGATCAATGGTATGCAGTAAATTATATGTCACTTTATTGCCGATGAGCACCACATTTGCAATGCTTGGAATTGTAGGAATTTCAGTACCCGCACTACTGTTTGGCGCTTGGATGATAATGCAATTTGAAGGTGATGAGTTCTCCTGGCCAGTATGGATGCTGAAAGGTGGTAAGAAACCAGAGGCAGTGAAATTAACAATTTCCGAAAAATTGTCAATGTTCCGAGGCATGCTTCGTTTTGAAAGTAAATGGGCACTTCTCTGTCTATTAGGTGTAATCCTCGTTGCAATCCCACGTGGAGCAGTTGTTCTAACTGCCCTACGTTATCTCGAAGTTGTCGGATTTGATGTTGATTTCACCGGCTTGTTAGAGGCATGGGCTGTGATTGCTGTCCTAATATTATACGCTGTAATTGGAAGAGTATGCGATGATCGTGGTCCACAAACTGTTCTACTTTGGTCAGCAGCAGCTTATGGAACGCTTTGGTCAATCTTCAGCATTGGCCTTCCGCCAATGATAGCAGTGCTAATCTTTGTTGTTCCAATTTACCCAATGCTGTTGGTGTCTAATGATGCGCTAATGGCCAAGTTCACCAATGATGATGAGCGAAATCGTGGGATTGGAATGGCCAGCCTTGTTGCCTTCATGGGCCAATCAATCGGTATTCTTGCCGGTTTCTTCGTGCTGGGCTACCTGATATCCTCGGGTAAGACTGACATAGTCGCATACGAGACCTTCTACAGAGCTAATGTGCCTCTTTGGATTCTTGCAATTTGCTTCACATACTGGCTAGCTAAACGCATTGACGCTAGTGAGAATGTAATTGATGCTGAGATTAGCGAGTAACGCTACTCCGCTCTATCCGTTATGTGGGCTAGAGCCACATTGGTTTCCTGACCAGCAAGAAGTTGTTGCCAGGAATGGATACGATATAATTGAGAATTAATTGTGATTACTTCTTTCCCTATTACCTCAAAAGATTGTGGTGCAAGACCCATTCCAAGCCCTGTGGCTTTTTGAATAGCCTCTTTAACAACCCAAACCTGATTGGTTAGTGTGCTTGCTGTTTTGGGATTTTTATCCCATGCAACCTCTAGTTTTGTCAATTCTTCTCCTGAAGCCATTAGTGGTAACAAATTACGTTGCCGACCAGAGTCTGGTTCTACATCAATTCCTACGGAAAGTTCAGTTGGGCCAATAATAGCAACGGCTAAGCCGCCGCTATGGGTAATAGAAATTGAAATAGGTTCTGGGCCAATTAGAATTGGCCTCCGGTATTCGTCCCTCTTGATTTGGTATTCTTTGATATCATATCCTTTTTGTTGTAATAGATAGCCAATAAGAAATCGGCCTGAAGCATGTTCTTCAGCACGCTTTGCAACTTTGAATGACTGAGCCTCAATCGGGTCTACAAAATGAAGATTAGAGATATCGGGCATTGAATCGGTTGGTGAAGTGATTCGCGTCTTCATCCAGATAGCATGAAATTCTCCTTCAACCGTTTCTGGGAGATTCAAAGGAATGGGTTTTGAAGCCGGTTCCCACATCCCATTCACCAATTGGAAATTCAATTTTTCAATTGCGATTCAACGAAAAGGATTCACCTTCTGAAATAGGAGCCATCCCCTTCAATCGCAACCCTTTCATGGAAACAACTGGTTTACCATCCTGATCCACAACCAAGCAATCGTGAATGGTGACCCCATCATCTTCTGCACCTCTCCTCACAGCGCGCATTCTTAGTGAATCTGTCTTTTCAGGAGTTCTAATCAATTCAAGCATCTCAATTCCAACAGGAAGAGATTGCAGACCATCTATTTCCATTGCTACCATCCCAGCATTCTGGAAACACGCTTCAATCAACATTGGTTGGGCTTCTAATGTAACATCTCCAACTAAGAATTGATTTGTGTTTGCTAACTGATGCCGAGATAATGCAATTCCATCTGCTCCAAACATATCATCAATACTACATCCACCTAAAATCCCACCATGTGATTGGAATCTTGGGCCATGGAAGAAGCGCTGATAAACAAAATCTGAACCTAAAACAACCCCGCCTCTTGAAGGAGTTCCAATTGACGGTAACTTCAACAATCCTCGGTCGGCATCTCTCTTTAACATCCTCACTAATCCGTTGTGATGAATTGTTGGTTCTCCAAATATCTCACCAGATTTAGTCATCAAATCTGATTCCAATCGACACTTTACCCATACATTTTCCGAATTTTGATGTGAGAATTCAGCAACTACTCTCAACTTTTGCTCTTGCTTCAGTAATTTAATCGGCAAGCCAAACCTAACTCCTGCAAATCCTATTACTGTACAAGGAGGCCACAATAATTGTGCCCCTTGTGAAAACATCTCAAGAGCCATTACCCCTGGGTGGTATGGTACGTTATCGATTGCATGGTCTTCTAGGAATGGGTAACTATTGACATCTATTGTGCACTCATATGAAAGTGTATCAAAGGGCTGGTGAGCAACAACTTTGTCTACGAATGGAAAACGCTTGGCGTCAGCTAACAATGCTGAAACATCTGGCGGCAATCGTTGTGGTGGCTCTCGGTCAGAACCATCATCATTCAGAACTCCGAGATTCCCTGCAAGTACTACTCTGCGTTTACCACCACGCATCACTTCATCGACGAACAATGAAACACCCTGCTCAACTGAAACGGTCTCAATACCTGCTTCCTCAAACACCCTTTCTATTGAGCCACGGGTTGCCATCCCAACATCTTGCCAACCAGTCCATGCCAAAGCAACGCCGTGTGGCTCTGATTCAATGTGAGCGAGGCGTGACATTTCAGCATCAAGAATACAATTTGCTGCAGCATAATCAGTTTGCCCTCCATTCCCGAATCTCCCTGCAATTGAGGTAAAAGCACAGCAATACCGTAATTGTGTGCTGTGGTCTTTAACAGCATTAACTAGAGATTGCCACCCATCAACTTTGACAGACATCACGTTGCTGAAGGTATCCCAATCTTTGTCAGCAACCATCTTTGAATCTTCAATTCCTGCTCCGTGAATTATCCCAGTAATTGGGGAACGCTTCTTCTTCAACTTCTTGAGAACCTTTCTGACCTGTTTACTAACTGTCACATCACAGGCATGATAGGTCGCAGTGTTACCACTTTCTTCTATATCTGAAAGGGTTTTATGAATGTTAATTGAGCGCTCAATCTTTGACCATGCCTTTTCCCACTCAACGATTGTGACATTGCCAGACTTCGAATCGCGCTGCATCTGTTTTCGCAGTTCCATCTTCATTTGCTGCAACACTTCATCTGAGGCATCGGCTAAACTTGAAAGAGAGTCGTCCAGTTTAGTTCGTCCAAGTAATGCAAAGTGACAACCAATTCCTCGATTTGCTTGTGCTAGACCAACAATACAGGCAGCAGTAACTCCAGAACCACCTCCGGATACAATGAACACATCTTCGGAATTTAACGACTGAGGCTCGGATTCATGAGGTTCATCATAGATGCATACCTGCCATCTTCTCCCATCACCATCAATCCCAAGTTCGCGGGGACCCATGTACTCAATTTCGCTGAGTATTGTCGCCGCCAATTTATCTGCGTTCACCAAAAGTTCAGGTGCAACATCAATTGCTCTAGCCCTGATGTTTGGTCTCTCTCTACCAAACGATTTGACGATTCCGTGGGCACCAGCCCCTAATGGATTGAATCGATATCCGCCATTCCCATGTCGTCCATCGAGTGCTGAAATTGAACAAACAATTCCATCACTACGGTTTGCCAACTTTGCATCTATTTGTTGCAGTACCCCAAATAGACCATGACATACCATCTGTGTTTGTTGCTGGCTAGTAACCTCAGCCCAAGCAATTCCTGCTAAAGTACAAGGAGCAGTATGAATAACTCCTGCAATGTCTAAATCTGCAATGATTTCACCAAATTGAGAAAGGTGGTCTTGATTCCCGGGGTCTAGTCTGATGATGTCAATCCCCCCATCTTTTTCAATTTTAATCTTTGAAGTGATGCTAGGGTCTAACATCAACCTAACAGCTTCAGACCCACTTGATTCAAGTTGCTCACAGATAGCATTTCCAAGCCCCCATGAATCATCAGTCACGATGATGTATGAACCGGCCATATCTATTGGGTGGGCTTCAGATTCATCGGCTTCCTCAACTTCAACTACCCAGCGCCGAACTGTACTTTCAACAGGGTTTTCTGAAGGAGATGGTTCAACCACCTCTAACTCTGGTTTAGCAGAAAGAACTTCTTTTTCCTCTGGTTCAGAATCTACTGTTACCTCACTAACCACCGGTTCGCCTCCGCGCATTGAATCAATGTAGGATATCATGTCTGCAAGGGTTGGATAATCACGCAATTGGAATGATTCGTCTACAGGTAAGGAAAAATGTTCACGACAATCGGCCATAATCTCCGCTTGCTTGACTGTATCAATCCCCAATTCACCTTCTAAATCTTGATCTAGCTCAAGGAAATCTTCTGGATACCCTGTGTGCTTTACAACAATTGAAAGAACACCTGACTCAACATCACTATCAGTATTCTCTAGGCTAGGAGGATTACTCACAACCGACTCTTCGTCCACAGTACTACTCTGCAAGGGTTGCTCTTCTTGGGGGTTTTGTTGCTCTTCCCTTCCCTCACCCATACTGACAATGTAACTAATCATGTGATTTAGTGTTGGATGTTCACGTAACTGAAATGAATCATCAACTGGCAAGGAGAATGTCTCCCGTAAGTCGGCCATTATTTCTGCCTGCTTAACCGTGTCAATTCCTAATTCGCCTTCTAAGTCTTGGTCAAGTTCAATGAAGTCAGTAGGGTAACCTGTGTGCTTCGCAACCGTTTCCACTACCTGTTGTTCAAGACCCTCTGGATGTTCTCTAGCTGTTATTTCTGGAACTGTTTGACTTGCTTTCCCAGCAGGTGGAGTCTCCTCAGAGAATTCCTCTTTAACTTCCTGTTTTGGTGTTTCAACAGATTGTGATGGACCTGATTTCGGAGGTTTAGGTGCTGAAAGGGCGGAATCAGGTTGCGCATCTTGAGCAGAAACCTCCCATTCACTACCTTCAACGCCACCTATCAATGATTCATCCGGGGCAATGTATGCAACTAATTTCCGCTTCAATAAGCGTAATTCAACATCGTCACCGGCTTGATTGATTGCCCATTTCACAACACTTTCTCTATCAACTCTATTCAGGGTTCTAGCAATTCTCTTGAACATTGTAAGAGCAATTTGACTGCCAAATCCTGCTGCATGACGGAGCATGTATTCGACATCATATTCTCCACCTTCAGAAAGCCTGAGGTTTCCTAAGGCAGGGTCGGGTTGTTGGAAGTTAGCAATCGGTGGTAACCGTCCTGATGCAAGTCCATATAATCCGGTGGCATCTTCAACGCCAACACCCATCGGATGGCCTGTGAATCCTTTGGTATTAGTGATGATTAAACTCTCAGCCGATTCCTTGAAAGTGCCTCTAAGAGATTCAATCTCAGCAGCAGCCGAACCGCCTCTCGGAGGGGTAAATGGTTCATGCGACATAAATGTCGTTTTGGGGGCAATCTCATGTCTATCGATACCCCAACGGTTTTCCATTTCAGTCACGAACTCGTCAAAAGTTGAGGCTACATGAGTGACATCTAGCCTTGTAGGATGGAAGGCTGAATTACCTATGTGAGCACCCAATAATTCAGCGTACGGAACTACTCCTCTCTCATCAGCGTGATTTGATTTCTCTATTACAAAGGCAGCCCCACCCATACCTAGCAACATACCGTTGCGTCTTACATCGAATGGTAACGCTACTTCTTCCACTACATTCCCCATTGAATGGGCACCCGCAGCAGCGAAACCTGCACCAATCCATTCCATTAAATCGTCACCAGTTGAATCGTCACCACTGATGACAATCACTCTGTCGCATCGGCCTGAATCTAACCAATCCTCTGCGATTGCAAAGGCTGCTGGAGTGGATGCACATGCGTTGTTAATAGCCAAATTGGGGCCGCGAGCACCAATCCATTGAGCAAACTGTGCGTGACCCATTGTTAGAATTTGAAGTAAGAACCTTCTATCGAAAGTACCATTCTCGTCAGACCCATTGTTTAGTGCGTGCCTCATGGCCATAGCTATACCTGGAAATACAGAGGCAAAAACCACGCCAGTTCTTTCACGAATCGAGTTAGGAAGATTCCATCCTCTTACTAACCTCTTACCAGCACTACTAACCTGTTCAACTGGTAGAAGTGGAAGGGCAGCATCTTTGAGGGCCTCCAATCCAGCAGCAAATGAAAGTGTAGTGGAAACATCCATTGCCGCCACTATTTTTGGATCGATCCCATACTGCTCTGCCAAATCAAAGTAACCACCGACTCCTGCTAGTTGAGGTATCGTAGCAAAGGAATCACAGGGTACGAATTCAGCTCTGCCATCCGGGTGTTTAACAATTCTAACCATATTTTTGTCAAGTAAACGCTGCTTGACATCATCAGGTAATTCGGTGATAAAGTTCTCTCCAGCAATGATTCTCTCTAATGCATCTGGATCGAATATTTCATCCATTCCCGGAAGACCAAGGCTTACTCCGGTCACCACATAGGGATTGGTTCTTCGTTCAGCATGGGGGTCTGAAGATAACGCAACACTTGTTGCACCTTTCACCTTTTGAGAAACTGTGAATCCACTCGGAGGAGATGTCACCCACTCGTTTAGGGCTGCTAAGGATGTTAATTTGCTAGCATCAGCCGGACCTGACACAGATGCTTCAGAAGTGATGCTTGCTAGTAAATCAGATAACGTGTCATCAGTTATTCCAAGTGCTGAAAGATGGAGTTCACCTTTGATGAGGCGAGCGGGATAACCAGTAATATCTGAAATGCGGCTTGCAAGGTAACCCTCTTTGTCAACAACCTGTTGGACAACATGGTGTCCACTATCATTCGAAATTGTTTGATGTTGAATATTCTGAGATGTTGTCGCTAATTGGCCATTTGATGAGCCATCCGGTAGCGGTCTAGCGCGAACCCGTAATTCTTCCATCTCTTCACTACTAGAATCACCGCTAACAATTCCACTTTTCTGCCACACCTCCAAAGGTCCAGCCCTGAACCCTTCAGTGAGCCGGTTTGAATCAACCGAGTGCATTGATGGTACCCGTCCTGAAAGAGCACATACTGCTAGTGATGAAAGGAATGATGCTACACCTCCAACCTTAGGGTGGTTTGTGTTCGTTACAACCTTTGATTGTTCATCAAGAATCTGCTCGGTAAAAAGGGCTAATGCTCGCTTTGGCCCAACCTCAATGAATAGGCGGCCACCTCGGCTATACATCTCTTGAATCTGCCTAGTCCATTCTACTGCAGACGACATCTGTGGCGCCAATTGACTTAGGATTGCATCGTGAACGGTTTCTCCATCCTCAAGACTTTCGGGATAGAATTTACCATCATAGTTAGCCGTGATAGGGATTGAAGGCAATGACAAATCCAAACCTTCGAGGAAGCGACGAAGCGGTTTGTTGGCAGGCGCAACAATACGTGAGTGGAATGCGTGACTCGTCTGAAGAGTAACGCATGGAATGTTCATTTCACCAAACCGCTGAATTGCATCTTGCATCGGTTCTGTTTCACCTGCAATGACTGCCATCATCGGAGAATTCTTGTTAGCAGCAATAATGTAACCATCAACCGAATCGATTACCTCCTGAATTTTCTCAAGTGGTGCAGTGACGCTTGCCATCAATCCCTTATCATTCACTTCCACGCTACCCATTTCAGTCCCGCGAGCGGCCGCAGCACGCAGTGCGTCGTGGAATTTCATTATTCCAGAGACCATCAGTGCGGCGTATTCTCCTAAACTGTGTCCAGCAACCATGTCAGGGTTGATTCCATGCTCACTTAGCAATCTGTAAATTGCTAAATCAGCCGTCAACATCGCTGGTTGAGTGAATTCTGTTTGTTTCAACTTCTCTTCTGCAACTTTTGTCTGCTCTTCAGTGAGGTTATCGCGCAGAACAAACTCAGAAAGTTTCTCACCTGCAAGAATTTCAGCCATGGTTGAATCAGCTTCATCCCACGTTTCACCAATCACTTCAAACCTCTTTGAGAGGTCTAGCGTCATACCAACATATTGACTACCTTGACCTGGGAACATCTGTACCAATTTTGCGTCGGCTGGCAGTGCTTCCTCTTCAGTAATGAAAACCATCTGTTTTGCTAGGAATGTCCATTTTGAGGGGTCTGAGATATTCTCACTGAGTAAATCCATTCTCTTAGCTAATTGTTTCCAATTAGTCGCGACAATTCCACAGCGAGCACCTTGTGGCTCAAAATCAGATGACAAATCCGAAAGGACTGCTGAAAGTCTACGTCCGGCTGGGTCATCATCGAAATTTGAAATTGATGATGAGAAGAGAGTTGATTGAACACGTTCAATTTCTGAGGTTAAAGATTCAATACCATCAGCATTCAGAAGCAAGATTCCTCCTTCAATCTCAAGTAATTCTTGATGGTTCATTGAAGGTGTTGTAGTTGAATCTAGTACGCTTGCAGCCGTTGGAACTTGGAATTGAGAAGGTGAACTATTAGACAAACTTGCAACTAGGGATTTGTGGTGTTCTGGGTCGTACTGCTCAAGTGCACAATGGAAATTTGTCCCTCCAAAACCAAACGCAGACACGCCTGCACGTCTAGGTGCTTTAGATTGTGGAATTGGCCAATCAGAAGAAATTGTAGGGACATAAAATGGAATTTCGTCCCAATTGACTGAAGTATTTGGTTGCTCAAACCCTGCAGATGGAGGTAAGGTTCTGTGGTGAAGTGCTAAACTCGCTTTCAGTAATCCAGCCATTCCAGCAGCTGCTTTAAGGTGACCAATTTGACTTTTTACTGATCCTACTGCAACAAAATCACCAGCGCCACGGTCTGCAAATACGCCAGCAAGTGTTGACAACTCTGTTGCGTCTCCAACCTTAGTGCTCGTTCCGTGGGCCTCAATCAATTCTACTGAGGATGGAGAATATCCAGCCTGCTGATATGCCCGCATAACTGCCTGCTTTTGACCTCTAGTTGATGGGGCTGTGATTCCTTTTCCTCTGCCATCACTTGAGGAACCTATTCCGCGGATGACGCTGTAAATTGTATCACCATCTGCAATAGCATCCTCCAATCGCTTGAGAACAACACAACCTGCACCTTCGCCCATCACGAATCCATTGGCACGTACATCAAAGGGCCGGGAATGAAGTGGGGATAGGGCACCGATAGCGCTGAATTTAGCGTATGTCCCAGGATCCATAGTTCGGTCGCTTGCACCACATAACATCAAATCCGTTTGGCCAGTTTGTAGCATCTGGCAAGCCCCAACTAAAGCGGCAAAGGTAGAGGCACAAGCAGCGTCAGCACTGAAATTTGGGCCTTGTAAGTCAAGCAGATTGGCCACTCGGCCAGCGACTACGTTGGCTAATTCTCCAGCCATCGTGTCTTCATCAATTCGTGGAGTACCGTCAGTGATTGAATCTTTAAATTCTTCACTGTTAGTTGCTGGCATACCGGCTTCAACTGCCTTGCGTGCAATTTGGTCTGCGTAAACACGCTTACTTGACATCACTCGGTTTTCTCCACCTAAGGCATTAGCGAATATCACGCCACAACGAGCGTTTGGGAGTTGTAACCGACTGTTTTCACCAATATAACCAGCATCCTCCAATGCTGCGGCTGAAACCTCAACCGCCCACAATTGAGTATCATCAATTTGGGAAAGCGTTCCGGGCGGTTGTTTCCAACGCCGCCAATCAAACTCAAAATCTTCAACAAAAGCCCCAATCTTTGAGTAAGTTTTGCCTTCTATTGCACTTCCAGGTTCACCTTCAACCCAAAAATCGTCGGGGTTCCACCTATCGTGAGGTACTTCACGAATTGAAACTTTGGCATTCAACACATTATCCCAGAATGACTCAATATCTGGTGCGTCTGGAAAAATAGCAGACTGCCCAACTATCGCAATCGGCGCGAAAGGATATTGGGGGACTTCGTCCAGTTGTTCGGTCATATTACCACCTCAATCTGAGATACTGTCTGGTACCATAATGCTAGAATATCCAGCATCAACGTGAATTATTTGTCCTGTGACACCTGAAGACAAGGGTGAGGCTAACCAAGTTGCACACCCTGCAACATCTTCCTGTGTGACGTTTCGACGTAATGGTGAATTCCTCTCTACATGGGCGAGAATGTCATCAAAGCCAGGAATACCCCCTGCCGCTAAGGTTTTGATCGGCCCTGATGAAATTGCATTGACTCGGTGACCATCTGGGCCAACATGATTTGCAAGTTCACGAGTCCACGCTTCTAATGCTGCTTTTGCTATACTCATCACACCATAGTTTGGCACCCATCTAGTTGAGGCCGCATAGGTTAGAGTGATTGTTGAAGAGTTGGGAGCTAGATGTGGCAAAGCGTAGCGCATCACTCTTTGTAGTGAATGAGCGCTGATTGTCATAGCAGTGTTCATCGGGTCATTTTCAACGAACAACACTGGTCGGTCAAAACATGGGCGTGGAGCAAATCCGATAGCATGAATGACAATATCTGCTTTTGCACCCGGGTTGGCATTTTGCCACTCTGTGAAAAATTCGGCTGTCAATTCATTGGTTTCAACATCAATTGGATAAAATGCTTCAATAGCATCTAGTTTCTCTTTTAGTTGAAATACACGGCTCATAAATCGCTTCTGAAAACCAAGTATTAACTTACATCCAGCCGCTGCTAATTGCTCGCATATAGCCCACGCAATACTGTCTTCGCTTGCTACACCAAATACTAGTGCAGTTTTTCCCTTTAGTTCCAACATAAAAGCACCTGTTCCTACCAACATCGGTTCGCCGGCGAAGACGCCTTCAAGACCTTTGCCCACCCTGTGAGACAACAGCGTCATTCACGAAGGGATGTAATTATCCCAAAAATGTGCTCAATATCCCCTCATTTGAGTACAATTATCGAAATTCCGACCGTAGGTCGGGAAGAAACCGGAGTGAAAGTAGTCCAGAATTGACAAATTTCACGAATCATGGCCAATAAAACTCGAATTGTGCTAATATTGCTGACTTGATATTACTTCATTCATATTCGCCATACAATGCCTCGGGCAGATCAATGTGGATTGCACTCAACACTGCTTCTGCATCCAATCCTCTGCCAATTAGAGAAGTTGCAAGAGCTTGGGTTCTTCGAGGCACCGTCTTTGGACCAAGTACTGCTCCAGGCCTACGTGGGTCATCCATGTAATCAGTTTCCATTAGGAACCCGCCTTCATTTTGCCATATTGTATCAGAAATATCCTTGATTGAATCACGTCCAACCACTACAGAAGAAGTCAAGCCATGAGTGAAATTTTTACTGATATCTGCATCGGCATGGTGGTGAATTGCACCGAACCTTGGGAAACCTACATGGTCACAAATATTAGCAATTTCACGGTTAGTTTTTTCACCATTAGCGTCGAGATGGAGTTGAGCAGGAACATTTGCCCTTTTACACATTGAAAGGACTTCAATCAAAATCTCATCAGCCTGATCTAATACTTCATCACCCACATCCCAGTGAGGGCGACCTACTTCACCAACTCCAACCGCCAAATTTTCTTCACAAAATTCAATTGCTAATTCAACCGCTTGAAGATGTAATTCATTCGATTCTTCATTACCTAACGATGCACACTGATGAACCCATGCAGCAGGGTGGGGACCGAGCACAACCCGAACCCTCAAATCACATTCCAAGCGAACTTGTTCAGCCATTGCTACAGTGTCTTGGTATGCCTTTCGTACTTCCTCAACATTATTTGGTAGGTTGTCAAAATCTGGCTTGTGAACTAATACTAAATCGGTACCGCCAACACGCTGAAAATCAGCCGCAGCATCAAGATAACGTCCAACTCTATCTAAGTGAAAATGGTTGTCTAAAATAGGGCCATTCCAGTGCCCATCAACAAGAGTCATTGTGGCGCCTCACGATTCTTCTTCTTCTTCTACTTCAAGGGCGGCTTCTTCAGGCTCTGAATCAACTTTTTCTTCGGTCCCATTAGATTTTACCAGAACTTCAACGAATAGACCCTCAGCATCAAATCTTGTACCCCAATGTGTGGCCGCCATCTCAACCAAATTTTTGTGTCTAGCACCAAGAGCAATTCCAAGCCCATTTGAAAAGAATAGTAAATCCATATCGTGCAACTTATCACTAATACGAATACACTCAAGTCGCTCGTCTTCCTCAAATTCCGGATAGTATTCTGAAACCTGATCAGTTCGTAGTGGTTGACCATAGTCAAACGAAACTACGAGAGGACCCTTCTCAGTGGTAATCCCTTCATCAGGCCTGCCTAATCGGAGTAACATTTCACGAGCCGCTGCCCAAGCAATCTCTGAATGATTTGTGCCATGTACTACCAGCCTTCCCTCTTCGTCAACTAGCAGAGTTGCACGTGGATTCTTAAGAGCCAGTATCACATACTTACCACTCTTCTTTCCTCCTAGAGTTTTGATGACCTCCTCGGCCTCAAATGGTTGAGGGGCTGTGAACCTGACCAATTGGTTCTCTACCCTGACTTTGATAGCACTTCGACGACCCATTCTCACTCCTCCAACCCGACTGCTTCAACTGCTTCCACTTCTACGTTAGTCTTGAGCGTTGCGAGTATATCACCCATCCAATCTTGGTAAATTGGGACAATCAACACTGGTTCTTCTTTGATTGATGAAAGATTTGCAAGTGCCCCCCGTAGACGGCTTGCAAACCTGCGATTTCTCCTCTCTTGCAATTCAACTGTAGAAAATGATTCCGAAATTCGCCACCAGGTTCCTGCTAATCCTGCCGCTATAGCCAGTGATTCCGAACCTTTTGATATTGGAGGTTCACTAACTTCTGGTTGAGTACGCTTCCATGTTTTTGCAAATCGCCGCCGAGCAAATAATTGCAAAAACAAACGAGACAATTTTGCAGCCTCATCCGCAGTTGCTTCCAACCAAGCAAGCCAATCCTCATCTTCAACCCCTGGCTCTATGAAATAAGTGGGAATACTATCCCTATCCGCCAACTTGAGTAAGCGGCGAGGCTCTGGGTCAGGAAATTTCGGTCCCTTGACATCTTCTAACAACTGCATACGAATCAACATCCGCGCTAAATCACCGCCACCGTGAATTGCCAATATGGTTGAAGATCCCTTTCCAGACTTCTCCATCTTCTCTTCATCCTCCCAAGATTCCCGCTCTTCTGGATGTAGTAATAATGCAAGCCCATCCCAATCATCTCTTGGACGAAGAATACGTGGTAATACAACCGTAGGGATGTAAGGGAAAAATCGAATTACCCCACCATCAGGGTCATTCCAATCCACCGATTGCCAAGGCCAAGACAAGAGAACACCTCAACCTAGAATTGATGAATCTTTAGCTAAATCTTTGGTGATATTCTTCTGATGACTCTCTAAAGTCCCACCACCAATTTCGAGGAGTTTTGCGTCACGCCACAATCTCTCAACCACATATTCGCCAACATAACCGTAGCCACCCATTACTTGCATTGCTCGGTCAGCAATATCTTTTGCTAGTGTTGTTGATACCAACTTTATCCCATCGGAATCCAACCGATTGCCGCTCTGCTCTACATCCATTTGTCTAGCTACATTGTAGAGATATGCCTCCATTCCACGCCATTCAGCGAATGATTGGCCGATGTAACGTTGTATCTGACCGAAATCTCTGATTGGCCGTCCAAATGCTTCTCTCTCAGAAGCATAGCGATTCATTTCTTTGACTGAGCGGCGAGCAATTCCTAGACTCATCGCCGCTAAAGTAAGCCGTTCTAATTCCAGATTACGCATCATATGAATCATTGATTCACCGCACGCGCCAACGAGACTATCAGGGCCAACTACACAGTCATCATAGACTAACTCCGCAGTGTTGGAGCCTCGCATTCCAGTTTTGTCAACAATCTTTTGACCAACTGAAAAACCAGGTGAGTCTGCGAACACAAGGAAGGTCGATATCTCAGCCCTACCGTTTTCATTCACGCCTGTTTTAGCATAAGTCCAAACAACATCACAAGGTGTACCTTCTTCATCGATGCAGCCATTAGTTATCCACATTTTACGTCCGTTGATGACCCAATTACCGTCATCTCTTTGCTGAGCAGTAGTGCTCATTGACATCACATCTGTACCAACATCTGGTTCAGACATTGCCATTGCTCCTATCCACTCGCCACTGCAAACTTTGGGAAGTATCTCTTGCTTCTGAGTTGAATTACCATTACGTGAAAGGTTGTTGACAAATAGCATACTATGGGCAAGATAAGCTAATGCAAAGCCTGGGTCACTATAGGATAATTCCTCGTGAACAATTGCCGCGGCTAATGCGTCCATTCCAGCCCCACCGTACTCCTCTGGAGCAGTAATTCCAAGAAGTCCTAGTTCACCCATATCACGTAATAATTGAAGATTGAACTTCTCATCTCGGTCAAACTCAAGTGCTTGTGGCTCAACTTCTGAACTGACCCAGTCACGGACCATCTCTCTTAGCATCGCATGTTCTTCAGTCGGGTTGGTGATGTCAAGCGTCTTGTAATCCACGCTTTCACCCCCTCACCTAATTGATGCAATTTCACTTGTTCTCTCGCACCCAATCCTGAAGTTGTTGCAGTGACCATCCTTGGTCAAAGTAACCTTGAATCGTTGCATCATCCCAGAATGGGAATAGACGCTTTGCTCGGTCCATCTTTGAATCCCCTCCAGCAGGAGGCCCATCACCATACCCAGGTGGACCACTACTCTGAGTGGCATAGTCAGCACTACCGCCAGTTTCAGCGCGAGCAGGCCCTCTTGACATCGGAGTTACAGCCTCGCCAGCAGGCAAATAATCTTCATCCTCAACGAAGAAATCACCCTCTTCTTCGGATTCTCTTCCTACGTACATCATGATACCAATTACTAATGCGACAAGAACTAAAATTACAGCAGCAATGCCACCATAAAGTGCCCAGTTGGTTTCAGTACCTCCAGAACTACCTGCTTCACGAATATGGAATGAAGGTGACTCACCTAATTCATTACCAGCAGCATCGTGTATTTTGAACATAACAGATGAAACAGGTTGCGGGAAAGCTTCAACTTGTACTCTACAAATATTATTCATTGCAGGAGTAAAAGTTGTACCACATGAGTAGTTGAAGTTGCTTAATTGGCGGCCTTCAATCACCGTGAAGATTTGTAATTCTAATTCTCCGGAATCAGTACCAATATTGGTTACATCAACGAGCAGTTCGAATGGTTGTCCTGCCTCTGGTTGACCAGGTGAAATGATAATTTTGTTGATAACGAATTCAGCTTCCTTGTAGGTTAATGAGTAATCACCACCCTCAACGGCAGCACCAAATTGTCCACCAAGAGCAATACCGTTTCCTGCTGAATCGGTGCCTGTAACCCAGAACCTCAAATCAACGCCATCAAGGTCTGATGGTAATTCATGGCCAGGCCACAAATCAACACAGTTACCAATTGCACGATTTGGTGATGCTGACAAATCAAGTTGAAGATCAGCAGACTGCCAAGCATCTGGGAAAGTCGAGCGATATTGACTCCAATTCAAATCGTGCTCGTAGTACATCCAGTTGATTTTCATTGAACCTGCTACTAGTTTCTGTCTCTCCTCTATTGCGAAATTGATGTTGACGCAATGAATTGTTGAAGATGGCAGAATATCATTATACTCTTCAGCATCAGAGCCAGCAGCCAATTGCCATGAATTCCAGACTACAGTGGGTGCCTCATTGTCGACCTTCACATAGAAGGTTTTGTCACCAGTCATTGAGAAATCGTTGGCCCCTGCTGGCAATGTGTCCTCACAATCTGGATTGTTTACATCCGTTGAGTCGCATACTCTGAAGACATATCGATATTCGTTGGTTGATAATGCCGCTGGAATAACCAAGTCAAATGTTCCATTTTCAAAATTATAGTAGAAGACTTCTGTAGCTGCAGCCACATATCCGCTTCCAGGATTATCGGATTCACCACCAGGATAAACTGGAGTTCGAGTCAATTCCATTGTCATTGGAATTTCAGGTTGAACGTCAATTCCTGACTCTAATGCAGCCTTGAAGAAGTATTTACCATGGAATTGTAATAAATCACCGGGGCGAACAAAGCCACCATCTTGAGAACCAACTGAGTTTGTGATGAAACCTGAAGTATCATCAATAGTTAGAGATTCACTATCAAACTTCAAACCAGAAGAATATGCCAATAGTTGGATATAGCGACTGCTTGAAAGTTTGCTCTCACCATTCTCTGGATCCAAATCCTTCATGAAAATTTCAGGAGTTATCACTCCCTGCAGATTAACCACACCCCAACGCATACGTATCGGTATGTCAACTAAGAATTCTGTCTCAAACGGGTCAATTAGTGCGGTGCCATCCAAGCGTGTTATACGTGGTCCGATTCCATCCACCTCAGCATTCAAAATATCTGCTGAAGTACTTTCACTCCAAGAAGTTCCGTTGCGAGGTGAGAAGTAAACCACGAGGTCATTACTAATTGCAGGGTTAAGATCAACTTTGACGTAATCTACATCTCTCCAACCGTTATCGTCAGTACCCTCAACCAACAAATGGTACACATTCCCAGCATACACTGATTTGTTGAACTCTGTCAAGGGGTTTCCACCAGCATCGCCAACATGGAATGAGTAAATTCCCGGAGGGCGAGATTGCCTGCCGATGTAGGTAATCAAATCTGATATGAAACCTCCATCTCCGCCATCGATTGAATTACCGGAAATATCAGTACCAGAAACAAACAAACTCGTGCGAGGAGCTGGTTCGCCGTTGGGGACTGTCAAACCGGTTTGACGGTCGTCAATGCAATCATTTGTTGGTGGACAAGCCAAGTTTGAGATGAAGTAAGTTGTATTTCCATTAACATCAGTTGAATCCTCATCAAGAGGTACCGACTGATATTCACTCAAATCTGGAATTCTATCTCCGTTAATATCGTGTTGTGCTTCAACCCAGTAATTCAAAACGAATGAAGGGGGAGTCTCAGGAATATCCCTAACCATGACTCGGAACTTTTGGTTAGCCTGAGGTGGTATCCAAGTATCGTCCGCGAGATCTCTCCAGTTCTGTAATCCCATCACGCTGATGTTGATGAGATAGGGTGAATACTGGTCAATGTAAACTGTCATTGGAATGCCACATTCTACATCAGGTGAAAGGGAAACAGGAGGGCAATTAGTATCGCCACCAGTATAATTGTCCATGCGTAGCCGATAGGTGTCGTTTCCTGCTGAAAGTTCTGGTATTGCAGGTTGCCACGAGAAGTTACCCCCGAGGGTACCTGGGAGTCGGTCAATTTCGTTCCATTGGCTAATATTTGAGTCATTCTGCAATTCAAAGACAAGGGTGTAAGATGCAGGATCAGGAGCTACTCCTAAGTCCTCAAAACGCACAGTCCCTTCCAAAGTCAACTCATTATTGCTGTGAACATTCTCTAAGTCATTCTGAACTGCATCTGCTTGGTTGTAAACTGTCAAGGTAGTAATAGATGCATCATTCTCAACTGCATTACCAACCAATAAATCAAACATTATTGCCGCAGGAAGTCCTTCAGAGCCTGTATCAGTGATTAGTGTGGCGAACAATCTTGCAGAATTAGAATCATCCCATATTGGGTTTATTCTGAAACGCCAAGTTATCTGTTTACCATTTGCGGTATCAGTCGAACTTGACAGAGCGACCATTATGGAAACAAATTCAGATCCACTTTCTGACCAAAATGAACCATTACTTGCAGCCCAACGAAGTTCTGCCCAGCCACTTTCTGATTCAAATTGTAGGCTTGCACCAGCGATGGATGTCCCTGTTTCAACAGCAACAGAATGGGTTGTAATTACTTCATAAACCTCACCAGAAGCATAGAATCCAGTGATATCATCACTCATATTTATGGTAGAATCATATCCATTCTCAGTGTTAATTAGAAGATTATCTAGGACTATGCCACCACCATCATCGGAAGTGAATTTCATAGGCACTACAACTTGACCACCCATAGGCTGGCCAAGAGCTACTCCTTGATTCAATTCACGAGCAATTCCATTCTCGTCAGAGAGTGCCCTACTCCATGTGTAAAAGATATCAAGGTCTTTCAGATTGATACTTGTAGCAGCCTGAGCAGTTGGATTCTCGAACTTGAAACGGAACTGAATCCATTCGTTCCCATATGCATCAATGTGGCCCACTGGCACATTGGGGTCGTCTAACAAAGCCTGTACATGATGGTAAAATTCTGAAAATTCTGAACCAGCGTCGGGAGTTCTCCTGCTCACATCTCGAGTATATCCAAGATTCTGTGATGAAGGACCAGCCAATAACTCAATTGAAGCATTTCCAATAGCGGAATTATCCCACGATAATTCAGCGTGATTGACGACTGCTCCCTTTGGCAAGAAGAAGACTGCTCCTTCTGCAACACCATTGATATTCATCGCTAAAGTGGTGTTGTCTGCACCATAATTGATTCCATTTACCATCTGTGTCCTAAACATTTGTTGGCGCCCTAGTGAACCAAATGCACTCTCGACCATTCCCCATTCAATATCGCCATCACCGGCAACATCAAGCTTGACATTTGACATTGTGTGCGCAAATCTAAGTTCCAACCAAATTGAGTAAACGGTACATTGGTCAGAGTATTGTGCCCCGAAGGCCACCATTGTTGATGGTGAAGAAAATGTCACCCATTGATTATTTACAGGGGTGAACTGTCCTGACTGATTACTATTAGCAAACAATATCAGATTGCGATTCGCAGATCCACAAGAATCCTCAATAATTGGTTTCACAGCCATTATCGGAGCACTGAAACGGTTTTTCTCCAACATGGGTGACCAACTGGTATCGTTCATTTTCGGCACATATACAATCATGCCACCAGTAACGTCGACGGTCCATTCACCATTATTCAAGTATCCCCCCTCACGAAATACCCCATCAGTAGAGTTGAGGCCAGTGCCGATTTTTGTTCCAAGGGTAAAACTATACATTATCGGAGTATTCATTCGATTTCCGCCAGAATTATAATTAAAACGAAGGTCGATTAATCCATATTGATCGCTATCAATATCCCAAAGCTCAATCAATTCACCTTCTAAGCCATTCATTGGTTTACCATATTTATCAACAACTGTTTGACCATTTGAAGCATCTAGAACATCAACGGTAAAAGATCCCGGTCCGGCACTAGCAACCTCAACATCAAGAATCCCATAGCCATTCGGGAATCCAGGATTAGGGTGAGAACGCGGAGCAAATGATTTCATCACTACGTTTCCTGATTGAGGTAATGCATCACCTATTCTGAGTGAATCAATATACCACCCAGGCATTGAACTATTTATTGGAGTCCCTAGCAGTGGATTTTTCTCCATTACGAACTTCAGTTTCACATATTTACCTTCATGTGGTGAAAGGTCAAGAGCAATGTTCGCCCAGCCATTTTGGTTGTTTGCCCACGTACTCATTCCAGCTAAAACCCAAGCGTCTGCCGGCACTGCAAGAGAACCTTTCCCATTACAAGCTGTCCCAACTTGGTTGACTCCAGTTCCCTTCTGAAATAATCCTTGAGTTCCCTGCTGTAACCCAGTTGTTGCTCCGATGTCAATGCCAATAAATTCCCAAGGCGACCAACCAACAGCATCAGATGAATTTTGAACAGCAACATAAGCACAGTCTTCGTAATATTTGTTGCTGCCAGTTGCTACACGATTGTAGAGACTGTGGTAAGAATTGAAAGTCGCTGCTCCTTTAGTTGGAAAGACCCAAATGGCTGGACTATCCATTGTATATTCGTAACTTGGCTCTGGTGCATCATCTGTGTAATCAGGGTCATCAAAATTAGTGCCCCAACAATAGTCTCCGGTTGCGCAACCAGATGCTGGAATATGCATCATTCCTTGTGTTTTCCTTTCCCAATTGAATATGTCCACTGGCATTTGAGGACTCATTCCTTGACTCCCAGTTTCAAAGTCGGCATTGAATCCCTTGCTCGTTAGAGACAAGGTGGGTGATGTGGATGAGAAAGAACAATCCATAGGATTTGCTGCGTGACAATTAGCATCGTTGTATGTGGTTAATCCGCTGTTGTAGCGAGCATCCCAAATTCCTCCACCCCCTGATGGCATGAGAGATTGGTCGTATGTTGTGAAATCGTCATGCATGGCAAAACCAGTTGAAACATTAACGCTTGCTGAAGTAATCGTTTCCCCTTCTGGGAGTGAAATCGCTCCTGTCATACTATCCATAAAATTGCCCGGTTCTCTCAATTCAACCTCAACACTAGCAGTCCCATCTGAAAATGTTGTAACCGATGCTGCGGCTGCTGTGGTTGAAAGAATCATCAACCCAAGGATGAGGTAACTGGTGGCCTTCTTATTCTTGTCATTCATGTGTATCTCTCCGGAACCGCTATGCGGTTCATGAAACCGAGCGCCGAGTCACATTTAATCTCAATGGGCCAATGACTGTGGCAAACTTACTGCAAAAGTGGTTCATCTCTGCGTTTTGAATAGCATTTTTCGGCCAAATTTGCCAATCCTCCAAGATTTCCTTCATTCGCTTCAAGTCGAGTAATATTTGCCACTGTAGTCGGGTGTTTTGGTCCCAAAACATCACATAATTCTGGTCCTTTACTTACATCGAATGTTCCAAGAACTCGCGCTTCATCAATTATCTCTTGTTTATCCAGCCCTAGAAGAGGTCTGAGAATTGGCCTGTTTGAAGATTTTTCGACCGCACCAAGGTTCCCCAAGGTTTGACTTGATACTTGCCCGAGATTTTCACCAGTGATGAGGTGAGTTGCACCAACTTCATCAGCAACCATGCAACCAAGTATATTGAACAATCTCTTCATGTGAACGAAATAATCCCGATGAGATTCTGAAGCAGTGAACATCGCTAGTGTTTCTCCTACTGGAATGACTGTCAGTTTATCAGAAATTTTCCCCCCATTCTCTGCTAATGGACCATCAGGGTTAGCGAGTAATGCAAGTGTGCCAAGTGTTTTTTCTTCCGCTTCTCGACCAGTAATTGGCTCTTGAGAACAATGCATTGGATGAATTGTCCACCCTGACTGCACCATACGCGCGACCGCCACTGGTGAATCAATGCCACCAGATACCAAGGCCACAGCCACCTTGTCGCCCCCGCCTTCCATAGGGGTCCGAGAACACTCTTACGCATGAGCACTTCTCTTACAACATCCGTTCTTTGAGTGTAGGATGAACAAGGATTGATGAGGGATGAGCATCGGCCAAGGTTACGATTACGATGACGAATAAGCCCTTCACGACTGAGCCAGTTGTACTACTTCAGGAAGTTTTCCCTGGGGATACCAATGCCTACAACACCCTTTTTGGAGGGCGTTTACTCTCAATAATGGATACCGCTGCTGGGATTGTCTCTAGTAAATTCGCCCATCGTGAGTTCGTTACAGTCAGCATTGATTCCCTCAAATTCAAACGACCTGCATACCAAGGGGATTTGATTGAAGTTACTGCACAAGTGGTTTTCACCTCAACCCACACTGCCGGATGTCATGTTATTGCTAGACGACTAGACCGCAGTGTTTGGGAATCTGAAGAAATCTGTACTGGCTTTTTTTTCATGGTTGCAATTGATAATCAAATGAGGCCGATACCAATTCCACAGTTTGTCCCAAAAAGTGACGAAGAAAAGAAACTGTGGAATTCAGCAGAGACTGCACGTGATGCAATGAAGGCATCTGACTAAGCGACGGGTTCAATTCTAATGGGTTGTCCGCCCCCACCATGACGGTGTTGAATGTGGCTTTCGTCGGCTCTCAGGAATTCGCCAAGAGCATTGCTAAACTCAATGACACAAGAGATATAGAGAGTTACGTATTCAAGATGGTACAAGATGATGAAGTAAAGATTCTCTCACTTCTTCGACCACTACGCCACCCAGAAAAACTTAGGCCATTACTCAGTATCCTCAACGTTGCTAGAGCAGGGGTTGTTGAAATATCCAAAGTTGATGCCTCACTTGGAGAAATTCTTGTCGCTTTTGGCTGTTCCGGAATAGAGAATGGCCATATCATTATTCGTCCTGCTGACGGTGAATGGGTTGACCCAGAACAAGTCAAGATGATTCAACAACAAGCCGGATTATCTTCTTGGACTTTACACGAAAATCCACTTGACGAGCACCAAATGCGAACACTTCTCTTTGCCGAACTTGATAAGTTAGCAGACCATTCTGCACAGCCTCTAGTAATTCCTGTTGATCAATATTTCAATGTAAAAGGAGTTGGATTAGTTGCAATTGGTTATGTGCAATCTGGAACTGTTAACAAGCACGACCGATTGTTAGCTCTACCTACTGCTGAATCTGGTGTGACTCGCTCCCTACAAGTGATGGATGATGATGTTGATACTGCAAGGGCTGGTGACCGGGTTGGTGTCGCGATGCGGGATTTACGTGAAGCAGCACTTGAGCGAGGAAGTATCCTTGTTCATCCTGACGACGATGGAAATTACAATGAGTCTATCATTAAACATCTAAAAAGTCGCATAGAATTAGTCAAAGCACCATTCCAACAGAAAGAAATTGCTGTCGGAGATGTAATTCATGCCGCAGTTGACTTGCAATTTATTGTTGGCCGAGTTGAATCAATTGAAGGAGATGAGTTAGAGGTAACTTGGGACCAACCATTGTTCTTACGACAAGTGTCACAACCAAGAGTCTTGATTAATCAACTGGATGCAAAAATGAGACTCCTTGGTTTCAGCACTAATCTAACCCTCTTAGAATAAGCATTAGATATACATCGCTAGAAGGGGTAATTTTTACCGCACTCAAAGAACCACTCACTAGACCGGCCTGAACACCCTCTTCTCTTGGGTAATATGTATAAGCAGACCGCTATCCTGCTAGTTCCGGGATGCGCACTAGGGTTAGGCCCTAAACGATGAATAGAGTAGAAGGGGGCAGGTGATTGGAGAACGAAAAATTCGCGCCGTTGAAGATGGCTGGTGTTGAGGGCCAAATCACTGCCATTTTGACCAATGATAATCTTCTATTGGAGCGCAATGACCGTAAAGGTATGAGAATTGATTTGGATACGATAACTCGTATTCGCCACCACAACGTTGCCTTCACACCACCACTAGTCACATTGTTTGGTGTACTAGCCATCCTCTCTAGTTTCAGAGTTTTTACTGGGGTAATACAATATTACGCTTTTATTCTAGGTGTCAGCGCATTACTCGCTTGGTTATTAGGAAGAAGACCCGCTCTTTGTATTGATACAAAACAAGGTGACCGTCACCTATTACACGGGCGCGACCATTTATTGCATCGCCTATACACTATTCTTGATCGCATGTCAGATGGTTACACTTTGGATGATGCGGTAATAGGATTGGAAGAATTACAACAACCAGAGTTGGCTCTAATCGGTGATATTGAGGATATTCGTTACGAAGCGGGTTCAGTTGCTGTTGCCGAGGCTGAATTGCAATTGGTTGGTGTTGATGAGTCTCTTGAACAAGCCCTTGCAAAATTACATAGGAACAAAAGTCCAAACACCATTCCCTCTGAGATTGTGAGTAGAGCCTCCAACTCACCTCAGCCAACTGATAGTTCTGCATATGAGAAAGTTTGGGGAAGGGGGGAACCTGATTGGTACTCAGAAAAAGAAAATGACCCGGATCAAACCAGTATGATGGAACGTTCCACAAAGGCATTGGCAGAGCAGAGAGAACAAAGACACACAGCAGCCTCAAGTTATGATACTCCATTCCAATTACCTGACTATTCAAACCAACCAAGTTCATCTAGTGTGACCACATTACCAGTTGACGGCCCTCCTGCAAGCCCACCATTGAATCGAGCACATGCAGCGGCTCTAGAGGCAAGTGAGGCTAACTTTGATTCTGGTGGACTATTCGATATGTTTGACGATTTGGATAGTGCTAGTGAATCCTCAGCAGTTACCCCCCATACTAATGGAATATCATCACCATCCACCAATTTACCTGCAGTCACTCAACCTAGTTGGAAAAGACCTACTGACTCTAATGTTTCATCCTACGCCATGTTGAGTGAAGCTGCTGGTCCGAATTTGCCAGAGCCAACTCGGGTTGCATTACGTTCTAACCTGCCAACAAGTCCAGGTCTAGTCGCATCTGCAGCGGTCAAAACCATAGAAGAACAACCACCATTGCCTGAACAACTTCAAAGATCATTCAATCAAATTAACAAGCCTCACCCATTAGCATCATACCCTGCTCTCAATCGGATGCAGAAACAATATGCACGTGATCCTCGAATAAGGGTGAATCGTTCATACAGTCGTAGACGTGGGGCATTGAAAGCAATCGGAGAATGGGTCAAACCCGGACTGAAGAGAATTGAAAGCAGTGGAAAGGACATCACTCGGAAATTAATTGGTGCGGGTGACGGATACAGAGATGTTTACGGCGACGATGATGGAAATCAAAATGATGACTTTGAAGAAACTCAATTAAATTCAACCCAAATCCTCCGTTTACGTGCTGATCAAGACTCACAGTCTGATGTTCAAGCGCGTTTGCGATTGTTAACTACCAACGGAGGCGGTGCAATAGCTGATGATTTAGCAAACCGCACATTACGCGGAATCTCAAGCAGTAGCAGAAGTGAAGGATTCACTCTCTCAGGAATGGAATCTGAGAAATTAAGTGCACCTGAAAATTTCAATGGCATGGTTGCTAGCAACGAGCCAGCGCCAAGATTTGCTGGAATGCAACGACTTGGATGATTAGAACAGAACTGTAAATTCACAGTAGGTTTGGATGCTCTTCAATATACTGAATAGTAATATCCCGAGCTAAATAATCAGGCTCATTCAAAATTGCCTTATGCAGAGGAATCACTGTCTCAACCCCTACCAACACGGTCTCATCTAGAGCTGTTTTCATCCCAGCAATCGCATCATCTCTATTTGCTCCCCAGACAACCATCTTGGCTAGTAAGGAGTCAAAACACCCAGGCATTTCGTAACCAACATGCGCGTGAGTGTCTACTCTTACCCCAAAACCAGAAGGAAAATGACAATCCCAAAGACGTCCGGGAGAGGGGACGAAGTTTACTGGATCTTCTGCGTTAATCCGACATTGGATAGCGTGACCTGAAATCTCAATTTCATCTTGTGAAAAGGGTAAAGATTCACCTGCAGCAACACGGATACCAAGACTCACTAAGTCATGGCCAGTAATCATCTCTGTTACGGTGTGTTCAACTTGAACCCTAGGATTCACTTCCAAGAAATAGAATTCGCCGCTTGAATCGCGCAAGAACTCAAAGGTTGCCAATCCCTTGTAACCAACTGCTTCTGCGCCAGCACAAACTCTAGCCCCTATTTCCTCACGCTCTTCACTAGAAAGCCATGGGCCTTCTTCCAGTAATTTCTGATGACGGCGTTGTATCGAGCAAAAACGCTCTCCGAAATGAATTGCGTTTTTCCCATCAGCAAGCACCTGGAATTCTATGTGCTGTGCGCCCTCAATGAATTTCTCAATAAATACACGCTCGTCCCCAAAAGCCGAACGTGCTCGTGATTGACAGAGATTGAGAGCAGAATCAAACTCGCTTTCTTGGTGAACTATTTGCATGCCAATCCCCCCACCTCCAGCAGCAGCCTTGATGATAACTGGATAACCGATTTCGTCAGCAATTGTTGCGGCTTCTGAGGAGGTTTCTATTGGCTCACTACTACCCTTAGCAACTGGCAGTCCAGCCGCCTCCATAGCCTTCCTAGCCTCTATCTTGTCACCAAGCAATGATATTACCTCTGATGATGGGCCGATGAAAACAATACCTTCTTCTTCACATCGTCGAACAAATGCAGCATTCTCAGCCAAGAATCCATACCCCGGATGTATTGCTTGTGCTCCAATCTCCTTCGCTACCTCAATCACTTTTTCATAATCAAGATAGGCTTCTAGTGGGTTATCGGAATAATTTGGAATTGCAATATCAGAGAATCGAACAGGCAAAGAAAGGCGGTCTTCCCTGCCATGAATGATTGCAACCTCGCAACCCAAAGTCCGCAGTGCCCTAGAAATTCTAAGAGCGATTTCACCGCGGTTGGCAATGAGCACCCTCTCAAACATGAATTGCCACGAGAGGCCCCGGTTCAATAGAATGACTATTCCTAGATATCTAATTAGTAGACATCACGGAGGTACCGTTTCTCTTGCTTCATCATACGCTGTTCAACAAATTCCTTAGCATCTTCAGCACTCATCCCACCATGCTCCTCGCAAATATTGATGAGAGTTTTGTGAACGTCCTTTGCCATACGGTTTTTATCGCCACAAACATAGAAGTATGCGCCACCGTCAATCCATGACCAAATCTCTTCACCATTTTTGGCCATTAAATTCTGCACATAGGTTTTGGGAATTTCTGCCATGCGTGACCACGCAAGGTCTAGGCGGGTCAAGTGTCCGCTGTCTAACCAATCATCCAACTCACCACCATAGAGATATTCATGGGTAAAGGTTCGGTCACCAAAGAATAGCCAATTCCGACCTTTAGCTCCGTCAAACTTTCTCTGTTCGAGGAAGGCTCTGAATGGAGCAATACCAGTACCAGGCCCAACCATAATGATGTCTGTGTCACCGTTTGCTGGTAACACGAAACTACGGGTTGGTGACATAAACATTGGAATTGTTTCTTTATTGAGAGGTGCTGAGTCTGCCATGTAAACCGTACACAATCCACCACGGTCCCTACCATGGTGGTTGTACCTAACGATTGCAACTGTCAATTCAACTTGACCTGGATGCGCGTCAAGAGATGAAGCGATTGAGTATAGACGTGGTTTTAACCGGTCCAAATTTGAAACAAACTCTTGTGGTGTAAAGGATAGATTGGGCATATCTGATAACAAATCAATGTAGTCACGACTCCAGAGATAATCTTCCATTGCATCAGGATCATTTACTAGTGATTCCCATAACATCAGGGCAGGGTCACTTAATGCACCAACAGGTGCGAATCCTTCTGGGTAATCTTCTTCTTCGCCTGACCAACCCCACTCAACATTGTTAGAATCACCATTTGTTGATGCTCTACTTCGCCCAACTAACCTAACAGATATTTTGGGACTTGTTGATGAAAACTTCATTTCAAGACCTTGAATGAACTTCTTGCATAAGCGGTGAATTTCGTAGTGATTTGCTAATGCATCCCCAATATTTGTCTCACCAAGGTGTGTCTCTACCATTTCCTCACCAGTGAAATTTAGCAGCCCGAGCAAATCTGAAACTAGTTCTTCAGGGTTTTCTGGAATGATTCCAAGTGCATCACCGACTTTGTATTCCAGACCGGAATCACCGAGGTCAAAAACGATATGGCGAGTTTCTTTTGTTGAGTCTGGATGAGTGATAACTCTCTTCTCAACCATTTTCCCAAGATAGGGACTTTTGCTGCTGTATTCGCTCATTGCACCATCTCCTGATGTCACTCCGCCTACGGCGGGGTGACTATCCGTCAAGTCTGCTGTTTATCAAGCGAATGGAAAAGCGTGTGTTGTTTTGAGACAAATGAAATCCGACGCATAACTAAAGCACTCTTGCATTCTCCGACTGTTTGGGCGTAGCATGGTTGAAGTTAGATTTCTAGGTAGTGGTAATGCCTTTTGTCCAGATGGGCGGATGCATTCACTAGTCTTACTCGATGGGAAAATTCTCATTGACACACCACCAACTATCCTACCCCAATTAGGGCAAGCGGGACTCAGCCCTGCTGATATCAACACAATTCTATTCACCCATTGGCATGGCGACCACATTTTCGGTTTCCCATTCTTCATACTCGAGCGCAAATACATATCAGACCGAGAAGGACACAACACCCTAGAAGTTCACCTGCATGAAGGTGGAGACAAGAAGTTGATGGAACTCTCTGAAATCGCATTCCCTGGTTCTTTGACTGATGTACTCGAAAATCGTGTGAGGTTCCACCACTCAAAAAATGGCCAAGTTACAGGAGCATCAGATTGGGTGTTTGAAAGGTTCAAGGTAAACCATGAACCCGCTACAGATCCGCACGGTTACCAATTACACCACACTTCTGGATTAACAATTATCCATTGTGGAGATTCAGGACCTTGTGAAGAAATTGAACAAAGAGTTGGAGATGCTGAAATAGTAATAATTGAAGTTGGGGTTCCAGATGGAGTCCCCACAGATTTTCATTTCAAACCATCGAGCTTAACTGAACTAGCAAAGAAGAATCCTTCAACCATATTCCTCGCGACTCATCTTTACACGACAAAAGATGAGTCAATATCTGATTTACCGAACAATGTTATTCAAGTGCAAGATGGAGACATATTCAATTGCGAAACTGGTGGGATTATTGCAAAATCCAATTGAATGTTTATTTCAGATGATAAGATATTAATGATTTTAATATCATGACGTGGGTGTCATAATTGCTGGGATGCGATTTTGTTCGATTGCAATAATTATCTTAAGGGGGATTTTGATAAACACACTTCCTCTTGATAAAAATGTTACAAAAAAACGCTTGAAAAATTCACTTCTTTCGATTCCTTATTCTGAGACATTCTCTTTGCCTATTCTGAGAAGGGGTTAACCGCCATTGCTGGCGCCAAAATATCAAAAACACAATACGGGGGCTTTAAAATAGTTATTTTTTTGCTCATTCCAATTGGGAGTTAATATAGTATAATTCTATTTGACTTGCGCGAAAAAATAGGTCTAAGATTGTGATTCAGCAATTAGGCTTATTAGACCGACACGCCTCCTCAGGAATCTCCGTAACAGTTGGGACCACCGCTCACAAGACAAACACGGAGAGAATGAAACGAGATGGCGTTGGTGTTATAAAATGGGCGAAAATATTTTCAACCACTTACTAGGTAATGATAGCCTATTTAAAAACCGCGATGTGCTTCATCACGGATTCACACCCGATAACCTACCACACAGGGAAAATGAGGTAAAATCTTTAGTTCATAATTTAGTTGAGGCACTTCATGGACAGATACCATCCAATATGATATTGTATGGACAACCTGGATTAGGAAAAACAGCCGTAACTCGTTATGTCTGTAAACAATTGTTGAATCGTGGAAAAGAAATAGGGCGTGCAATTCACGCAGTTGAAGTCAACTGTTGCTCAATTGATACCAAGTATCGTGTACTAGCTAAGTTGGCAAATGATTTAGCAACTGACAATGAAAGTCTGGTGCCTTTCACTGGATGGCCAACCGACAAGGTGCTTCAACAGCTTCGCCAAAATATGGAATCAAAAGGCGGAGTTCATATATTCGTATTAGACGAAATCGACCACTTAGTAAAACGGCATGGTGACGACATTCTCTACCTACTTACCAGCCTCAATTATGAATTGAGAAATTCTAAGTGTTGTATAATCGGAATTACAAACGACCTACAATTCACTGAGATGCTTGACGCTAGAATTTCCTCACGACTTGGCTCGGAAGACTTGGCATTCCCACCGTATGACGCTCGTCAAATTGCAGACATCCTTTCCCAACGCGCGCTCGCGGGCGTACGCGAAGGAGTTCTTGAGAATGGGGTTATCAAACTCTGCTCCGCCTTAGCCGCTCAAGAACATGGAGACGCGAGGCGCGCTTTGGATTTACTACGAGTTTCTATTCACAAAGCAGATGTCATGGAAGATGACCATGTTTCCACTGAACACGTTCGTTTAGCCCAGAATCAATTACAATTTGACCAAATGACACCAGTAATTTCTAGTCTACCATTCCACCAAAAACTGGTGCTTTACAGTATTTTACTCAACGAGAGTAATGGTTTGACGAATGTTTCAACTGGAGAAGTATTCTCAGTTTACCAAATGACTTGTAACAACGCTTCGGTCACACCATTAGTTTCACGCTCTATTGGAAATGTGATCAAGAATCTTGACAGCCTTGGATTAGTTACTGCCAAAACAACCAGCCTAGGACGTTATGGTAGAAGCAATCGCATCAATTCTTGCATACCTCAAAACATCAACGCCGTAACCATCATGGTTGAGGCTGATGAAGCGATGAAACCAGTGGTAAACTGCACATACCGCCTCCAAGCAAGGCTTTGAGTAACAATATCTCACATATTCTACGCTAAGAATTGTTAAGAGAGGGTCGCCGGTCGGGCGCCTTGATGAGCGACGAAAGTGGAGACAGCGGAAATGAGTCTGTCAGCATGATTGTAGATTGGATTAAGTCACCAGGTAAGGCCTTTTCATCACTAGTCTTTGGACTTGGAGTATGGGGCCTAGTGCTTGGAATCGTAAATGTGGTGTGTGGCGCGGTTGTTGCTGGTGAACGAAAGGTTGTATGGGCCGGCTATCTCACAATGGGTTACCTTTGGGATGAGCCTTACTCAGAGATGGTCTATCGCCCTTGGTCTGACACTGTATTCTTGGCTATGGCTGTTACCGGGATAGCATGGGGCGCTTGGGGAATTCACCAAAAAGTTGAGGGCGGTTTTCAAGCTTGGATAAAAGGAATTTTCTTCCACCCAATTTGGACAAGCCTAGTTTCTGGACGAGAAGAGGGTGGTATGACGATGACTGCTGCTGCTTGGTGCCTACTACTTGGTATCGGATTCTACTCCTATTGGTCAATCGTCCACTGGGCGTGGACTGACATCGGCGTTTACGCAGTGACTGCACCTCTTCTTGCATTTGGCTTTGGTTTGCGCTTCCTAGCATTAATTGATGATAGTGATAGTTCACTATCAGAACTCTGAACGGTTAACACCTTTTTCTGCTAACCACAGTTAATGACCATTTCTTCCGAGTAATGCGTCTATGCATCCTTCAAATGTTCCCAGCCAAAGAGCAGCACTCCATAACAGATAGTTTCGGAAAATAATAGTTGATACTACGATTACTGCACCCGTGATAACTGGGTCAAGAAAATTTACCATGGTGGCTAATAATGCAATATATGGAATTAAAAGGAATGCAATAAGCATTCCATCTTTAGAGAAATCATGTTTTACACCACGGTATTCCCTCATTATTCGTGTGTGTGCTCTTGCATCTCTACGACGCTTTTGAAGAAATATCTTGAGAGAATTCTCTGCTACATGATCCACCACTGCTTCAGGCTCATAGCGAATGTTTCCACCTGTTTGAATTAATTTCATGGAGACCTCCATATCCTCAGCATGATACCAAGATGGGTCAAAACCGCCTAGTGAAATGAGATTCTCTCTCTTGAACATTGAACATGGGCCATTGGCTAATGTAGCGTCAGCAGAACGTGCCGAGTATTTCCAAGCAATAGCACGAGAACGCAATCTGCTTACTGAAGTTCTACCTTCGTCAAAGATAACTCTGCCCGTTACAGCATCCATTCCTTCACTCGACGCAAACATCCTCTCAATCCAATCTGACCTTGGACGGCAATCGATGTCAGTTATCGCTACCCATTCCCCCTTTGAAATATTGAGTGCTTTGTTCCTACCTGCCGACAGCCCCAATGGTCCTTGTGAAAGAATTTGAATAGGGATCCCTTCAGAAGAGCCATCTTCCGAGGCTTCCCATTGTTGAAGTAACTCATTGCTTCCATCTGTTGAACCGTCATCAACAGCGATAATTTCCAACGGCCGATATGTTTGAGCACACAATGCAGTCATGCAATCGTCAATCCAGTGGACTCCATTGCGAACGCAAACGGTGATGCTAATTAGCGGAGATACCACTCTCACAGCTCCTTAGTGAATACATCAAGAAGTCTACGGCAATTTTCTTTTGTTTCTCGGCTGGTAATCCTAACAACAACCCCCTTCCCTGGTTGACCATAGAGTACAGCACAACCTATTGGGGCAAGTAAGTGGATAATGATGGGTGCTAAATCCTCCTCTCCTTTAACCACAATAAGAGTAGGCCGGCTATTCAAGAGTGCTACCTTTGTAGCTAGTTTCAAGTCTGCAGTGATAAGTCCAGGGGGATTAGTGCAGGTTGATAGATGTGGGAATAATTCTCTATCAAGGTTTTCGGCTTCAGCCCAAACCTCACGCTTCGTCATTCCGTCGATAAAAGATATGTCGGGAATTACACCCATGTCAACTAATGTTTGTACTGTAACATCTCCGACTGCAATCAGTTTTGGCGATGACTCTGAAATCGAGGCTAGGGCTCTACGCATCGCTACTTCAGGCCTTGACTCCGGGCCTTCATGAAGGGTTCCAAAAGGTTGCTTTAGTTCGTCATCTAGAATTTCTGGCATTCGCTGATCAAGATACATTTCAGCCTCTCCGAGCCAAGGCTGACCTTGACGGTCAATTTCACCATCTCTTATTCTACTTGAAGAAATGATTTCACCAGCAGTCCCTAGAATATGTTCTGCCATAATAATACTCAATGGAGGCAAGGATTCTATTTTTCTTGAACTATTGATATCTTCACATGCAGACCTAGTTTCAGGGGTGCATCCAATCGAATCTGCCTCTAAACTAGTTGGGGCAGGCCCAATTTCATTCTCTAAAAGATGAATAGATAACCGATCACAAGCATCTTCTGAATCAGCCCAAACCAAAATATCTTGTTTTCGGGTTTCCCAATCCAAAACGATAGGGGTTTTTGATTTAGCCATATTATCGCTTGTAAGCCATATCTGAACCTCATCAGATTGTTCCAAACAAGTAGAAATCAAATGATGGTGGCCAGCATGAAGGCGGTCAAATGTACCACCTAGTAAACACAGTGAGTGCCGGCGCATTAAAACATCTGAGAGGTTGAACCTCAATCAATCCTACGGATGGATGGAAAAACAAAAGTGTGCCCCGGGGAGTAACGAACCGCCTCATCGCTTTTGGCTCGGAGGTTCTGACCCACCCCGGGGCGTCTGTCGGACAAGTGGGTGGTTCCGGTAGTCATTCCGCGCACAGCAGTCGTATGGAGACCTTCTCGCCCTGCCGCCATTTTGCACCGAGGTTCATTCCCCGAAGGGTCACCACGGCCTTCGAAGGCGGCGATACCCCGCACTTGGTACCACAGTTCATCCCTCGCCGGCGAAGGCCAAGGTCCGTGTGGTGTTGCAGCCGGGGCAAACTTTTGGGTAAAAGCACCCCTTTTGAATCCTCTTATTGATGGAAATGGTTCATAATCGCCGCTGAGTAGACTCTCTTAGGCCATCATGGTAGCCACTTATACCAGCGGCTAATCGAGCTGCCACTTCGGGGTCACCGTTGACAATTTCAGTTGCACTGAAGGCTGGCCATCTCTCACGAGGTTGCAACAACCATCCAATCATCGGATGAATTTGTCCTACAACTGGTTTAGTGTTGACAAGAATTGACTTCAACGTATTCAGAATGTCTGTCAACTCAGCAAAGCCCTGCAACTCCACGTCAATTTCAACACCCTGCAGAATCCTCTCCAAACGAGAGACAAGGTCAGTAGGACAACCGGGGTGTTCTACCTCACCTATCCCTGGAATTGTATGTATCTCACCAATCTGACGAAATAGGGCCGACGCCCATGGAATACTCTCACCCAAAAGCATCTCTCGCCCGTCTACTCCTTCAGTAATGGTATTGAACAATAGTGGTGAAAAAGGGGCCCACCATTCAATGGGTAGAGATGTGATTTCTCTAATTTCTTCAACCGATGGGGTTCTATCATCTCTCGCTGTTGAGAGCAGGGATATCCAGCCATTAATTATGGGTGATGACCTTTGAGATGCCTCAATGTCCCTTACCCAGTTATCATCTAATTCTCCTTGAGAAGATAGCCAAGTCAATCCGGTTAAAGCCGGAATTATATTTGATGGTGAGGATTTAGAAATACTATTTGGAGCCCAACGAGCCAAATCAGAAGCAAGTTCAGGTGGTAGCCATGCAACCTGCGAAAGTAGCGTGGAGGTTAACCATGACGAAGCAACATCATTGAAGTGATGTGAATCAATTAGAGTTCTCAATCTCAACGCTAAGTCATCCTCATCTCGGATCCTTTGTACAAGATGATTGTGAGCTAATTCCTGCCAATCATTCGGCGCAGTTCCTGCAATTTCCGATAGAAATTCTATTGGCACTTTTTCTACAGGTAGAAGCGAAATCCAATCAGCGCCTAGCCGATTACCTTGTCGACGCCACAGCGGCCAGCGATTATCATCTGGACACGCTATCCATGCAGCTAATGGGTCAACTGATTCAATTCTATCAGCCCAATCAGCATCACCTTCTGGATATCGCAGTGATGCGGCAAACAATCTCATCTCTTCGGATGAGTCTTCAGATGCATCAGGAGGTGCCGAATCACCTGCTGCATGTCGCGCCGCTGCAACAACCTCCTCTAGAGTTGATGCTGAATTTGGAGGCACCCAAAGTGGCGGTGGGGATGTGAAACTAGGTGGTGGGCGATGTGTTACCTTGCAGGGTAACTCAACATCTCCAGCCAATTTCAAGAGGTACCAAGAGAGTGAGCGAATTGGATCTGGCCTTAGGGTGGGGTAGGCGAGTGGCTCTTCAGGTTCTTGAGAGAGAATTGCGAGTCTAGTTCTCGGGTCTTGGAAAACTGAATGTAGTTGTCCTGGATCATGGTGGCCAGGAGGGTATTGTAAAACTACAGGGGTTGTTTCTTGGCGTGCCAAAGACCAGTCAATCAGAGAAAGCCAAGCCGTTGATGATAGACCTTGAACATCGATGATAATATTCTCTACCTCACTTTTTTCACTCCATTGATGTTTCGACCAATCTGATTGGAAACGCCTCCAAGTTGATTCTTCAACTCTAATGTTACCACTTCGTTTGCGGCGTCCTTTACGAATTGCTTGAGTCAATCCTTGCAATCGGTGTCGGCGTTCTGTTTCTGAAAGGCGTGGGTGAGCGCGATTAATCCATGAATCAAGAATTGAAAGGGGTAGAGTATCACCTTGACGTCCTAAAAGTGATGCTTCTGCAATTACAAGGGCACCATTTGAGGCAGCTGAAAGGAGAGTAGTTGTTGAAAGTCTATCAGGTAATATTGCACAAATAGGGCATTGGGACTGAAGGGGGGAAATTGATTCATGGGCTGTTCCAAGGGTCCAAGATTCTGATTCCCCCATCGGCATTGGGAGGTCTGGCCAGCCCTCTATCCCAGGTTCACCAAACCAACTTCCAATTGCTAACTTCAGCGATTGACGTGGGTCAAGCAATCTAGCACGAACTAATCCTATTACAGGTGCAGGTTCTACCCAATCTGACAATGATGTTGTTGATTGTTCATCAGAAGGTGCAGGAACCTGCTCAAGAGATGCTAAGTCGTACCATCTTACTTCTGCCTCGCGCGCAACTGCCCAAACATATTCAGCCTTCACCCCCTTAATTCCACTAGAGATTACCGTTTGCTCTGAATGACTGTAATCTCCACTCCAAGGTAATGGAATGAGGGGGCTAGTGAGGGGTTTAGTGTAAGCAAGTAGAAGTTGAGGACCATCTTTTGCAAGTAATTTTCCAATCGCATGTTCGGGAATTGAATCAATACTGCTTTCAGCCAATCTAGCCAATTCATCACCAAGAAAAATCTGCCAGCCAGCCGCTGTGAGATGCTGTTTTGCACCTCTTTGCCCTGGTCCAGAATCCGACTGTATAAGGCCCTCTGCCCTCATTCTCTTCAATTCTGCAGAAGCATGGGGCAATCGTAATGCAACTGCTTTACTTGAACCGGTGACAGTTGAAGGGCCATCGGAAAGATGGTCCAATAACCTCCGTCTGTAACTACCTCGGATTCGTGAAAAGGTCACCGGATTTCCACTCTTGGCCATACCCACCTCTCCGACACCTCAACAGGGCGCTTGGTATTAGGGAGTTGTTGATAGTACTTCAATTATTTCATTAGTTACCGTTTGTTACATATTTCCACTGGAGAAAGTACGGTTTTACTAACTCACCGATTATTTTATTCTCCAACCATGCAATAAATACGTCACCATCTGTAACAACAATGCGTCATCTGTGGCAATGGTTATATCAGCGACAGCACTCCCTCAGGTCAGACGGTGTAAAGAACCCCCGTGGGTAACCGTTAGATGACTTGGAGGAAAAGGTGAAGAAAAATGAAAACAGTTAGAATCAGACAGAAGATTAAGGCATTCCTTGCTGAGAGACCACGTAATACCGCGGAAATTCTTGAGCACATCAATACCACAATGAGACACGGGACAACAAGCCAACAACTTGGCAATGTTCTCTCTAAAGATAAAGACATAGTGAAGGTCGGATACATCAAGAGAAGTGGAATTCTCTCAGGTGGGTATGATATCTGTGAGTGGGCAATTGTCGACTGGGTAAAAGACAAGCATCCAGAATGGAGACCTGGCCAGCCATTTCTTCTTGACCGTGGCGGCCCAGGGTTCTGAAGTAGTTGATTGAAAATCAATTTACAATCGCGAATGGTTCACCATCCATCGTGTACTAGTGGCCGAGAAGTACTTTGTAGGTACATTTGGCTCTCAATTTTCAAGTGTAATGTCCCAATCGCCTGAACGTGCAAGGCTATTCATCTTGGCACGGTGGGAAAAAGCGTTTTGGCTATCTTCTGGAGTCCCAGTAGCCCAAGTTTGGAGTGCTGCTGCTTGTAAGGCTCTACCATAGGAGTACGAAAGTTGCCACGGTGGGTTTTCATCCATTGAATTCATCAAATTGAGATGAGCGGTAGCATCTTCATCAGATTGTCCACCAGACAAGAACACTATACCGGGCAGATTTTGGGGGACATTCTCCCTCAGGCACTTGAGAGTTAACTGAGCTACTTCTTCTCTAGATATTTGCTCAGTACAATCCGTCCCAGCGATTATCATGTTTGGTTTCAAGAGGGCACCAGGGATGTGTACCCCCTGATCTTTACAAGCCGCAAAGGTTGCAGTGAGTATATCTGCAGTAACAGAATAACAACGAGCGGCATCATGACTCCCTTCCATCAAAACTTCTGGCTCAATAATTGGCACTAATCCTTGCTCTTGACATATTGCTGAATAGCGAGCTAATGCATGTGCATTTGCGCTGATGCAAGCTTGGGAAGGGATTCCATCGGCAATCGTAATGACGGCGCGCCATTTTGCAAATCGTGCACCCATGTTGAAATATTCCATACATCGAGACCGCAATCCATCTAAGCCTTCTGTGATTTTTTCACCACTGTGATTTGCCAAAAGATAAGCGCCTGTGTCTACTTTGATTCCAGGGAGAATGTCTTTCGCTAACAAGTAATCAGGTATTGCTATCCCATCATCCATCATCTGTCTGATGGTCTCATCATAGAGGATTACACCACTTACTGCCGATTCGCAACCTGGTGCCGCGAACAAGTTTGCTCGGTAAGACCGACGTGCCTCTTCAGTTGGCTCAACCCCAACTCCTTGAAGTCGGCTACTCATTGTCCCCGTACTTTCATCTGCAGCTAGAATCCCTCGCCCCGGAGTGACCAATTTATTTGCATTTTCTTCAAGCATCGTAATGTCCATGCGTACCACTTATGAAGCACGAGTCGGCTTGGTATTTTCAAGTCATCGCAGGAAGTTAATACGCAATATTAGTCACATCATCACGTAAAATAATTGCACAAACATACAAGAATTATTAACCAATTTATTTAACTACATAATCGGACTCAAAAAAAAAACAAGTCATGGCTATAATACGTAGGTAATGTGCTGAAGACGAGTAAAAGAATTGAACGTGTAAAGGGTGGGGGGGGAATACGATGGTTGAAAGTAACTTGACATGTCCCGAATGTAGCCATATTGAAACGATTGAAATGCCGACTGATTACTGCTTATTCTTTCATCAGTGTAATAATTGTAAAATTACTTTGAAACCCAAAAAAGGTGACTGCTGTGTGTTTTGCAGTTATGGAGATAAATTATGTCCACCAAAAAGTGGTTGCTAGTGACTCATTGAGGATACTCAGTACTGATGAATCGTCTTACTCCACTTGCCACATCAATTACTTCTGAGTGTACAACTACCCGACCACCAAGGTCTTCTACTCCTGGAAGATACCCTGAGCAAACGCCACTGGCAACGAATAATGCGTCTGAACTCGAGCACAAATCATCCCTACCCCATAGCCGATAAACATCATCCCCAATCATCTCCTTTGCTCGACGCTCGTGGTCTTCATTTGTAGTTACGAGACGTCCTTCAAAATGACCACCTAAACCCCTCAATGCTGTTGCTGTTATCACACCTTCAGGAGCCGCCCCTATCCCCATCAGGAGATCAATATCACTTTCTGGGTTTGCGGCGTCAAGGGCTGCGGCAACGTCCCCATCACCAATGAGAGGTACTGAGACACCGAAATCTCTCAATTCTTTAATCAAGTCAATGTGACGATCTCGGTCCATTACAACGATTTTTAGGTCTGTTATTTCTTTGTCCAAAGCGGACGCGGCGGCTTCTACATTGTATGCAACATCCGCTTCAAGTGAAATTTCGCCAACAACTTCAGCAGGACCTGCTAGTTTGTCCATATAACAATCCGGCGCATGTAAAAGGGAACCACGCGGAGCGGCGGCAAGCACCGCAATTGCATTAGGTAAATCCTTGGCAACATGATTAGTACACTCAAGAGGGTCTACTGCAATGTCAACCTGTAATGCTCCCTCCTCGCCCTGCATTGAACCAAGTGGTTCACCAATCCACAACATTGGTGCGTCATCTCTCTCACCCTCACCGATAGCCACTCGGCCATCAAATGGTACTGAGTCAAAGACACTACGCATCGCTTCCACTGCGGCTCCATCAGCCAATTTACCATCACCGTGTCCGCGCCATTTTGCTGCTGCTATTGCAGCAGCCTCGGTTGCTTTCACGAAGTAAGATGTCAAATCACTAGTCTTCGCCATGGTTGCGGGAGGACCTATCGGTTCTCAATGTGGCGGTCACGAACCTTTCTTCTTTTCAAGAACTTGAATAGACTCAATTTGAGTTTCTGGATATTGTCCTTGGTCATCCTTTTCTAATGACTTCACCATATCCCACGCGCATAGAAGGCCTGCTGAAACACCAACAATTGCTTCCATCTCAACACCAGTTTTCCAATGCGCTGAAACAGATAATGTGCAACGAAGGGAATCTTCTTCCCAATCCCAAGACACATTACAACCTTCAATGGGAATAACATGACAATGAGGAATGATTCTCGGCGTGTCTTTTACCGCTTGAATTGCCGCAACAGTAGATGCTTCCAAAACATCACCCTTTGCGATTAATCCATTCCTAATTGCATCTGCTGAATCGGAGGATAGACGCAGTAATCCGGTAGCAACCGCGCTTCTCTCAACTATTGGCTTATGCCCAATTGGTACTATTCCATCAATGCCGTTGCTCATCCCAAACCACCTTTCCAGATCGTGCCATCAGCCCTAACTTCTTTTTTCCACAGGGGGGCTTGGGACTTCAGTTCATCTATCAACCAACTACAGGCCTCAAAACCCTCTGCCCTGTGCGGGCTTGCAACATGAATCGCAACAATTGGTTCACTTGGTCCTACACTTCCAGTCCGGTGTGCCATTGAAACTGAAGAAACACCAAACTTAGACAGAGCTTGATATCCGAGGCTTGAGAGTACTTGGGGTAATTTTTCTTCCCATGCGTCAAATTCTAACCTTTTTATTTCCACCCCATTATCTTCCCCTCTAGTAATACCGAGAAAAGATACGATGCTGCCGCAACCCTCCAGATGAAGTCTTTCTCTGACCGCAGTCGAATCAAGAGATTCTGCCGCAGCAACTACGATAACTCTCTCATCTACAGTCATTTGATTTTACTGAAAAAGCACCCCCGCATTAAACCGCCGATGGCGAATGCTTCATGATTGAAGCGCCTCCCGAAGAAATTGATGGTGACGGTGTCTGATACTGATGGGCCCATTCAAATCATGGGTGCTGGACTCTCGGGGTTAGCCGCTGCCATCATTTTAGCCAAAGCCGGACGTGAGGTGCATGTCCACGATATTCGTAACGATTCAGGGGCAAGATTTGACGGTGATTTCCAAGGGATTGAAAATTGGACTAGCGATAAAGATTTCTTGGATGAGATGAGAGAATGGGGAATCGACCCTGACGAATTTAAGAGTACTGCATTCCACCAAGTTGACGTCATTCATCCCGACGACGTCATCACTCAGGCATGGAGCCCAACAGTTGCATTCCGAGTCATTGAAAGAGGGACTGCACATCATACCATCGACCAAGGGCTGAAGCGTCAAGCAGTCGCAGCAGGAGCAAATCTTCACTACAAGTCAAGGGTAAAGCCAGAAGACTGCCATATCATCGCTGCAGGTCCGAAGGATACCTCGGCCCTCGCTTATGGCGAGATATTTGAGACATCACATCCAGACCATGTGGCTTTCCACTTCAATGACAAATTAGCACCCGGAGCCTACGCTTACCTGATTGTCATAGACGGAATCGGACTGATCTGCACCTGTCTTTGGCGTAAACAACAGAAGAGTGGGCGCTACCTCAACGAAACCATAGCTTGGTACGACAAGCATTATCCTGAACTAGACAGAAAGCCGATTAAACGGGTTGGAGGAAAAGGTGACTTCACAATTAATCGTAATTACACAGTAGATGGCCGCCACTATGTAGGCGAGGCCGGCGGACTTCAGGACTTCATGTGGGGTTTTGGTATGCGATGTGCGATAACAAGTGGCGTATTTGCCGCCAAAGATATACTTGGTGAATGCAATTATGACAAGGAGGTACGCACCAGATTACTACCAACCGTCAAGACATCGGTGTCTAATCGTTGGCTAATGAATCGTGTTGGGAATCGCGCCTTCAAGCGAATCTCTGTTTCTTGGATGAAGGACCAGAAGAAGAGACAGGATGGACTTCCCTTCATCGGTCGGCTCTTTCGACCCGACCTGTTCCGAGGGCTCGTCTATCACCTCGCTGCGAAGTGGATGTTGAAGAAAGTAGATGTTGCAGATGGGCGAGTCATTCATCGGCTTCCCTATCGAAAGGCCCTGAAACGTGATATTTGGGACCCTAGTGAGGAAGCCCTAGCCGTTGAGAATGAGTGGAAACTTTCTCGTAAGGTCGGTGGTAGAGAATCATTCTCAGAAGAGGAATGACTCAGGGCAACATACCGGTTGATCGGTATTCACGGGTGATGTCTTTGCCAGGGAATTGGTCCTCGGACTCTCGATAAACTGTTCTTAGATTGTTCACCCATTGCATTTGCTGGGTTACTATCCAGAACTCCTTTACCCCAATATCCTCAGCGGTGTCCATCCAACCCATCACAATCTCCATTGTCATTCTCGCCCCTTCACGATGTGGATAGGCAAACACATCCATACTAAGTGGGGGTGTAGCTACAATTGCTCTATCTTTGACGTTTGAAAGTTGTTCAAATAATGTTTCATAGGCCTTTTTGATGAGACTCCGCCTTGATTCATCTTGGGTTGGTCTGCGACAATCTGGACCAACAACATGAATTAATTTCTTAGTTGCTAAATCATATGGTTCAGTGATAACTGATGTCCCAACTGGGCAAGGTTGCAAGTTATCTTTCCTGCGCTCAACAGCAATAGCATCACACTCTGCCCGTAATCCAGGACCTGCCTGTTTGTGAATTTCTCCATCAACTCCCTCCCTTCCTGCAAGACGGTTGTTTGCAGTAGTAATCATTACATCTGCTTCAATCTTGGAAATGTCGCCAATAATGACTTTTACCAAGCCATTCTTGCACTGTCGCGCCATGAAAACATCCACCATGTTTAGAGCAGGTGAGGCCGTCGGCAATATACCCCACGCTGAATAGCCCTAAAATAAGGCTTTTTTTTAGAACACACACTGACATTAATGCGATAATTTATTGAGCAAGAAGAAATTAACAACAGTTGTGTCCAGCGTACGCTTTAGCCTCGCTTTGGCCTTACTGCTAGTGTCCCTACCATGGGCTAACTTTGCCCATCAACCTGAAGTGTTAGAGAAAGGGCAATCAAGTTCCTTCAGTAACGATATTTGGAATGAGACTCCTTTCAGAGATGTTGCAATCCCAGAAACATTCACTTTTCTAAATTACATTGATTATTCGGATGTTGGTGTTCTCATTAACAACAATAGTCAGGCAAGTAAAACCATTGGTTATGCTTTTGTTGCCGCTCGTAATATTAGTACTAACCGTGTTTTCTTATTCGATAACGATAGTACACCTACTGCTGAAACCATCAACCCAACTCAATTTGACACTTATTTCGCAGAACCGTTGCGACAAATGATTAGTGATCGGAATCTGACTACAGAACTCAATTATTTAGTCACCACAAAAGGAATCCCTCTGAGAATCGATGGGCCTGGAAATGGCAAAGCCGCCTTTGATTCTGAAATTGGTTTAGTCAACGGTGTATTCAACTCAACAATACACCAAAACTGGTGGGCATCTCACACCTATGGTCCAGGTGCTGGTGAGGAAATGAAACAGTTTTCGCGCCAAGAAGAGGGTTTCTATTTAGTCACTAGATTAACGGGGTACACAGTTGATACGGCGCTCGGCCTAATTGACAAGGCCAACAATTCGTTTGGTCAGAGAGGGCAGGGTGTGCTGGACCTCGCTACAAACCGCAATGGCTCGGGATACAAATGGTGGAACGATTTGCTCTATGCGGCAAATACGACATTAAATGGTAGCATGGAGATTCCAGTCCACTTTAATCAAAATTCTACTTTTGTAACAAATGAATCAAATGTAATGTTGTACGCTTCGTGGGGTTCTAATGATGGCTCATGGGATTCCAACTGGCTACCAAATTCCGGCTTTGATTCGGCCGATAGCGGATGGGGAACTGGTGCCAAATATTGGGATTCAACTAATCCGCCCCTGGTAGGTGACGAGGGTTTTACTTGGGCTAGGCAAACCGTTGTAAAAAGGAATGGAAATGGCGCACTTGAAGGGGCTTTAACATCCGATACCTGCACAGTTACTGAGGCTAGCGGAACCGCTGGACTACTTGCTGAATATTTTGATAATAGTGGAGTGACATATAACTCTAGTTTGATGCCTGATTTATCGGGTAGAAATCCTCACTATTGGCGCTCTGAGCCAAATATCAACCATGCCGTGACGCTCGGGACATGGGCTGGACTTGACAGTAGTCGGTTCGGTGATTATTATTCTGCCCGCCATAGTGGTGCTATCACGGTCCCAGATAGTGGAAACTGGACTTTCTACCTCAATAGTGATGATGGTTCCAAATTATGGATTGATGGTAACGAAGTTGTCAGTAATGTTGGAGTTCACGGAATGAGTGAAATCTCTAGTACAGTATGGCTTTCCTCGGGAGTTCACACACTACGCACTGAGTTCTTTGAGCATGGAGGGCATGCGGGACTCATCCTTTCGTGGCAGGGTCCAAATCAAAGCAAACAGATAGTACCATCCTCTGCTTTCACGAGAGGTGTGGCCGATTCGGTAACAACTGATTTAGCACATCACTGGTCCTTTGATGATGGCTCTGGAACCAGTATCACTGATTCAATAGGGAATGCAAACTTAACTCTATTCAACAGCAATAATGGTGTTGGGTGGCAACAATGCCTGTTTGGAAATTGTTACCAATTTGATGGAGTGGATGATTATGCCAAAATTGATGTCAACGACTGGGCTGGAAACTTTTCAGTCTCATTGTGGACCAAAACAGGAAATGTTAGTCAAGATCGTTATTCTTCTGCCTTTGCAGTGAATGATGTCGCAGGCGACTCTGCCTCTTTCCAAATTATGACGAGTGGTTCAAATTCTGGTGATTGGGAAGTTTATCACAACGTCTCATATTCATTTGGAGCCATTGAAGCTGGAGTTTGGACGCATCTAGCAGTTACCTACGAAAGCAATACCTTGAAACAATATCTCAATGGTGAATTAATACAAACAAACGTTGTACTAAATGGAAGTATTGATAGTATTGAACTATACAAAGTAGGTGTTAACAGGGGTGGAAATACCCATTATGAAGGATTGATTGATGACTTGAAAGTTTGGAACAGAACGCTACAGGATTCTGAGGTGGCGGAAGTCAATGCTGCTGCTGCTGTAACTTGTTCTGACTACAGCAATGCAGGAAGTGGTGAAACATCTGTAGAACAAGACTATGATTTCAGTGATGATTTGAAAGATCATGCTTGGATAGTATATGGCTATGGCATGAAAGATGGTTGGATTACTGGAAATTATCGAATTGAAGTAGACTCCTTTGACGATAACGGTACACTGCTTGAAACCAATACAAGTTCGACTCAAAATTTGGCAACCTCGTGGAATTCGAAAACTATGCGTTTCAGGCCACCTGCAAACGCTTCATCGTTCAAAGTCACAATGGTTGCATTACTTGATACAGGTAGTAGAAATGGTTCGATCTACTTTGATACTATGAATTTGCGAGCAATTCGCCCTCACTTTGAGTGGGTTGATGGCAGTATTGCGGAGACCGCTGTGAGTACCGGTGGCAGAACGTTTGCATGGGAAGCGACGTACGGGCAGAGTTTGGTGGTTGATCTCTTAGAGGATGGTGTGTCAGGGGTGAAAGGGTATGTCTACGAGCCTTACCTTTCAGCAATTGGTTATCCAAATTTACTTCTCCCCTACTATGCTTATGGGTACAATTTCGCAGAAGTGAATTATGCTGCTAATCCCTTAATCTCATGGATGGGTACTGCGGTTGGTGACCCTAAGATGGCACCTTATTCAGACATTCTTCACGATATAGATGTAGAGGCGGTTAGAGTAGATGGTCGATTGACCACTGGTGTTAACGGGAGTATTGATGTGTTAGTGCAAAACCTCGCGCCAGGTACTGTAAATGGTACCCTTGAGGTGCGAGAGAGAAATGGTGATGCAATCCTTGCAAATGTGACCATACAGATGCCTGGTGGCAATGACATCGGTTCTCGACGAATCATTTCAGTTAATCTTACTCCAACTCGAATTGGCTTCAACGAGTATGTCATCCGCTACATTGCTAGCGACTGGAAAAATCCTGAACGAGTTGTAGACAACAACCTTGAGATATTCAATACAGAGGTTAACGGACCCCCCGTCATCAATAATTTGGTATGCTCATCATGGACTGTAAGCAGAGGGGATACTGTCGGATGTACAACTACTGTCAGTGATGATTTTGGTGTAGTACAAAGTCGACTTGGATGGCGACTTAACGGTAGTGGTGACAACTGGACTTTCATCAATTCAACTAGTGTTGATTATATTGCTTGGTATAGTGGTTTGACAATTCCAACTAATATTGAATTGGGTACTCTTGATCTAATTGCTGAAGTTAGAGATGGACAATTTCAGTACACTCTTCTACAACTTGATAACGCAATAGTAGTGACCAATGCTTTACACAATTGGTTCGGAGTTCATATCGCGGGAGTAGATACGGATGAATGGAACGGAGTTACAACACTCTCACCGTTCACTGCTCCAAAAACCGTAGTACGTGATACTAATATTCTACTCAAAGCGTGTGTTGTTGACGCTGACCACGACCCTTTGACTGAGTTGCCTATGATAATCACCAATAGCGGTAATGTAAGTGGTGTTGAGCCAACGGATAGCGAATTTTCAGATGTCTTTTGCTACCAAGCAACTTGGCGCTTGGACTGGGGTAGTGAAACTAGTGATGTCACTGTTTATCTGTACGATTCGATTGGTAATCTGTTTACAACTAGATTGGTTTCAGTGCATGATGAGAAATTCAATGCAAATCTCACCCTCGTTGATTTTGACGGGGACTTGCTCGCTTTGGCAAGAGGTACAGGTGAGAGAATAGTGATCTCCCTATCTGATTATGATGACCCACTTTCAGACTATACCTACAATGTAACAGTTGAATGGCCAGGGCATTCAGAATATACTCGACATGGCGAAATTAATGCAGCAGAAATGATGCGACAAAACTCCTCTGTAACTTTACCTCCACCAGAGGCGGGATTAGTATTTGGTGAATTAATTGTCACATTGGAAATTACCGACATTGCACCAAATGGCGAAAGTCAAATTGTTGTAATGAATTGGACTATGCATCTACAACCCCCTCTTGTTTATGACATTGGCTTCTGCGAAGGGGAAGAATTACCTCTAACACGGGGTGAAGAAGCTCGTGGCTGGGTAATGATAGATCCTAACCGGCTGATTGAAGGAGCATCAGTCAACCTCGCTCAATCAGGTAACATCAAACCGATGCTATCGAGTAAATGGGACTGGGATGATTGCCAATTCCCAGATTCAGCAGACTATCATTGGGGTTTCATCATTTTAGCAGATAACAGTTTTACAGCCGGAGGTGCAACCTTACAGATTATTGCAAGGGATATTGATGGATTGAGTGCGGTTGGTGAATTTACAGTTGAAATTGAGTATGGACTTCCTAAAATCGTAAACCAATCTGGAGAGGTAACCGAGGGTGAGTTTGGACAACTTGAAGCGATTGTTCATGATTCTGACGGGCATCTAGACACTGTTTGCACCTTCATCATCATCGACACTAATGGTACAACAGTTATGGAATCAGAAGGTCCACTATCTGATGCCGGTACATTCATCGCTCGCTGGATGCCACCCACAGGAGGAGCACCATTTGCATCAACTATCGGCTGTACAGATGCTCAAGGGCATCAAGTCGCTCATACAAGACATGGTATCATTCCCGTGCCGATAATTCAGAACGAAACGGGAGAGGGGGATGTATTGAACCAAAGTTCTGATTCTCAAGAATCAAATATAAATTTGGTTATGGGAGTTCGACTTGCTCTACTAATAATTTCAATCCTTGGCATTACTCTCTTAGGAATGTGGTTGCGCCCTCCAGACGCAGATATTGACGAGGATGAGTTAAGTGACGAAGAAATGGTTGGATGGGCTGCACCAGCTGATTCTCGAGCCGAAGGCGAACAAAATATCGCTATCGCTGAAATGGCTATGGAATCCCTAAGTGATGTCTCTGAATCAGAAAATGAATTAGAAGGAGTTGAAGAAGTTCTCAATTCTGAAACGATAGAGGAAGATGATTCAGAACTTGATTTGGTTGATGAAAATTCACTATTTAGTGCCTCTGATGAGCCAAAGGATTGAATGCCCAGCCATTCTCGGTGGTTCCATGGCAGTTGGATACGTGCTCATCAATGTAAAACCAGGCTCAGAATTAGAAGTATATGATGCTATCAAAGCATTAGATATGGTTGAGGATGCAACTTTATTGTTCGGAGATTATGACCTCTTGGTCAAAATGACTGCAGATTCCATGAGTAGCATTGCTGCTGCGGTGGTTGAAAACATCCGTTCCATCTCTGGAGTAAATGACACAAAGACCCTTGCTGGTGCAGAACTTTGACGAATCAATCCAGCATCTTGATCTATTTTTCAACCTCAATTCTTAGATCGAAGAGAGGTTGTTTCATAGTTTAAATTCCTGATTTCTGATAATTCAGAAAGTTGTTTTCCGGAAATCATTACAATGTTATTATTTAATCCCAGATTCTATTAACCCGTTAAAAATCCGTAAACGATGGACCTCTAGCCTATGCAAGTATTGCCATTCGGAATGGGGTACGGAACCTTCAATGTAGCGCAGTACTGCGTTTAGACGGGGAAATGCTTAAATAATCAACGAGTAGGGGTGACTGTCACAGAGGTAATCTGAAATGAGTAAGAAATATTTCGTCCTGATGGACGGCGGAAATGATACGAGCCAAGTGTTCGCGAGCAAGCAGCCTAGGGGCGCAGCCCTGAAAGCAGCTAGTCGCGGAGAGACAGACATCCACTTGCGTGAGCGTGGCGGTGGAGGCCGTGTTCACGTATTCAAGGGATGGAGAGCGCAGGTCCCAAAACCTGCAAACGGCCCAGCGTGGCTACCTGACAAGGTCTGGAAGGCCAATGTCAAGAAGATACGCGTGGACCACCTCTGATTGAAGTCAAATCACTTGATGAACTACACAAGTAATGCGAACAGCCCGTTTGAGGGGGGAGTAATTCCTCCTCAGGCGGGCCATTTTTTTAAAAAAAAACAATCACTTTCTGAGTCCAACTTTCTTGGCAACCCAAGCTACTGGATCATAATATTCAGTGACAATCCTCTCCTTCAGTGGGATAATCGCATTGTCTGTGATATTAATTCCGGCAGGACATACATCAGTACAGCAGCGAGTGATGTTACAATATCCAATACCATATTCATCTTTGATTGATGCTAACCTATCCTCAGTATCAAGTGGATGCATCTCCAAGTTTGCTAATCGGACGAAGAATCGTGGCCCAGCAAACTCGTCAAACAATTTGTGCTCACGTAAAACGTGGCAGGTGTCAATGCAAAGCATACACTCGATGCAAGCCCTAAATTCTTGAACTCGGTCTGCTTCATTTTGCTGGAATTTCCAATCAAACTCTGCTGGGCCCGCAATAGGAGTGATTTTCTTATTCAACTCATAAGTCCAAGAAACATCAACCACCAAATCTTTGGTTAGTGGAAATGCTTGCATCGGTTTAACCAATACCGGTTGACCAGGGGGTGTCTCTTCCTCAATATCTGACATTCTCGTCATACACATCAAACGCGGTTTACCATTTACTTCAGCAGAACACGAACCACATTTGCCAGCCTTACAATTCCAGCGACAAGATAGGTCTGGCGCATGCTCTGCCTGAATCTGGTGGATTACGTCCAGTACCACCATGCCTTCATCCATCTCAACGGTGTAATCAACCATCTCACCACAAGGATCGCCATCCTCATCTGGTTCACCCCTGAAAACTCTGAAGGTGACTTCTTTGCTCATCTTACTCTTCCTCCTCATGTAAGTCTGATGCATCAAGTAAATCTTTCAAATCATCACGTATTGATGGATAAGTTCTGTGTTCTAGAACCATTTCACCTTTCTCACCCATCATGATTACACTGTTTATTTTACCCCAATGACTGTGGTCAGGGGTTGGGAAATCTTCGCGGGTGTGTCCACCTCTGCTCTCTTCCCGAGCCAATGCCGCCATGGCGCACATCCGGCTGATGTCAACCATGGCATTGATTTCCAGTGCTTGATGCCAACCTGGGTTGTAGATTCTACTACCACCAGGAGATGTTGTTTTTCCGCGTGCGGCAAATTCGTTGAGGTCATCTAATGCTTCAGTGAGTAAACCCTTAGTGCGGATTATACCAACTTTTTCCTGCATCATTTTACGTAATTCATTAACCACCGTTGCAGGGTTCTCTCCGCCTTCTCTACTGAAAGGCGCTAAAGTTTCAGCAACTACTTCGTCTATTTCTGACTGAGATATTTCTTCCCAACCATCCATCTCCGCTGCAGCCCTTGCCGAGTATTCTCCGGCTCGCTTGCCAAAGGTGATTAAATCAGAAAGTGAATTACCCCCAAGTCTGTTAGCACCATGCAATCCAGTTGCTGCTTCGCCAGCAGCATACAAACATTGTACTGTTGTTTCCTGAGTTATTGGCTCTACTTTGACCCCACCCATCACATAATGCGCGGTAGGACCGACCTCCATTTGTTCGGTTGTGATGTCAACTCCAGCTAATTCTTTGAACTGATGGTACATACCTGGTAACTTTTTCCTAACCTGCTCTTCATCTCGCCAAGATATGTCAAGATAAGCACCACCGTGTTCACTACCACGTCCTGCTTTAATCTCAGAATTAATAGCCTTAGCAACAACATCTCTTGTGAGAAGTTCAGGAGGTCTTCGCTTTGTGGCCAACTTACCATCAATCACCTCTTGCACCCATTCAAGGGCCTCTGATTCAGTATCAGCAAATTCAGGCTTATACATTTCAGGCACATAATTGAACATGAATCGGTCTCCTTCAGAGTTACTCAACATTCCACCTTCGCCACGTACTCCTTCGGTAACCAAGATTCCTTTCACAGATGGCGGCCAAATCATTCCAGTAGGGTGAAATTGAACAAATTCCATGTCGCCCATTTCCGCGCCTGCCCAATAAGCCAGTGCGTGACCCTCCCCCGTGTACTCCCACGAACCAGAGCAAACTTCCCAACAACGGGTAATTCCGCCGGTAGCAAGAACCATTGTTTTAGCTTTGAAAACGTGCATAGTACCGTCAGCGCGGTTGTAAGCAAAACAGCCCGTTGCCTTACCATCTTTAGTGAATATTTTGCGCACGGTGTATTCCATAAATACCTCCATCCCGCTGTGAACCCCCCTCTCTTGTAGAGTTCGAATCAACTCAAGGCCTGTCGCATCCCCAATGTGGGCAAGTCGAGGATAGGTGTGTCCACCGAAGTTCCTTTGATTGGTTAATCCGGCTGGAGTACGGTCAAAAATTGCACCCCATTGCTCAAGTTCCCGAATTCTGTCAGGAGATTCCTTCGCATGAATCTCAGCCATTCGCCAATCATTGAGGTATTTACCCCCCTTCATGGTGTCACGGAAATGAATTTCCCAATTGTCACGTGGGTCAGCGTTTCCTAATGCTGCTGCGGCTCCACCTTCTGCCATCACGGTATGTGCTTTTCCAAGCATAGACTTGCAAATGATTGCCACAGTTGCACCTTTGCGTGTTGCTTCAATCGCAGCCCTAAGGCCAGCACCACCAGCGCCAATAATGACAACATCATATTCGTGGGTTGTAACATCAGTCATCATAATCCACCCCACAATACCACGTCAGTCCACCAACCCATTGTGCAGGCGTAGACATAAAAGTCTGCAAACATCACCCAAAATAAGGAAAACAAAGCCCAATCTTTGTGTTTTACATTTAGGTAGGTACTGAGACTCCAGAATTTATACTTGAGACGAGCAATACCTGAGGATGTCCAATCATTTGTACCACCTCCAATTAGGTGGCGAAAAGCATGACATCCTAGAGTGTAACCAGTTAGAAGTATCACGTTTAGAGCGAGAACTAATGTACCAACTGAAAAGCCCCAAGAGCCACCTTCAAAGTGAGTTGAGAGCAAAACATCGTATGATAGAATAGGTAGGTAGACAAGAGCCGCGTACATGAAGTATCGATGTAAGTTTTGAACGACAAGAAGTTTTGTTTCACCCTTGTATGCATTCCAAGGCTTACTAACTGCACAAGCAGTTGGTTGTTGGAAAAAGGCACGATAGTATGCTTTACGATAATAGTAGCAAGTCCCCCTAAATCCTGCTGGGAAAATTAGAATGAACATTGCTGGAGACATCCACCACAGAAACTCAGGAATTGGCCCACCGAGCCCGTCACCACCCGGGAGAATGAGTGGACTAAACAGTGGGCTCAACACGTGACTTCCTTGATTTTCTATTGCCATGGTTTGAACCCCTGCTGAGCGACCAAATTCTGAAAATATCCAGAAATCCGCTTCCATGAATCCGCGCCATGTAGAATATGCTATCATTATACCTAGGTAGAGGGCCATTGCAGTGGGACCTTTCCACCAAGCATCTATCCTATCGGTTGCGCCGAATCCACGGCGCATAGGTAATTTGACTGCCTCGCCCATCAACCCCAAACCCTATTCAGGTCTAGGCGAGCGCCTATATTCTATCAACTTCACTACTAAAACTAGAGTAAGTACCCACTAGGAAAATTCTGATTTCAATGACTGTGCTGCCTTCTCAATTCGGAATTCTTCAATCTCAGGGACTTCACATAGAGTAAACAAAACTGCAGAATCATCGCCCCTGATACGTGTGTTATGGCTGTCCCGATAAGGATAGAGAGCAATTATTTGCTCAGCTACTGACAATACTAGTTCTTGACCTGTGCATGGCTTTGGTTCTGGAAATCCTATTCCAAGGAATGGTTCACCTTGTTGGGCCATGCGCATTGTCAATTTTTTATCACTAAGATAATCTGTTGAGAGTGCGCCGATGCTGATGCGATTTTCAGCTGATATGAGATTGTAGCGATCAACTATTGGATTAATGCGGGGAAATGGTTTACCGGCAATTATGCGGCGTACCAAAGCTTCTGCCGATGGGCGGCGTTTTGTAGGATCAATTCCAAGCCGCCAATAGAACTGACGATAGGCTGCGATATCAGGTTGATTTCGGAGTTCCTCAAGAGTTGAGGAATTACGAATTACTGCCAATCGGGATTCAAGTTCTTCCTGTTCTAGAATTGGCCAGCCATTACTTGGCTTCTGAATAAGTAAGAGGCGGGGGTCAACATCTGGCAAATCGCCTACCCGTTCAATGTGATATCCAATCGCCATCTAATATACGCTTACAGCCGTCAGCCTTGAATGTGACCGCTTACATCAACGGCGTAATGGACTACGAGCCACTCACCATTTGCATCAAATGCGGATTCATGCCCGGCGCTTTTATTCCCGGTATGAAATGCCCCGAGTGCGGCGATATCATGCTTTGAACAAGTATGTTTTTCAGAGTAAAGAATGATACTCAAGATAAGGCCGAGTAATCAACATCGGCTTCTTCAATCTCAATGTCTTCAACATCCATTTGTGCCAACTGCAACTTTCCGCTCAACTCATCGTTAACTGCGTGCCAGTATGAGTACGCTTCAATAACCCAGATTCCTGATTCACGGGTTCCGTTTCCTGAGCCCTTAACACCACCAAATGGTAGGTGGGCTTCTGCCCCAGTTGTTGAATTATTGATTCCAGTCATTCCGGCCTTTATGCCAGTCTTGTACCGATATGCTTCTAGCCTGTCATTAGTATATATTGCACTTGAAAGACCGTATGGACTTGCATTAGCGAGGTATAATCCATGCTCAAAATCATCAGCCTTGACTATGGTAACAGCAGGTCCAAAAATCTCCTCATGGAAGCACTCCATATCTTCGGTCACATCAACAAAAACATACGGCCACATGTAGACACCTTCTGAGGCATCTCCTTGGAAGCCAATTGGTTTGTTTTTGTTAGTGATACGCCCTTCACCGAATACGCGTGTAGCCCCACTATTTTCGCACATCTCGACATCCCTTAGGAAATCCTTAGCGTATTTTTCGGACAGCATTGGCCCATACAATACACCTGGGTGTCGTGCTGAATCCCCGATAGTTGTAGATTCTACTTTTGCCATGAACATCTCCATGAAATCATCGTAAATGTCTTTGTGAATGATCAGATTTCCTAGACTTGTACAGCGTTGACCCGCTGTTCCGAATGCTGACCAGTATGCACCTTCAACAGCATTTTCAAGATTTGCTGAAGGCATAACAACGAGTGGGTTTTTTCCACCGAGTTCAAGGCTTGCTGAAACTAAGTTTCTGCCACAAACTTCACCAATCATTTTTCCTACAGCAGTACTGCCAGTGAATGATATCTTGTTGACTAATCCTTCATCAACTGCATCAACCAAATCCTGACCTGCACCACTACCTTTGCCGTGAATTAGGTTGATTACCCCATCGGGTATCCCAGCCTCGTGCATTATTCTAGCTAATGCGAATGACAGCAAAGGTGCATCTTGTGGTGATTTCCAAACACAAGTGTTCCCGCACATAATTGCAGGAATCATCTTCCAAAATGGAACTGCGGCTGGGAAGTTGCAAGCGTTGATGATGCCGCACACCCCAAGTGGGCGGCGATAAGTGAACAATTCTTTATCTGGTAATTCTGAATTTACCGTCTGTCCATAAAGGCGGCGGCCTTCAGATTGAAAGAAAAGACAAGTGTCAATTGCTTCTTGAACTGAGCCGGCCGATTCTTTCAGAGTTTTGCCTATTTCGCGAGTTTCAAGTGCAGTGATTGCATCTTTGTGCTCCATCAATAGGCGACCCATATTGCCAATAATCTGACCACGTGTTGGGGCTGGAGTGGCTGCCCAACCAGGGAAAGCATCCCTAGCAGCGGCAAGTGCATCGTGAACATCGGATTTTGTAGATAATGGGAACTCCCCAAGACAATCGGTTTGCCAAGCGGGGTTTGTAGATTCAAATGTGCCTCCATCACTTGATTCTGTCAATTGTCCATTGATGATATTGTAGCCTTTTACTTTTGGTAATCCATTCGGATTATCGCTCTCGAGGTGCTCAATCCCTACTTCCAACACATGGGTCATGGCCTGTTCGGGGGCGGTCCCGTTCATGAATACTACGCGGGATTCGCTCTTCTTTCCAATCCAAGCATTGATTTAGGGAAAAAATGCTTTTTCAGCCTTAGAATCACACACTGCGCTACAATAGATAGCCAATGATTACGCTGAAATTGGTAGTTACGAAAGTGCATGGTTTTTAGTGAGTCCGCGAATCCGGTGTTCTGTAGTCGGAGTGGTGACAGTGGCAGGAGACGACAAAAAAAATCTGAATTTGAAAGTAGCGAAAGCAATTCCTAGCGATGTTGGTCACGGAAGGGCAAGGGTTCCATTTGACAATGATTTGAATCTAAAGCCTGGTGATATCATTGAAATCAAAGGCGACGATACCACCGCTGCAATAGTTTGGCGATGCAGACCTGAAGATGCTAATCTTGGTGTTATTCGAGTTGATGGTATAATTCGAAAGAATGCTGGTTCACAACTCGGCTCTAATGTTTCCATTCGTAAGGTTGAGGCAAAGCCATGCACAAGACTAACCCTTTCACCAGTGATGGCATCAAAACAGAAAGTTAGATTCGGTCCAGGGATTGAAGGCTTCGCCCGAAGAGGACTCAATAAAAGGCCAGTTGTTGCTGGTGATAGAATCTTCATACCTGGTATGACATTATTCGCTGAGGCTCTTCCATTCGCTATAATGACGACAACACCCAAAGGCATTGTTCAAGTTCTTCCTGAAACTGAGATTGTAATCAAGGATGAGGCCATTGACGAAGAGATATCCCAAGGTAGTACATCAGTGACCTACGAAGATATTGGTGGCCTTGGCGATCAACTGCAAAAAGTAAGAGAGATGATTGAGTTACCTCTCAAACATCCGATATTGTTCCGCACATTGGGCATAGACCCACCGAAAGGAGTTCTGTTACACGGCCCACCAGGGACTGGTAAGACGATGATTGCGAAGGCGGTTGCCAACGAAACCAACGCTCACTTCACCTCAATTAATGGGCCTGAAATTATCAGCAAATATTACGGTGAATCTGAGAAGCAGTTGCGAGAATTATTTGAAGAGGCTGCTTCACAAGCGCCTGCAATTATCTTCATTGATGAATTAGACAGCATCGCACCAAAGCGAGAAGATGTAACTGGTGAAGTTGAGCGCCGAGTTGTTGCTCAATTGTTGACTCTAATGGATGGTATGCAAGGTAGAGACAATGTTGTTGTAATTGGTGCAACAAATAGACAGGATGCGATTGACCAAGCATTGAGGCGACCAGGGAGATTTGACAGGGAAATTGAAATTGGTGTACCCGACAAAACTGGTCGCCAAGAAATCGTTGATATTCATGTTAGAAGTATGCCAATCGCTGATGACTTTGACATGGAGTGGGTGCTAAACAACACTCACGGATTTGTTGGTGCCGATATTTCAGCGCTTGCTCGGGAAGCAGCAATGAAGGCTTTGCGCAGATACTTACCTGAAATTGACCTTGAAGAGGAAGAAGTACCTCCTGAGGTTCTAGAAAAGATGGAAGTGACGATGAGCGATTTCAAACTCGCCATTAAAGAGGTTGAGCCAAGCGCCTTGAGAGAAATTTACATCGAATTACCCGAAGTTAGTTGGGACCAAGTCGGAGGACTAGAAGAAGTAAAAGATCGGCTTAGAGAAAGTATTGACTGGCCTCTTACCAAACCTGAACTGTTCAAACATTTCGGAATTGAAGCCCCAAGAGGAGTGCTATTGTTTGGAGCACCAGGAACTGGCAAGACATTGTTGGCTAGAGCAATTGCCTCAGAAGCTCAAGCCAACTTCATCACTGTCAAAGGACCTGAGTTGTTCTCAAAGTGGGTTGGAGAATCTGAAAAGGCTATTCGGGAAATATTCAAGAAAGCCTCTCAAGCGGCTCCAAGTATTATTTTCCTTGATGAATTTGAGAGTATAGGAGGTCATCGCTCATCCAGTTCCGATGATGCAGGTGGACAGGTTTCAAACCGAATGGTTGACCAACTCCTAACCAGCATGGATGGAATAGAAGCACTTGATGGTGTTGTTATTGTTGCGGCTACCAACCGCCCAGAAATGATTGACCGAGCACTTCTAAGATCCGGGCGATTTGAAAGAGTCTTGCATATACCACCACCAGATGAAAAGAGTTGTAGGGAAATTATCAAAATCCATACAACAAATATGCCACTAGGGAAATTTGACCCTACAGATTTCGCAAAGAAATTGAATGGTTATACTGGTGCAGATATTGAGGCAGTATGCCGAGAAGCAGCGCTCATCGCCATGCGTGCGGGTAAGAAGACCGTTACCAAGAAACACTTCGGATCTGCAGTAGGTAGAGTTAGGGCAACCGTGACGCCTGACATGCTTGAATATTATGCTAAGTTAGAAGTCAGTCTCACGAGTGGAATGGAGAGTGTGAAGAGAGGGTCAGACACACTTTCCGGAATTGAATCCGTTTGATGAACTACGAACTGACTCGACGGAATTCCTAGCGTGAACCGTCAAACCGTTTAGCAAGGCGAGTCATGATGAGAGGATTCAAGGTGTAAGGCCACCGACGGCAAAATGATGACTGCGACCTTCGGGCAGGAACTGATTGGCCTCGCTGTTGTTGATTCACGAGGAGATATCCTTGGAACAGTAGCCGACTTAATGGTTGACTTGAAGAGCGGGGCTGTGGGCACCCTAGTAATTGAGTTGCAACCATCTCTTGATGCGGACAAATTACCATGGCCTTCGGAAGCTGGTTTGATGTTGCTTCCAAGTGAAGAAATCGATAGAGTTGGACCTCAAATCATATTAAAGCGGTGATGTCAAAGAGATTCACCTGCGCACAACCGTATTAAGGCAGCCTCAGTCGTCAATCTGTTAGACCTATGGTCTAGCGGGTGTAAGAGTTGCGATTTTACTTTGACCAAGTGTTCGCTCGCATGAATACTCGACAGTTTAGGAGGAGTCTTACTCTATTCGCTTTTTACTCCGTTCTAGTTCTCCTTCTAGTAACTCTACTGGGCAGTTTTGTCAACCCTGCAAATTCACAACTATCTGCGTATGATGAGGATTGGGATGATATCTCAGCATTCAGATATGACATTAACGAAATGGGGGTAGAGACTCATAGTCTAGTCAGTAGCCCTTTATTGCTCCATGAAATTAAGAACCCTGAAGAAACTGTGTTCGTGATTGCTGGTGTAGAGAAAGATACCATCAGTTTACCTAGATTTACGGGAGATTCTAGTGTGGTCCAATTCAAAGAGAGTGATGGATACACGACAAGTGAAGTTGAAGCTATCACCTCGTTTGTAGCCCGTGGCGGCACCATCATTGTAATGGATGACTTCGGCTACAGTTCAGGAGTGGCCTCTGCTTTCGGAATAGAATATAGTGGACATAAATTGTACGATGCCGGAGCATGGACTTTGGACTACAACTACATCTGGATTAATTCAACAGACGGTTACAAGTACACCTCTAATGTTTCTCAAGCCGGGGTACACCCATGCTTTGCGGACAGCGATGGAGATGGATATGTCGACTTGATAGACCCTGACCCTGGACACCCTGGAGTGCCTGGCATGATGACCATCACCTCAGAAGAGGCTGGTCTCTGCGCTCACCATCTGACTGGTGACGGTAGTGCCCCATGGGACTTTTACCCCGGTTACAACCTACTCCTCAACTCACCATCTGCCTTTGACCCAGACCATGCAGATGATTCTGAGAAGAATCGCTACGGACTAGGATATTCTAGTACCGATTCCTATCTTGACATCAATGATGACGGCGACTTGACCGTAGGACCCGCTGGAAGCGGATTTGAGGGGGATATGCAAGGGCCATTCACAATTTATGTGAAATACTGCCTTTCACGCAATTGTGTAGATTCAACATCAGGCAAGGCACACTTCATTTCAGATGGTAGTTTGTTAATCAATACTGTTTACGATTATGAAAACAAGTATGGTAGTCAAGTTACAGATATTGATGCGAACGATAATCGAAAATGGGCACTTGACGCGATAGCTGAAGCACTTCTAATCAATGAGAACGGCACTCTATCTGCTAGCCCAGACGCTCAGGTAATCTTTGATGAAAGTCGCCACCAACAAACATCTTTCATGGGCGATACTTACAATCTAATCTACTATGTCCTCGTCTATTTTACAAGCGATTGGATGGCTATGTTACTTCTCTTCCTTACCCTTTTCATCGCCTTTGAAGCCGTCATCATTCGCAAGACTGATCCTGAACCTTGGAGACATGTTTTCAGCATCATCTACTACGGTTTTGGAGATTCAAGACGATATGGTTACTACAGTCGCGCAAACAAAGTAAAGCAAGTTCTTCTTTCTAGAGTACGCAATCTGAACACATTAACGAGGGATGAATTTGATGCATTACCTGCACGTGAACTTCAGAAGATGATTAACGACCCAGTATTAGTGAAGTTCGTATTCGAAGACCGGAATTACTCACTTGAACAACTCGTTGCAGTAGTAAAACGTGTAAAATTATGGGGGCGCAAGTAAGCGAGGTGATTTCTGATGTGGACTAGAAAGGCAGCCTTGATGATGACATCTGGAATTGCACTTGTTCTCATAGGGATGATGATGTCAAATTTCCAATTAATGGTTATTGGAATCGCTTTTATCTCATTCTTAGCAATCAATGGCTGGGTTACAGGACACGCTGAATTACATGTTGTTCGTACCCTTTCTGCCGATAATTTGTACAAGGGAGATGATCTCTATGTTGAATTAGCAATTACCAACACATCTCGCCGCCGCACTCAACAATTGGAGATTTTTGACAATGTACCTCACGAGATGAAAATGAAAAGCGGCCTCAATTACATGATGGTGAATTTAGGTGCAGGCCAAACAACGAGAATCCGATATGTTCTCCGTTGCCCACTCCGCGGGCACTTTTCTATTGGTGCAGTTTCAATCAGACACCGCAACACCTTCAATCTATTTTCAAACGAGATGTTCATCGACCATCGTTCAGACATTATTGTATTCCCTCAAGTTCGTGATGTTGAGGAAGCAATGGTTCGTAGCAGAACACCGAAGATGTACACGGGAGCAACTACACTGCGAACTCCTGGACCTGGTACAGAGTTCTTCTCTCTACGCGAGTATGTCCCTGGCGACCCATTCAAGAATATCAATTGGAAGGCGTTTGCCCGTACTGGTGAACTGATGGTTAACGAAAAATGCCGAGATGCAGTAACCGATGTTTTCCTGCTTCTTGATAGTAGAGATGTTTCAAGGATTGGAACTGTGTTGAAAAACCCATTAGAGATGGGCACAGTTGCAGCGGCGTCTCTTTCTGCTTATTTCCTACAGCGGCGAGATTCAATTGCATTAGCTGTTTACGATGATAGACTCTCATACCTACCCGCTGATGGTGGAGACAAACAACATTTCAAGATTCTAAGTAGCCTTGCTGGCGTTGCCCCGAAGGGCAATATGCCCTTACAAGCTGTTACCAATGCATTAGCACCAAGATTCAGTCGCGGCAGTCCGGTTTTCATTATCTCTAGTTTAGAGGGAGATGGAACGGTACCACATGCTGTTCGTGACCTCGCGGGACGAGGCCACGAGGTCGTGGTTCTCAGTCCAAGTAGTATTGACTACGAGAGATTGGTAACAAGAATTCCAAGAATGTCCTATGAAGTGATGAAACTCGAGCGTCAGAATAGACTAACTGCGCTAGCAGGTTTTGGAGCTCGTGTTATTGATTGGATGCCAGATGTAGAATTATCACAAGCGCTACTGCAGGTCAAAATGTTGTGAGGTGAAAAAATGGCAGATGACGTAGAACTACAAAGCGAGGGAAGTCGAACCCTTCATCTTAAGGAACTGCGCGTTCAATGGCAAGTTGTTGCCCTACAAACGATTGCAACCCTCGCCCTGATTTGGCTATTCTTACAACTTGGTTCTAACTTTGGCTCCTGTGAACCTTCACATGTGGATGGGGATGGAAACACCCTTTGGTGCCCTGCACTTGACCATACGCTCTCACTTGACTTCTTTGAGGCTATTCTAGGAAGTGAATCTGGTGATGCGGCATATGACCTACCTCTTGCTGACTTCTTAACTGGCCAAGGAAACGAGGGACCTGGCAGATATTACGTCCCCATTCTAATCTGTGGATTGTTAACTGCTGGCTGGGTATTTCTCAACCTTCAGGCCCCACAATTACGGAGAAAGGTCGTTCTTGGGGTTTTGATGGGACTCATCCTATTCCTCGCTGGCCGACTTCTTATTGGATGGTTCTTTGGAATGATTACCAGTTGGGATTTGTATTGGCCAATTGATTCTCAGGGGTCGGGTAGAAACCATGCTGAGACGCTGGTATATCCGCTAATTCTCTATACACAAGTATTCATTGTTGCACTGTATTTGACCCCTGTCTGGACAGGGATGATGGGGGTTTGGGGACTTTCTAGAAGGATGATTGGCTGGTCTCTTGGTACCACTTTGATTTATCTTGGAATCCACGCACTGCTTTCATTTGAGGCAGTCACAGTATACTTTGACCTTGGATTGAATCCGATAAGTCCGCAAATAAGTGAACAAATGGTTCTTGGCGGTATGGTTTCGGAAACGATATTCCCGTTATTGATGATGGCTATGTTGATGATTATCTTCTCTGAATCAGGATTTGCAATCATCCGCCACTTGGAGTATGCATTCCGGCTTCCTGAATCTTGCAAGAAAGACCCTGAGTATGTCACCCAATTTGACAATATGTTGAATGGGCATCTTGTTCATACGGTTGGAATTTTCAGTTTGGTAATTTTCTGTGCAATGTTAGCTCTAAAATTCGACGACTTAATCCTTGACTTAGTAGCCCTATTCGGTTCCTCACAGTGGAGCGGACAAGTACAAGAATCTCTTGAGTTACAGTTGACTTATGGTAAAGTAATATCAGCCATGATGATGCTAATTTTCGTTGCAGGGTTGAAATATGTCCTACCATGGAATCGTATTGTTTCATTCATTGAATCATATCTTCCAAACTTGTCATCTGATTGAATGCACCAACTAATTTGTTGCTGCGAAATGAATTACATGGGTTAGCAGTCTAGCGATTGAAAATCCAATCACAGGTAGCCCGAAAAACACGAGAGGGACGTGAATTATTCCAGGAAGTGACAGGTCGGCCGAAAGCGCTGGGACGATCATCAACACCGAAGCCCCAACGCAAGCGATTGAAACAAACTTTTCCAAACCTGTTGGATAGGCTCGCTGGCCTTCTAGTTCTATGCCGGGCATTGGTTGTGCACCTTCGCTCGGGTCAAGCGACTCACTCACTATTCACACCTCACAATTCAAGGTCAGAAAGTTCATCCTCAAGGGACGCTAACTCCGAGCGCTGTTCAGGGTCAACCGGTGGTTCTACACCGTTGACAGTATCATCTCGAATAGAAGATGCTGAATCCATTTCTGCCAACTTCATTTCAATATCAGCTAAGTCACTAATTTCTTCAACAGTTCCAAGTACCTCTGAATCTGGTAAGCCAATGGTCATTCTACTGGTAAGGTCAACACCATCACTATCACTAGGGGCCTCTATTGGTTGCCATGTTTGGCTTGAGTCACTTGGCTGTACATCATTTGCTGGTGTGGAAGCAGCAGATTCAGTTTGCTGTGATTCCGAACTTGGATTCATATGAGCAACGGCTGCATTATTGATTTCTGGTCTCTCAACTGCTGTGAGTGAATGCGATTCAAAAGGTAACATGCCACTGTTTTGGAAGGTCCATAAATCGCCAACGGGCTCTTCACCAGTAAGTCCACTAACGTCCAACCTATACTTCAACTGCTCTAGAACTTCAACGGTGCTTTCCAAACCAACCGCTTCACCAGTTGTTCGCTGATCGGACTCGATGTAAATTTCATCTAGCGCGTGCTGAATCAATCGACGTACCTCCTTTGAAACAGCGGGTAGGGCTTCTGGCATGTGTGATACCTTTTCGAGATGTTCTATTTGTTCACTAGGTAAGCCGAGTTCAGACATTTGGCGCAATACTTCTCTTAGATGCATCAACATCGTGACTGACTGCTCGTAATCATTGAGCAGATTCTCTAAGTCAAGGACAACATTAGACACTGTTTCTGCAAGTTTATGCTCCAGTCTATTCTGAACAGACCATCTAGTCAAACCTCGGACTGTATCTGCTGTTTCTGGTGCTTGTTGACTGAGTAAATCCATGACTTCAGTAGAAAGTAGGTATCGTGGGGTTTGAGCTACCTCGTCGACAGTGTGTTGAATCACTTGCAATCCTCTCTCAACCGCCCGGTCAAGCAGTACTACGCTGAAACCTCGTGAGCGGGCTGATGTCATTCGCGACAATACTGGCTCAAGCATTGCTAATCCAGATTCATCACCAAGTAAAGCACGGGCCAACGGTTCTTCTGAGAGGCGGGCACGAATACGATCTGCTTCTGCGATGTCAGCAAGAGCAAGTTCATGCGCAGATTCTAAATCTTCAGATTGTTCTATCAGCATTCTTAACTCAGCTTCTGAACCACCTCTACGTGTGTCAAGATCACCGAGTTCACGCATGAGTTGGCGGCGTTCTTCCATCAATTCACGTAATTCTGATTGCAAAAGTGTGTGCTTTCTGTCCATTTCAGCACAACGAAGTCGTTCCTCCTCAACCATTCCGCGGCTTGAGTGTAAATCACCTTCCATTGAGGTTAGTTCGTCTCTGCGTTGTTCAACCTGGCGCTCAAGTTCGTTAAGTTCTGCAGTTGCACCGCGATGGCGCTCTCTCTGCGCCCCAACTTGTTCATGCAATACTCTCTGGACCCTTTCATCATCGTCAATGATTCTCCTGACTTCAGTTAAGCGGGCCTCAGAGGTCTCAAGTTCCGACTTGACCCTAACTTCCTCAGCGAGTAATCCCTCTAAGGCGGTGAGTAATTCCTTGCGAGATTCCATTTCTCCAAGCGCCGAAGCCATCTCTTCGGCTCGTTTCTTAACTTGGTTCTCTAACTCAGCAACTCGGCGGGCTAGTCGTTCTGCTCGGGCAGACTGTTCTTCACCAATCTGTTCCTTTTCCCTAATTTTAACTGTTGAATCATCAAGTTGGGATGAAAGTGACATGCGCTCATCACGACCTTCTTCAAGGAGTTCTTGCAATGCTGACAGTTCAGTTTTTAGTTGATCACGCTGAGTTCTTGTATCCTCAACTTTTTCCTGCATCTTAGCGCTGGCTTTTTCCATTCTTGTAACATCGTTTGCTTGGGTATGAATTCGGGCTTGTAACTCTGCTACCACTGGACCCATCAGACTCTTACGCGTAGTACCAGGCAAACCATCAGCCGCCATTCCATCATCAACAAGTTTCCAATCTTGGCGTCCAGATTGCATTGATTCAAAACCAAGTTCAAATCCATATAATACCCCTAAACGACCTTGCAGTAGGCTTTTCCTATCCTCACTCCTAGTACGACAGGAGGCAAGTGAATCACATAGATTACGAAGTGACCAATCCTCAACAGTACTTGAGCGCAGAAGTAACCTCATCGCTCTATCAAGTCTAACGAGGCGTAGACGGCTTGAGGATGATGTTGCATTCGTCACTGCTTTCTCAGTAGAATCAATTCCTTGACTACGAATTCCAACTGGAACACCGTCAATCAAGGTGATAGCAACCGTAACTCCAGAAGTAGGAATCGATTCTAGATAACCGGTGGTAGAATCTTCCTTTGCCATTTTCAAAGCGGATAGCGTCTGGTCAATTCCACTCTTAGAATCTTTGATGACTGTTCCTTCTGGCAGAGGCTCTCCAGCATCATCACCAGCCAAACCGGATGATTCTGTCTTCAACATGGCAGCAGCATTTGCTAGCAATGCTGTGTGGTCTGCCTCAGCATCTGTCCATACTGCAATCGCAGAATCACCTGCTGGAGCGACTAATAGAGCACCATCAACAAGAGAAAGAGAAGAAGCTAGAGGTCGCTCTTG
>CAXEOD010000002.1:0-57605 GCA_963997805.1 uncultured Candidatus Poseidoniales archaeon
GGGCCAAGCCCTGCATTTGCGTTATCAGGGGCACATACAACTGCTGTTACAGTATATGGGTAATCGATAGTCCCCCAATGTCTAGGTTCATTCAACCCCATTGAATTGCCACCGGGTGCATTTGCGAAGTCTACTGTAAGAGTCCAGTGATCTTCTCTCCAAACATGTTCTGGAATTTCGACTGGTCTTGCTTCTGGTGCACCGGGTGTTGTGAAAACAATCCACCCTGGTTGGAAGTGTTTGATGACATCAATGTCATAACTTGCACAATCACCTGGTAAAACATATTCTGTAGTATCATAGATTTCAAATACAATATTGCCGGTTGAGCGGATGCTGACATTAACATACAATTCCAATACATCCATTGTACCTGAAGCAACAGACTTACGCGGTTCTCCCATTGACCATCCCTTCAAGAACAGGGCAAATGTTCCCGGCTCCTGCGTCGTTGGCACACTAATCTCGAGATTCTTAGTAACTGACTGACCGGGATCAAGTGATACTTGTAGAGGGAACCGAATCTGCCAACCAAATGGAAGTAGCCACTCTTGTTGCCCTTCAATCGTGTTTGGATCGTAGAAAGCAAAGCTATCAAACACATTACCAATGTTTGTTATCGTAATAGAGAAAATTGCGGTTTGACCCTGTTCAACATCAGACCTTTCGTGTGAGGTGTCAAGTTGTATTCCGTGAACCACATCCATCATTGTCAGAGTCAACCTATCCGAACGAATAGCGGGATCTTTGTGAGATACCGCTGAAACCGTAACATACGAATTTTCGTCATGGTGCGCCTGATAAACTGATGGCGCCCTTACTCTCAAATATATTCTCGCAGACTCTCCACCTTTTAGGTAAATATCTGTATCTGGGAAGATGGCGGTGTGGTTGTTAGCAAAGAACATCGTCATAGTCCAGTTGCCTGAGTTACATTGCTGCGAAATCCCGTGTGCTTCAGCAATTTCTTGCGGTACAATGCACATCATGCTGAGATTCACTGAATATGTGTCAGCAACCAAATCAACTGGTCCAGGTGTTGTGTTGTTGATTGTCATATTGAATATTGTCTCTTCTCCTGGCTCAATAATATGTAACCAATCAGCTTCTCCGTTTTCTAGGAAGACATCGACTTGACCGGTCAAAATATGTGTATAGCAAATCGTGTACATGTTGTTATTTGAGGAACCATCACACTTCGTTGTGTCAGACCATGCCATGTGTGCACCACTGCCAAGGTCGTTTGCAAATGCTGGTGGTTGTCCCATTTCAGGTGCGTGACCACTATTGGGACCTAACTTATCAGATGCCCACTTTGTTACTGGAGTTGGTTCCCATTCATCAAGAATGTATGAAGCCAGTGAGTTTAGAGGGATTCCATCTGGGTATGCATCATTGGTGTGATTCAAGCGAGTGTACATTACCTCTTCACCAGCAGTTGCATTGGAATTTTCTAACCATGCGATGTGAATGTTATCTTGTGCGTCTGCAAGAATAGAAGGCATGTAAGATGATGGACCCCATGGTCGTGATGGTGGAATATTATTCGCACCTTCAAATTCAGAAATTGGGTAGTCGTAAATCTGTTTGATACCATACGTTGGTAGTCCACCAGGGACACCATTCCAATCACTTGAGCCACGTAGTCTTAGGCGAGAGTACCAAACTTCGTAGTTGTCATCTTTGTCAAACCCATAACCACGAGCATCCATCCAAGCAAGGTGGGTGTTTCCACTTGAATCAATTGCAATTGATGGATGTAGACTGAATGCATCATCAATAGTGATTCTAGTATCATTCACCACGACAAGGTTGCCGTCTCCATTGGAATCAACCGAAGGGCCGATTCTCTCATAGTATGAGTTTCCAGTGACTGAGTGTCCTGGGTCACCATATCCCCAAGAGTTTGGGGCATTATCCACGAGTGAATGAGGGTCAAGAACTGTTAGGTAGATTTCACGAGAGTTGTTCGTTGCAAGATAAATCATTGCCTCCACTAGAAGAGCCATTGAATTTGAACCACCAGACGGGAACGCATGGGCCTGGCCGCCCGCATTCGTATTTCGAATCGTTGAACCAGGGCAAATTCTTGGCCCTGTTGATGTTTGTCCATTAGGGCATTTTGCCATATCAAGAGCTGCTGAAGCAACACCCTGGTTGCCTCCAGAATGCAATGGAACAGGAGTTACACCGGCAAGGACACAAGCGTCGTGAGCTTCGTTAATGCTCTGTGAATCTTGTTGGTCAATTGGATGGCCTCCATATGGTCCTTCATCGGAAATAGGCATCACAATCTTAGTTGCATTAGGGTTCCACTTGTGGTCACGCTGAGTTGGTGGGTTACCTGGTACATTACCACCAGCATCCTTCCATGATAGACAAGCCCAAGTTGAACCAGGGCCCCAAAATTCAGAGTAATACCCACCATCTGAAGGTAGATTAGTTGCGGCACCACCGTAGACAACTTCTGTCAACTTTCGAATTCCACCTGAATGATCAGATGGGTTTAGCCCAAGCGCTGTTGGGCGGACATTTCCGCCAGAACCACCGGTTGCATAAGCGGCTGCACAAGTGCCCCCACTAGCAGCACTTGGGGTATTACCACTGAGAAGATACAATGTTTCGTAAACCGAAATGTTTGCATCCATCAGCATTGGTTTAATACCACGGAAATAGCCACCACTTGACCATTGGCCACCATAGAACACAGTGCACATGTCAGCCCATTCTTGGTACATTGAACCTGATGTATCAATTGGTGCTGCGAATTCCACCTTTCCTCCACGTGTATCATCCCATACAATCTGGACGAAGTCATTAGCGTCAACAGCTATGTCTGGATGTCCCTTGTGACCAATAATTGGAGTAAGTAAGGTGTCATCAATTGCAGTTATTGCTTCTCGGGTAGAGAGGTCAATGTCTAGCATTGTGTAGTATATCTGTGGTTGCTGGTAAAATTTGTCAAGTTGCTCGTACGCATCTTGCCAAACAATGTGAACCGAGCCAAGCGAGTCGAGTGCTATGGCTGGCCATCCCCTGTCTTGGTTCCGTTGGCTAACTATGAAATCATCAACCATTGAAAGAGTTGAATCGTCACCTGGGGAACCGTCTTGAGGGTGGAATGAAGGATCTAGGAGAGTGTACACAATTGAGTGCTGACCAGCTGTGTTAGTCCACACAATGTGCACCATTCCGCTATCATCGACCTCAATATCTGGATTCCAAGAACGGTGCGCACCAGTATTGGATATCTGAGTTGCAGATATCACTGTTTGCGCTCTTGCATCTAACATTGTGTAAAACAAATGTTGGGTGTTCCTACTCCACACAATGTGGATATTACCGTCTGCGTCAGAATCCACTGCCGCCATTCTATCATTCACTTGGCCACCATCGACCACTTGTACTGCATCTGTGATGACCACTTGGGCTGCTTCTACATCTCCAATTGCTGGCGAATAGCCTGCCAAAAGGCTACTCATCACCATTAGTAAAACCATCATCACACTCTTATTTGTGTCATTCATTCTTATCGACTCCTTCAGTATCACTACTGCGTTATTGTGAATGCCATAGATTTGGTACTTAACCGCGACGCTTTGCGGTCATATTTTGATTTAAATTATCCAATAAAAAATCTAACCGTAAATCAACCGATTCCACAACGAATATTTTATCTTTCATTGCCATTCTGAGGGATCAAAACCAGAGCCAAAAGAACCGCCTTCATCGGTAGACACCACATTATCTCGTTGTGGGGGTAAACGTTGTACTCCTTGCTGTTGTTGCCAGTCATCAACAGGTCCGGGTTTACCAACCCCTGGACCAAATGAATATTTTATTTCATGGATTAATGCTAGTTTTGTGAGCCATAAATGACGAAGTGTTTGCATCAACTCATTCTGACTCAATCCATCTGTCCAAATTGGTTTACTAAGATTAAACGCTTGAAGTGGGCCGGGGGGACTCTCTGTAGAATTTCGTACATGTAAAACCCAATCAACCCCACTACGGGTTAAGTGAAGGCGGCTTTCGTGTAACCAACCCTCCCAACCAGAATCGTCTTCCTCACTTCGCTTAGACATTGCATCTTGTTGACCTGCATCTACTTGGGTGACTGTTGAAACTACTACCAAATTCCGCTGTTTTGGTGATGCGATATTGAACACATGGCCGTGAGGAGTTGGTGGGTAACGCACCATCAGGTGAAAATCGGCGCGCTGGTCGGGTCGCTCCCTGACCTCAAGCCCTTCACTGATTAGCCAATCACGTATATTGGCCTCGTAATCACCACTCATAGAAGTCGTGAGGATGGCAGACTATTTGAGCGCACCGAGCATCTCTGATAAATTATCAAATTCAGTTCTGAGAGAATCCCAACCCCTTGTGCGGGATGAGGAATATGTGTGAAAATTTCGTCTAATGTCAATAGTAATACGAAGAAATCCCCTACACGCGAAGGCACTCACATCGGTGATAAACCAAAGGAAAAGAAAGAGGGTGGGTACCATAATATAAGCTGAATATTCTGGGAAATGACCCATCCGTAATAACACCAAAGCTGTGCCAAAGTGAATTAGTGGACGAATAAAAACAGTGCCAAGCAGGCTTGTCATCATATGGAACGTTGTTCTTTTATCAACCGCTTCGCCATTGAATTTAGCAAGCAAGAACCCAATGAGAGATTGAATACCATTACCAACAATTGTGAAAGGTAATGCAAGAGCGATTAGAGGTGTGAGAACCAATGCCAATGCTATATTTTTCCAGTTTATCTCGGCAGAGGTGGGGTGGGATGCGCGAGCGTCCAGCCCCATTTCATGAAGTGTTTTGGCGGCTTTTCGAGCCGGTTCAGTTAGTTTTGAAGTGACCGCTAAATCCTCTTCACCACACGCCTCTGGCCCATGCCATACTTTTTTTGTTGAACCGCGCATTTGGTCGCGAATTGCGCGCCCATGCAATACTTCTTGTTGCCAAGTAGTCAAGCGTTTCCCTGCTAATCCAGCATCAAGGTGACCAAGCAATAACCACGCTCGCCATGTATCAATATCTGGGGCATCGGGGGTTAAGTAACCTAACCTATCTCTCATCTCATTTCGAACAGTGATGGTTGTTTCTCTATCTGGCTCAATCCATTCACCGGCGAGTAATTTAGCTCCATGGTTTTTATCAGGAAGTTCGGGAAGATGAATAGGCTCAGCAAATTCAACTAAGACTTCTGAAAACCACGCGTGAGGGTCACGAAAAGTAAGGCCTACCGGTAAAATTACTGGAATATCATTACCAATTTCTCTTGCTAAGGCTGCAGCATTGAGGGCTGAACGAACTGGTCCTGTTCGTAAACGGATAAGATGTGACTCGCTGTGGGAATGTCCTTCAGGTAACAATATTGATGCTTGACCATGAGCGAGTTTTGATGCAACAGTCAACATACTTGCAGTATTAACACGGGTTGCTACTTCATCATCAACAAACCCTCTCAATCTCTCTGCTTGGCGAAGCAATGGTTGGACCCCCATTCTCCTACCCCACCAACCAATAATAGGCCCTGTTAGGACATCTTGTCGGCCTGCAAAAACAAATGGCTTGTTTATTTTTAGAACTATCACTAGTGGATCTATCAAGCCTGCAGTGTGCCATGCAACGGCAAGTACCCCTGGCCCATCGTTGGGGTCTTCGCCATGATAATGGTACCAAGTTCTACTCATCACGTGGTCATGCCCATATTGCATCATCTGGCGGATTACTGGCCAAAAACCAGTAGTTGTAAGATGGGTATCAGAAAAATCAGGTTTGTGATATTTGAGAATACGCTCAAGATTTACATTGCTTGAACGCTTTGTCAGCGGGGGTAATTCATCGCCACGATGGTCGACACCCTCTTCCATACACCTTCGGAGATGGCATCAAACCATCAATTCGCCGGGTGTTTAATCTGTGGATAATTCATTTGCGAGATTAGTTAGCGCAGAAAAATCAGGGTCTAGTGTACCTGGTGGGGAAGTGTTAGGGAACATCGCCAATATACTCTTACCACCATCTCCAAGATTTCTAGGGATAATATGAATATGGACGTGTGGTATTTCTTGGCCTGCTGCTGGCCCATCGTGAACTACGATGGTGCAATCCGATGTTCCAAAGTGATTACACAACTTTTCTGAAACCATTGCTACACCTTCCATCAAAGAGTGTTGACTCTCTTTACTCAAATCCCTAACTCTCTGCTTTTGCTCAACGGGAACTATGAGCGTATGGCCTTCAGCGCGTGGATTGATATCAAGAAATGCAACCCATAATTCATTCTTAGCGATGAAGGATGCTGGGATTTCTCCTTCGATTATCTTAGTGAATAAGCTGGGCTCCATTATGCACAACTCCCTGGAGGAGTCCACACAAATTCGATGCCTTTGTGACTAGGACCCACCCAACTAATACGATGGCTTCCACCAATCAAATCAATTGTTCCATCACCATCAATATCGCCTGAGTCAAATGTCATTACATACCTCAAAATTTGGGTGGATTCGTGTCTAGTAAATTGTTCGTTACCATCGTTCTCTAATATCACAATATCAATGCGGTCCCCATCTGGGAAGAAATATGAAATCTGTAACGTTCCAACCATGATATCAAGGTCGCCATCATCATCTATGTCAACCGCGTGACCGGTAAACGCCCCCCACACATTGGTTAATCGGTGACGGGTGAATTCCCCTGAGCCATCATTCTCTAACCAATTTACACCATGATAAGAATGGGGGTCAATCTCTGCTGGTAAATCCATATCAAGAGTGTCGCCATTGGAATAAATAATATCTGAATCACCGTCTTGGTCAAGGTCAACTACCTCTAATCCAGACATCCCGTAGAAGGTTTCATCTTCGTTAACCAGAGAATGCTTCGTGAAGTTACCCTCACCATTATTTCGATAAATGTTGATTTCTTCTGATACTTGGGAAAGGGATACCGCGATATCCAAATCTCCATCACCATCAAGGTCAAATGGGAATGCGTGGATTACGCCTGAGCGCTCATCGATATTATGTCTGACCCAAGTATTGTTTTCACTTTGCTCTAACCAGAATAAACTACCCTCTAAATTGCCGAACTCACAGACTACTAAATCTAAATCCCCATCAAGATCAAAATCACCTGATTCGGCACATACTGTTCGACCAATTCCATCTATCAATGTAACCGGTTGGAACTCGTCGCCTGCAAGTCCTTTCAGCATCACGACTTTGCCAACCAATTCGTCTGCTGGGGGAAGAATACCAATATCTGCAACGATGATATCAGTGAAACCATCATGATTTAAATCAACTATATGAGTTCTGACTGGAGCAATGAACCCATCGCTGAACACCTGCTCAACACAGCCGTCTTCGTCACAAATTACCCTAGTAATTGTACCATCCAAAGGGTGGGTTGAGAATATTTCATCCACCCCATTACCATCTAAGTCTGCTAATCTAATGTTGGCTGTAGTTACCCCATCAGGGTCGGGCAAATATTCTATTGTTGAAAGCCCCTCTTCACATGGTTCTTCTTTGGGAGGGGAAACACAACCTGAAAAAAATACGAGCAAAACCATGAATATCATGAGAATTGAATGCAGACGCATGGTTGTCGCAGGTTGGCAGAGATGGTCAACATTGCGGCTATTCAATGAAGACGAATTACTCGTCACTGCGTTGATGACTACCACATGATTCAACTCGGTCCATTGCTGACTCAACAGCATTTAGAGAGACTCTTACCATTCCTTCAAGACGGAATACCTCAACTAATTCAGTATTCATTACCGGGCTCTCATCTGATAATGTTATTTCAGTCTCAGCAAGTTGTGAAAGTCGTTCCGCGGCACCAGTTAAGGAAGTCCCTTCACGACTTACCCCCATTGTATCTGACATAATTGAATTCAATTGGGTTGAAACTTGGCCCCTTGTCATTCCAGAATCTGTTGCTGCTAATAATTTACCAAAGCGGTCTGCTGCTGCTGTCAAAGCAGAATCTATCGCATCAGAATCTGAAAATTGTAAATCCGCAGCATGTTCTGCGGCAGAAGCACCTGCATTAGAACCACCATCAAGAGATTCCAACAACCTGTTACCAACAGCCATGTCTGCACCATGGAATCCACTGCAAGCACAATCCCCAGCAACAAATAATCCACCGTGCGAAGAAACTTTTCCAGTCATATCACAAGGAACGCCACCAATCGTAGTTGAAACTTGAGGGGATATTGGGATCACTGTCTCGCTCATTTGACCCCCAAGGCGTGAAGATACTCTTTCTGAGGTGTCACCATACCACACAGGAGTGCCGCGGGTTAGGACACGGGCGTCCAACACACATTGTTCGCCTGAATTAAGCAAGGATTGTGAGGCTTCGGAAATGCCACCTTCGGATGAGAATACAATATCACTACCTGAAGCGGAACGCACCGATGCGCCATCATCTAAGATTGCAAATGGTAGTTGCAGGCCATGCATCTGCATACTAAGGGGATTCCAGCCTACAAATTCAAGATTGTTTAGAGAAACTCCTGCATCGGAAGCTAACCAAAGACCTGTTCCACCACTACCACCATTCCATGCTGATTCAAATCCGTCAGTGGCGAGAATTAGTGATTTTACCTTCAGAGCCACCATTTCACCGCGCTGTACATCTAAGGTAATGAGCCCTGTAACCGCATCTGATTCGGTTACAAGGGAAAGTGATTGCATATCCCCCCTTCTAGGAATCGCTCGCTTCATACACTGCTCTTCAAGGAGTGAATGCAATTCTCGGCCCGTAGTATCGCCAGTTGTTGCTACTCGTGATTGAGTGTGACCAGGTCCAGAACTGAGGAGGGGTAAGCCATTTTTTCCACGGCGGAGAACAAGTCCCCAACGCTCTAATTCTGCTAGATGATTGAAGGCAGATGCTGTTCTGTGTCGTACTGTTGTTTCGTCACATTGACCTAATCCGACGGCAATTGTATCCTTTGCATGGCCATCATAATTGGTCTCATCTAGTGATACAGCAAAGCCTTCAACTGATGTTGATGCGCCGCCTGAGCCTATTGCACCCTCTTCTAAAATTGTCACTGACGCACCTGCATCATGAGCCGCGATAGCAGCTCGTAATCCGGCTACAGTGCCGCCTACAACAACTACATCCCAGGCTTCCATCAAAGCCCTCCACTAGCCGCCGCATCATAAAACCCGCGCCGGGCGTCTCTACGAGACGCTGTGGGGTTTTACAGCAATTTAATTTCTACAACTTCGTTTGCAACTGGTTATTTTTAATACGAGCGCGGCAGGATTTGAACCCGCGATCTGCGGCTTAGGAAGCCGCCGCCTTATCCAGCTGGGCCACGCGCCCGACTATTCGACCGGCCCACCTTAGATGACGGTTGTGGCCATTAAGCCATTACCATACCATGCCGTAACCCTGCTTCAGATACTTGGTGTAGGAATCTTTCAAACTGAATTCTAGGATACGAACTACGGCTAAGTCTCGTATCACATTCTGCAAGACGATTGAGAAGTTCTCCTTGTAATTCAGATGGTAACATCAAGCGCCCAGAAGTAAGTACTCTGTGTAATTGTGATACAATGTCATCCTTGTCTAAAGACAACTCACCCATTAGGCGGTCAAGTTCAGCCATTGCACCAGATAGAACCTTCTTCTTACGACCATATTCGGTCTCCCAACGCCATTCAATAATGCGGCCACGCAAAGCCATTTCCACCATTAATCTCCCACCTTGAAGGGTAGATGCTGCAACTAAGTTGTGAACTGAAGAACGGTCCTCTATCTGGTCAGTTCGTGTGAGAAGTTCTAGGGTGAATAATGCCTTTCTGAGGTTACCCCCACTTACATGAATAATGTCTCCAAGAATACCTGGTGCTGGTTCGACCGATTCTTTGGCTGATATATGTTTTAGAATTGATTCAATGCGCTCAGGCTCAACTGATGCAATTCGAATGTGTTTACTACGACTCCTCAAAGCATCCATGATTCTACTCGGTGCCCTAGCCGTGAAAATAAACCGAGAGGTTGCTGATTCTGATTCCATCATTCGGCGCAAATATGGTTGTCGCTTTGGTCCGAGATGGTCGGCATCTTCTATCACGATTAAACGACTAACTGGCGTTACCCCTTTTTCAGGTGGTGGTAATTCCACCCCGGCTGGTGGTGGGTCATCGGTTTCTGATGTATCCCACATTGAGCGATCAAACGCCTCCAAACTTGTTCTGCCTGCTAATGTGTCTCTTGATGTTCTTCCGGCTGGGCGTAGAAAATCCTCAAATTTTTGCATCGCACCGGCTGTTCCAACTAAATCTCTCGCTTGCAATACATGGGCCGTAGATTTCCAACCCGGGCCCAAAACTTGACGCGCCACTAATCTCCAAGCCGCGGTCTTACCAACTCCTGCTGGTCCTGTAATCAGTAAATGAGGGGGACTTCCTGAAAGACTGACAGTAGTAAGTGCACGCCGGACTTGCTTGGAAACTGCCAGTTCATCAAAGCGCCGGGGAGCGTGCTTCTCTAACCAACTCGGCATACGACTAACCCAAGTGTTAGGCCCACAGTCTTTGAACTCAGCGACGGGAATGTCTAATCTTACCTAATTCATCAATCAATTATTGCTTCAACTTCAATTTCAAGCAACATCTCTGGATTAAATAATTCATGAACCACTACGAGGGTTGAAGCTGGTCTAATATCACTGAAGAATTCACCATGAACTCGCATGATTTCCTCACAATCCTTTGCCCTCGTTGCATACATTCTAGTTCTTACCACGTCGTTTAGTGACGAATTCAGTTGCCCTAAAGCATTCTCAATTCTTCCAAAGATGATTCTACACTGCTCAACAGGGTCGCCTTTAGCCAGTACGTTACCATCTGAATCTGTGGCTGTTGTGCCCGCAACATGAATTACATTCCCCACCCTAATCGCTCTAGAATAGCCTGCTACTCGTTCAAATGGGGTGCCACTTGACACCAACTCACGCCTCACCATCAAAAGGTGAAAGTGTGTGACAATAGATGAGACCTTTGTCAATCTGCCTTGAGCATTTTGTACGCGCCTTCGCCACCTTGCTCAGGGTCTGTACCAGAGCGACGGGGTTTGACAAAGATACGGAATCCGCAACTTCGGCAAGACACGCCATTCTTTTCTTGGCTGAAAGCTTCCAAAGCACCGCACTTCAAGCAACGGTAGAGAACTTCTGTTGGTAGAGCATCTGCACCACATGCTTCACAGTTAATCCACTGTGTCCACCCTTTAACTCGGTGGTTCTCTTTACAGTTGATGTTGATACACCGGTAGGTGAACATTCGGTCGTCTAGAAAGGTGTAAACTCGCTCCATACGAAGGCGCCGACCGGCCCGCCCTTTTTCAACCTCGCCCTTTGGGTGAAAATGTTAATTACGCGAATGGCGGCATATTTCAACAAAATTCTCCATTATTTTCGCACCATATTCTGAATCATTTACTTCTGGGTGAAACTGTAGCCCAAAGCGGTTACCATCGTCGTTTTCCATCGCTTGTACTTGACATGAAGGGCTACTAGCAGTAATGTAAAACCCATCTGGGACTATTGTCACTTCATCGTTATGACTCTCCCAAACAACTTGAGTTTCTGGAGTTTCTTTGAATAATGTACCACCTCCGTCATTGAGAGTGATTTCCATCGCCCCAAACTCAGGTGATTCTGCTTCACCACAATCACCACCGTAATGCCGAGCCATGAACTGGTGGCCAGCACAAATGCCAAGAATGGGTAATTCAAGTTCCAGCAATTCCCCACAATTTCCTAATTTGCCAGTTAACCCTACACGCGCGGCTCCGCCTGAAAGAAGTAATCCATCCAATTCCCTAAGATCGCTACAAAGTGTATCATTACGAATTATTTGGGTGTCTACTCCGAGATAACGAAGCATCCTCCATTCTCTATGAGTCCACTGCCCGCCGTTATCAACGACATCAATAACGAGAGGCGTATCCATGGCTATCGACCTCTTGGCGCTTGCCTGAATTCAATGAACTTGCCGCTATCATTCTATATCGGCAAGGCGAGTTAGGAATAATATTTTCATGCTGTGTTCTATCGCCGCGGCATTATCCCATGCTTCGTTAAAATTAGCGCCGACGGCATATACTCCACCACCTCGCACAACGATTGCTTTGCATTTTGATTGTCCCAATCCTTCTGAAAGTTGGCGCAAGAAATCATCCTCTGATACGTCATCAGAATCAACTATCACAACTGACTCAAATCTCTGCTTACCTGCAAGGTCGGAAGGACGGAGAACAAACAAATCCTGTTCGAGTGACATTGCAGTAGTGTAAGGGGCTGGAAGGTGTGCGCAAGCGGCATTACCATTATGTTCAAGGGAAGTTACTGCAAGCAAAATTGTGTGTATTTTCCAAGCACTTCCTACGTCTGGTGGTGCCATTTCACCTAGTCTTCCAGATGCAACGTGGCGTTCATCTAACTGACCTAGAGGAGATCCTTCTTTGGTGATATGAATAAGGTTTGGTTCATCAAGAGAGAGCGTGGAAATACTTCCAACAGTTGCATGGCAAAGGCCGTCCCGTTGTAGTTGGCGCCCGATTCTGACAAAATCACTAACAACGTGAGCTGGAACTACAAAACCATCCCCAACTATTGGCGGCATTGGCTGAGTGTCCATTTCATTGATTATACTTGTAGCATTTGTTAACGCATTTCGCATTGAAACATTTTCGGCCCGAAGAGCCTCAACATCTGACATTGGTGTTGCAGCCATTGATTGACCAATCATACCACCAATATCTACTGAAGGTGTGAGAGGTTCATCTGAAAATTCATCATCATCAACAGGTGTATCAACATCAGCACCTGACACTGCATCATCTTCTTGCTCCGCATTATTTTGTTGAACTTCAGGAGGGGCTCCTGCAGTTCGTTGTGGTGGTGCACTGCTGGCAGTAATTCCTGGAAACATTCCCATTGGCATCCCCATTGGCGCGCCTTTTGGTGGTCCACTCGGTGGCCCAGTTGGTGGTCCTTTTGGTGAGGAATTTTCTTCTTCATTATCAGCCGCGCCGGCTGATGAATCTCCTTTCTTGGCCATGTCTCTCATTACGGCGAGTTGGGTTCTCATTAAATACAGGTTGGCTTTGGCCGAGCCATTCACTTAGCCCCGGTAGTGTAGTGGTCTATCATGAAGCCCTGTCGAGGCTTCGACCCGGATTCAAATTCCGGTCGGGGCGCCACGTGGTTTTTTTGGGTTATTCCCCAAATTATTCAGCCGGAAAATTAAGCCATGCTTCAAAACGGCAAAGCCAATCTGATGAACTGTATTGACGACGAGGGACAATCTCAACCTTTTGTTGACCTTCAAGTGTTGGAGTTAGCAGGTTTTGTAACTCATTTTCAAGTTTTGGGATTTCATCCTCCGCAGTAACTATCCATCCTCTAACTAAGGTAGGTGAGTTTCTCTTGAGTAAGCTCATAAGATGAGGGAGATGGTTCATTGTGTCATGTGGTAAATTAACGAGTAACATGTCAAATCGGCCAGTAAACCGCTCATCATTTTTTAATTCCAACGCGTCTTGGATGCCTACGAAGTTACCATCCGCTAAGGTGGTTAAGCCATCAATTTGACCAACCTCAACTTTGATTCCATTACGACTCAAATTCTCAACAAGAAGTGGAATTACATCTTCATTCAAGTCGCTCGCAAGTAGATTTCCAACCAATCCATCAACCTGTAGTAGGTGAGCAAATGCTGGACCAACCCCACAATATGGGTCAGCGATGTTTAGCGGTCGACCTAGCATCTCTTTGAGTTTCATCGCACTGTCAACATTTCTCACTCTTTCACCTTGTAAACGATGTGAGAAAAAGGCAAGTTGGGGGTCAATCCGAATTGAAACCCCAAATTCGCGGACGGTTGCGTTGGTAGCGAGCAATTCACCCTTGATGTCGTCTTCAAGAGATTCTATCTCAGACTTGTCAATAATTTGCCCATTCAATCTCGCTGCCAGCGGCTCTAAATCTCGGATTCGAAATTCACCTGTTACACCATGGTCACGAAAAACCGCGCGCACGGTTTTGTGATGAGATATTTTAGCCAATGCAACTGCTTGGGAGTATTGTTGAATCTCGTGTTCAATTTTGAAAACCAATATCTCACCAAGTGGTTCTTGGGCATTTGGCCAAAGTCCTTCGTGAAGTGTTATTGTCGCCTCGTCTAGATACTGGGGGAGATGTTCTATCCAACGTTGAAGGGGCTTGGATGGTTGGTCTGCCTCTACCTCCTCAAAACTACTCAATTGGTCTGGAAGTTGGATGGGTGGATTATCACCTAAGGATAGTAATCTATACTCTCCATCAATGAGAACTCTGGACCATTCTGGTGCCCATTCGAAGCTGTTGATGCACTCTAATATAGACTGCGTTTCACGCTTCGGCACCCTCAAATGACGCATCTGACTCGAAGATGCGAGAAGCCTTGCTCGCTTGACGATGACGGAGGATGGACTGTGGCAAAATTGGGGTCTGGGTTATGGCTAATTGGCCTAGGTCCAGGAGATTTGTCCGCTATGACTACTGCTGCTATTGACACAGCAAAATCTTGTAAATACCGGTTTTTAGAGGGATACACCGCGTTATTGCCACCAGATGAAGAGAGTAAACTTAGCGATATGGTGGGTGAATATGAGTTGCTAATGCGACCAGATGTTGAAAACCCTGACCAATTATTGAAGCGTGCTAGTGAATGCGCGGTGGCTTTGATGATAGTTGGAGATCCATTGCAAGCAACAACTCATGTGGATTTACAGTTGCGGGCTAAGGCTGCTGGAATTAACTGCCATGTGGTTCATGGAATTTCAATTACAACAATTGTTACTGGTGCAGTTGGTTTGCAATCATACCGATTTGGTAGGCAAGTTACACTGGCTTATCCCTACGGTGATTATCTCGCTACTTCGCCGTTTGAATTAATTTTAGATAACCTACAACGTGACCTACACTCTCTTGTTCTACTTGACCTCGACCCAACAGGAATGGGTATTGATGAGCAAAAACCGATGAGTCCGGCTATAGCTGTTGACGTACTACGGCGCTCTGCTGAAAAAGTGGGGGAAAATATTGAACAGTGGAAAATTGTTCTATGTAGTGATATGGGGCGTCCTGAACAACGTATTTTTTATGGCACTTTAGATGATGTGAAATCCATCGATGATGGGTCAATTCATTGCTTGGTAATTCCAGGAAGATTGGATGAATTAGAGGCTGAAGCCCTATCCCGTTGGAATTAATGGGAGCCGTTGCCCTCAAGGGAGATGGGTGACTCGGAGGCTCGCGGGGAACTAATATGGCTGGACCCTCAGAAGTAGAATTCCCTGGTAAGAAAAAACAAACAATGCGAATGCGTGGCACGAAAAGAGCTTCGGATTCGGTGCAAAAACGCTTGCGAAGGAACCTAGATGTTATGTTAGAAGAGCCACATTCGATTCTCCCTACTATTTCTGGTCGAACCTCTCGTGGTTTTGGTAGGCCAGATAAATTGAAAGCATGTCTTAAAGATATTGAGAGAGTCATCAATAAACGAGAAGATAGGGCATGGCTACACAAACGGATGGCGGCGAGAAAAGGAGACCTAATTGCTCGAGCGTTTGCTGGTTGTTTAGCGGCCGCGCATGAAGAAGAGTTTGAAACCGTAGCGATATTCAAACATCCCGTATACGGTTCCTCCTCATTTATTCGCCGTGGTAGTGGGAGGCCTGCTCATTTACTCGGCTTGCAAATGCACACCCATACTCGGTTTAGATTGCTTGCATGGGAAGAATTAGCAAGATCTGGCTACTGGTTTTTTTCATGGTCAAAAGATTTGATTTGCACGGGGCTTGAACCAACACCACCTGAAGAATGGGTGACTGAAGGGCTTTCCTCTTCGCCCTTAAAATTTGAAATAAATGATGATGGGGTTTGGCATGCGGGAAATAGTGCAAGCAACATAGTGATGAATTATTCAAACGGCTTGGTCGCTGAAATTAGCCTTGATGAATTATCAAAAACTAAGGAATCGTTTGTGCAAAGTATTGCTCTTACTATGTCGCCACCGCGATTATCTGAATTAATGGAAGTTGAAGCTAATTATCGCCCTAATGGATGGCCAGAAGGCTTGGAAATTAATCAAGAAACAACAGATTCATTGGCTGCGGTCATCCAACACTGGTTGCGTCTAGAAATTCCAGACGCTGGTCTCAAAACGCTACTTCACAATGCTTTTTGTGAAGAATTAGAAGAAGGATTAGTACTCAAAGAAGACTGGTTTGCAAATGATGATAAGGAAGGATTCTTACAAGCCTTGCAAGGAAGTAAGATTGAGTTAGAAGCAGTATCAATATTAATTGACACATTAGATGGTGGGGTTAGAGTAGATGCTGCTGGAGAAGCACATTGGCTGGCTAGCGAAGTGGTTCTCATGGCTGATGATAGCGCCCATTCCCTGCTCAAAGCGACGTGGGGTAAATGTGGTTTAGATATCCTTGGGGAAATGTTTGACCTCACTGGAGATAAGGCCGATGATATCTATGAACAACAACTGAACAGCCGTAAAGCCTTCAGCGGATTCTTAAGAAATCTTGACGAAAAACAGAGTAGTGTCAGAATGATGAGGAAATTCCCTTATGAATCAGAATCCCTACCTTCGCCACTTAGTTTTGCTGATTCATTAATCAAAAGAGCCCACTCTGAAGGGGTCGGAAAAACCACAACAATGGCTAGGAAGTCTGGTGGGGGAAGAAAATCTTCAATGGGTTGGGCATGGGTTTGCGTTCATGGTAAAGATGAAGGTGAATCATGGCACTATGAACCAACTGTTCGTGACCTTGGCGGGGATTGGGTGCCAGCGCTAAAATCGTTATGGGAAGCTAGTCAGATTATCATCAATGATGAAGGTAGTGACGATTATGTCAAGGCTATGGAATCTCTACGGAATGTTACCGGTACTATGGAAAACTTGCCTAAATCGATGGTTTAATTGTTATTCACCAACCTGTTGTTTAACCCAATCCGAATATTCGGAACTTGATTGTTCAATTCTGTGAACTATTTGTGGTACATCATAGGGATGGGACTCAACTAATGTTGAAATTAAAGATTCTTGACGATTTGGGGTGGTTTTGATAGTTAAACGCCATTCATCCTCAGACACAATTTCACCTTCCCATGAATATGTCGAATTGATTTTTACACTTTGAACACAAGCCGCTAATTGTTGAGAAATTAATTTCGTTTTCAACTCCGTTATTTGTTGCGTAGTCCACTCAATTGGCAGAGTGGTGGTAACTACTACGATACTCGCCATCAATCATTAGCGGAAAGTAGGTAGTGCATCAATCTACGCCATATGAAAAGAGGAATCAGGCGAACCATTGAAGGCCGATGTGCCGGCGTAGGTTGTAAGGGTGAAACGATGAACGATTCATGGACCAAGCCAATCGTCACCGGAGAGGTCCCAAATGATGGTTCATCTTTCGATGTAATCGTTGTTGGAGGGGGCCCTGGAGGGGCTGCTGCTGCCGCCTACGCAGCAATAGATGGGAGTCGTGTTCTTTTACTCGAAAAAGCAGTCTATCCACGAGACAAAATATGTGGCGATGCAGTGGGTGGAAAGTCCCTCAAACACGTCAAAGAGCTTGGAGTCAAAGCGTTAGTTGAATCTACACCGCATAACCGAGTCACTGGAATTGTCTTTTCATCTGCAAATGGACAACAGATCCATTGCTCACTGCCAGAAGAAGAAATTGAAAACAAAGAGGCTGGGTACGCTCTTCCTCGAATACAATTCGACTACATGATGTTCTCCCGGGCTAATGATTTGGTGCTCGAAAATGATGGGGCAGTAATTCAAGACTTCATGGTAACAAATGTTGATGTGGTTGGAGAGGGTAATTCTCAGAAAATTGTTGGCGTCACTGGAATTATTGGGGGGAAGCGCTCAAAAAATGAACCCCTCACTTTTACTGCACCACTTACTATTGGGGCTGGTGGTTACACCTGCCCAGTAGCAAAAACTGTTACTGAAACCTGCCATAATGAACCGATGAGAGATGACTTGCATTATTGTGGGGCTTATCGAGAATATTGGGTTGATGTAGGGGGTTGTGAGGGTGATAAAATGCCAATTGAAATACATTTCATCAAAGAAGTCATTCCTGGTTATTGGTGGATTTTCCCTGTTGGAGTTAATGATGAAGGTAAGACTGTAGTCAATGTTGGAATTGGTATGGTCATCAATGAGATGAATAAGCAATCAGTGAAACTTAAGAAATTGCAAAAGTGGGTAATTGAGGAGCACCCTGTCTTCTCAGAGCGATTCAAGAATGCAACCATGATCAAGGGGAGTGGGAGGGGGCATCAGTTACCATTTGGAAGCCCAAGGAAAAATGCACCATCCTTCCAACCAAGACGCTCGGCCATGGCTGGTGCAATTTGTGTGGGCGACGCTGCTTCACTCGTCGACCCATTCTCTGGAGAAGGAATCGGAAATGCACTTGTTAGTTCTAAAATTGCTGTTTCACTTTTCGATAAGGATAAACACGCGGATGGATTGCCAACAGAAATTGCTGACGCATATATGCAAGAGTTGTGGGAAACTCTTGGTCCGGAATTAACTAACAGTTTCAAAATGCAAAAAATGGTTAGAAAAACTTGGTTAATGAATTGGGTTCTAAAGAAGGCAAATAAAAAACAAGCAGTCAAAGATATGTTAGAGCATTCACTCTCATCTAAAGAAGCGCAAGAAGAAATGAAGAGCACATGGAATCTTCTAAAATTACTATTATTTTGAGGTAATAGAATGGAAAAGTCACTAGATGGAATTAAGGTGGTTTTCCTTGACCTCGATGGAACCATCTATCTTGGTAGCAACTTAATTGATGGTGCTGTTGAATTTCTAAATAGATGTGAAGAAAAAGGTGTTCAGCGCTTCTTTCTGTCAAATAATTCCTCAAAATCTGTTACAGAATATTTGGAAAAACTGCATGGATTTGGAATCACTGCAGAAGCAAATGATGTGTTACTCTCAACTCACGATCTACTCTCCTGGTTAGGTAAAAAAGGAGTTACTGAAACCTATTTGGTTGGCACCGAAGGAATGCGTTCAATGCTTGAAGAGGTTGGGATTTCAACACATAGTAACGAACCACAATACGTAGTCCTTGGCTATGACACTCAAATTAATTATGATAAATTAGCAACAGCATCAGTTCACCTTCACAATGGGGTCCCATTAGTAGCATCACACCCTGATATGGTCTGCCCTTCCCCAGATGGCGGACTACCAGATGTTGGCGCTTATCTCGCTCTTTTCAAAACTACAACTGGTGTTGAGCCAACCCATATTTGCGGGAAACCAAATGCTGGAATGATACAGCACAAGATTGAGGAATTGGGATTACAATCAGCAGAATGTGCAATGGTTGGTGACCGTCTTTACACCGATATGGAAATGGCTGCGCGAGCTGGTGTAGTTGGTGTTCTCGTGCTTTCTGGTGAAGCAACTCTTGATGATTTGGAAGCAGCACCACAAACCCCTGACGTTGTTGTGAAATCAGTTGCAGAATTGCTTTAACGATTTAATTCACATAATTAACGCAACGATGATTTTGCCTGGTGGGAATTTGGCAAATTGTGTTTATAGTTGAATGGAGTCGGAGGATTATGGCTAAAAAGGCAATTGTAAGCATAATGCTCTCCATGATACTTCTGTTTTCAGGATGTATTGGTGGTGATAGCACGGTTATAGATGATGAAAATAACCAGATCAGTGACGAATGGGATGTCTACTATGTGGACTCAGGAGATGATTTGCCCGCATGTGGTTCAACCACACTGGGACGACTATACTATGTCGCTTCTACTGCTGGTTTTGAGACCTGTACAAGTGCTGGTTGGGCCTTTGTTGACCTAACTGGTCCTGCTGGAAACAACGGCACCGATGGTGCTCAGGGTCCTGCGGGTGATGTTGGTGCTACCGGTCCTGCTGGTGCGGGCGGCGGTGCTGATGGAACTGACGGAACTGACGGAATGTCTGCTCTAGCTATTACAAGCGTTGAATCTGCTGGCACAAACTGCGCTGATGGTGGCCTCAAGATTGAGGTTGGTGTGGATGATAATGGAAATGGAGTTCTTGAAGCGAGCGAAGTTGAACACACTCAATACATCTGTAACGGTGAAGATGGTCAAGATGGACAGGATGGTGCCGACGGAAGCGCTTCTCCCAACACCATGCTAACCAGTATTTCATCTCCTGCGACATCATTGGGATGCACTGCAGGTGGACGGGTCATCGCTCAAGGTCTTGACAACGGAGATGGTGGAGGGATCACCCAAAACGGTGTTCTTGAATCTGGTGAGGTTGACTACACCACCACTTATTGTAGCGCATATGAAATCTTGCAGGTGGTTGATATCCACCCCGGCCCCGCCAATGGAGGTAGTAGTAACTCTGGACAATACATGGAAATATTGGTCGGTGATACGCTATTCTTCAGTGCGGATGATGGAAGCAGCGGCCGCGAACTGTGGGCGCACGACACCTCCAACTCCTCGACCTGGCAGGTGGCTGATATCTACAGTGGGTCGGGCCACAGTTACCCCGGAGAATACATGACAATATTGGTCGGTGACACGCTATACTTCGACGCGCACGACGCCCGCAACGGTCGCGAGTTGTGGGTCATGGACATCGAGCACAGTATCATTTACGATTAATTCAATACAAAATTAGGCTTAAATTACTCCACTAGTTGGGGAGTGATGAGAACATTGCTACCGTCGCGATGAATGATTGGTAATTGGAACATCGATAAAGAAGGCAATACGTGAACGATGCAGGCGTTTCCGCATGCAGGAGCGAGATAATCCTCACCAGTCTCTGTTAAGATCAATCGAATACCATGTCCTGCTGGTATGATGGCATCAATTGCTTGGAATTCCATCATCATCGTTATTTGAGAACCGGGGATGACTGTTGTAGCATCATAGCCCCCTTCATGATAGCGAACATCCATGGTTGCGTGACCAATCCTCATCCCTGTTTCAGCATCTTGCATTTCAACGAATACTTGCCCGCCATTGTAAGAAGGAACTGCTTCAAGGTGAAATCGGACCAAGCCTGCGATATGTGTTTCATAAGTCTCGTTAAGTGCTGGGCAGGTGACTGTTGTAGTCTGTACATTACCACCAATAACTGGGAATCCTGATACAAATGCATCTTCAACCTCACATTCATCCATCGCAACATCTTGCCACTCAATATCTTGAGGAGGCCATGTTTCCTCAATTCTCCATTCACCATCGTTACGTTGTACTTGGGTGTGGAGACTAGGGGCTGGGCCTATGTCTTTGAGATAGTACTCCATCCATTCAAACAAATCTTGTGCCCAATCCCAGCGAGTCATGTTGTGAATCGCCTCACCACCATATCCTGAATCCTGTGCGTTGTGTTTTGTCCATTGGTCGGGATAATTGTGCTCCCATTGGCCAATCATCCCTGCGACGTCGTAACCATTGTCGATATACTCTTGATACCAATTAGTTCCAGGGGGGCCTCCAAATACTTGATGGGGGTCTACATTCCAATCTTGTAATCCTTGAACCCAATAGATACTACCATTGTATTTGCCGAGTGCTTTGTCAATGTGACTTCGCTCATCGTAGTAATTGTCCATGTATGGGTCCAACTCACCAAGCCCGTAGCGCGTTGGCCCTGCAAGGAATCCTTCCAAAACATCCGCACACATGTTGTCAAGATCATCGTCATCATAATCAAGAATACTGCCACCATAGTTGCTATGCATCACTTGACTACGTGCTTCGGCACTACCATTCTTGTAAAGAAGTGGACCTAATGCAGTAGTTCCTGAAATAGGAACTATTGTCTTGAGATGTGAACTACCTTGGGCTGCAGCTTCCCATGCAGTTGCTCCTTCGTATGATTTACCATAAATGGCGACATTTCCATTACTCCAATTCTGTGTACCAAGCCATTCTACTGCTGTGTGGATACTGAGGCCTTCACCATCACCACGGTAATCAAAACAACCTGTGCTATCTTCTGTAGCGAATACTGCAACCTGCGCGAAGGCGTAACCATGGGGTACGAAATTATCGAAGATGAATTCGCCACGGCCACCTCCTACAATGTTTGTAGGAGTAGATTCATCACCCGGTTGGCCAAATGAAAAGTAAGGACTTACTACAGCGATGACTGGAACTTGTTCCCCTTCTACAGTGTTAGACGGTAACCAATACGAAAGATGCACTTCTGCAGTGCTGGGGCCGCCTTCCCATACCCCGGCTGTGTTGACTTCTATGGTCGCTTCTTGTACCTCAAGTGCATAGTGTGGACCTGGGTTGAGAAGGAAACTGTGGGTATGTGATGTGTTCCACTCAAGTGTATTTCTATCCCATATTGAAGGATAGTAATCTTCTTCGGAATTGTCTATTTTTTCATTATTACCAAGGCAACCAGAAAATGGAATTAACAGTAAAATTAGAGAGAGAATTATTGCACGAAACTCTCTATTCATGATTCTAGGCGGGGGCTCATTCGCTTGAAGTTGATGTTGGGTGATGTTTTCATGGTTAATTGTGTGCGGGTAGTTATGGCAGGGGTTGTGTTAGTCACGGGTGCTAGTGGGTACATTGGTAGCCACATCGTTGCTAATCTACTTGCTAGAGGACGAAATGTACGTGCGTCGTTAAGGGCGCCGGATGACCCTGAAAGAGTGGAGCATTTACTGGCTCTTCCTATTGGTGAAGGTGGTTCACTAGATGTTGTCAAGATGGATCTTTTTGATGCTGAACAAGTCAAGGCTGCGGTGGCTGGTTGTAGTGATGTGATACACGCTGCCGCTGCTCTTTATGTTGGCAAATCTGACCCGCAAAAAGATGTGGTGGACCCATCATTAATTGGTACTCAAAATATCTGTGATGCAATTGATGCAACAGATTCCGTAAAACGACTTGTTCACACCTCATCTACTGCTGCTATCAGACCAACGAAATATGAAAATGGAGTTTGTTTTACATCTGAATCTTGGGCTGATGATGCGACTGTTGAGAATAATGCGTATGGATTAGCCAAGGCTGGTGCTGAAAAATTGGTCAGAGAATGGCACGCTAACAAAGATGAAAATACACGCCCCAGGCTTGTCACCATTCACCCGTGTGTTGTATTTGGTCCTCCATTATCAAAGCGACATTTGGGTGGTAGCCTTTCGTATATTGAAGCGCTGTATAAGCGCACGATGCCAAAATCGCTTCCTGTTCATATCAACATTGTAGATGTTCGAGATGTTGCTGAATCACACGTTCGAGCACTGACTGAAGGAGAGCCTTGTGGTAGATATTTGGTAATTGGTGGCGACATGTGGATGAAGGACGTGGCTGATATTTTACGAACTGCTTACCCAGAGAGAAAATGGCCAAAGGGGGTTCTTCCTTACTCTATATGCTTGATTGCAGCTATATTTCACCCAAAAATAAGTCTAAAATGGGCTAGGGAATCATTACGGCGGCATTGCACATATGATGCGACTCCAGCAAAACAAGAGTTGTCAATGGTGTTCCGACCAATAAATGAATCCATAATTGACTCAATCCCACCGATAATTGACAATAACTGGGCATGAGGAAACTTTGAGGGATGTCACCCTGCCCACTCGCTTGATGCAACCTAGCGAAGTGTGGGGTGAGCGATGGAATTCAAACCCTAATCCATTGGCTAGGCAATGGATGGAAACTGTAGTCAGTAAGCAAAGCATGGTGGTCTTAGCGGCTGACCGTTACACGATGGCTGGTCTAACTGAATTGCTTGAGGATGTCAGCCCTCATGTGGCGGCGCTCAAAACTCATGTTGATTTGGTAGAAGATTGGACAGCAGAAAGTTGGGCTGAATTTTGTGACAAGGCTAAAGACGCTGACATGTTAATATTCGAGGATAGAAAACATGGTGATATTGGTAAAATTGCTCGTGACCAAATGGGTGGGGTGTATGACTCTCGCTCTTGGGCTGACTTGATGACTGCTCACTTAATCTCTGGTCCATCTGTGCTTGATGGTATGGCTGAAGGGTGGGGTAAAGTTGGCAGGCATGGTGGAGTTCTTTTGCTTGCTCAGATGAGTAGTGCTGGCAATCTTTTGGAAATACCAGGATATACTGATGCTGTTGTTGAGGCTGGAAAAGAGCATCCTGCTTGCTTTGGTTTCATTGGCAATGGTTCGCGAGCGAATGAGTTGGTAGAATTACGTAAAAAAGTTGGTGAAGTCAAGATGATTTGGACACCGGGTGTGAATCTAGTGACTGGTGATGCTGAACTTGGTCAGCGATATGGTGACCCGACTGAAGCGGTTTTGGCCGGTTCTGATGGTATCATTGTTGGAAGCGGGATTCATCGCGCTGACAATCCAACTGAAGCGGCAAAATCGTATGCTGATGTTTCTTGGAATGCTTTACTTCGGCGCAGTGGTCTTTGAAGCGGAAGATTGACAGGAGTCTATGCTCCTCCGATTCTCATGGGGGAAGGTGATATTGTGCTGTGGATGGTTGCCGCTGCTATCACTGTTGGACTCATTTTAGTGGCTGGATGGCAAGTTTGGATTCACAGCCAATTAGACGCAAGAATTGCCGCTTGTGACCCTGGGTTACTGAGTAGTGTGTCGCATAAAGTGGAAACTTCAACTGATGCTCCTGTTGGTTCTGTTGTTGTGCCTTATGTTCCGGTTCAATTAGTTCCACTCAATGTACTGAATACCCCTACTGGGGCTCATCGGCCACAACTTGAATCACATCAACAACCGTTGTTGAATGAACCTAAGTTCTGACTATAATGGGATATATCCCATGGTATACAACCCATAGCCAATCGCTCCGGCGGAGCCAAAGAACAACAAAATCGCCAGTATTAACAATCTTTTACCCTTTTTTCTTCGCTTAGGCGGCGGACCCAATGCAGGTAAGGCAGAGGGAGGGGGCGGTTCGGGTAACCCATCTAATTCAATGGTTACATCAACATCAACATCAGCATCAACATCTGGATACAACTGGTCAAGATCTTCAATCCCTGGTGCATCTGGTATGTCTCCCATAACCAAATCCCAAACCTCATCTATTGAGGATTGAGTAACCGGTTTTTGAAGCAATGCAACAGCGCCGGCACTAAATGCTGCATCTTCAGCTAACTCTAACTTGTTTCTTGGTGTGGTGAAAATAACTCTTGTATCCCGCCTAGATTCTCTCATTTCTAAAGCAGCTACATGACCATCAAGGCCAGGGATGTCTAAGGAAATGATGACTAAATCGGGTTGCTCTGTGATGAAAATATCAACTGCTTTATCTCCATTTTTGCACTCAATTATACGATAATTTCTCTGGCGAAATATTTCATTCATGCGATACAATGCCATCTCGTTGTTATCAACTAACAGCGCGAGGGGGGCTTCTTCATCGGTGACTTCAGTAACTCGGACCATTGGCTCCCCTCCTTTACAGGCCACAATTGTTGTACACATCAAAGGAACGGTATCATTCCTCTTCTGATTTCGCTTCATCAGTGAGTACTTCTGCAGGTGCTTCGGATGGTTCTGTGAAAGTCTTTTTCAATTCTTCAGCATCTTGTTCTTCGGCCTTTTTGGTTGCAATATCTTTCGGGGCTTGAACAAATGTCATACGCATTTCAGTAACGATTCCTTTGAGTAAATTGGTTTCCATTTCGTCAATATTGCCTTCAGTTCGCTTCTGAATGACTGCAATCAAATCAATGGCTGCTTTTGCTTCTGCGACGTTTACTGAATGATTTCCTTCGTGGTCTGGCATTTTACCAAGAGCAACTAGGGCTGAGCGTTGTAACATTTGGATCAATCCAAAGAATTGTTGGCTTTCTTCGCTCTGTAAAAATTCATCAACCATTGTTAATCACCTTCAAAATATGCTAATCTTCACTTATGTAAAAACCTCTTCAATCAGCCAATCAGGGTCAAATTGTTTCAAATCATCGTATTCTTGGCCAACACCAGCCAACACAATTGGCTTATCTGTGGCATGAGCAATTGAAAGCGCTGCTCCACCTTTTGCATCGGTATCTAATTTACACAGAACTGCGCCATCGAACTTTAGCATTCTTTGGAATTCTTTGGCTTGTTCAACTGCGTCGTTGCCTGCCAATGCATCCCCTACAAACAGAACAAGATGTGGTTTTGTTACGCGGTGGACCTTACGTAACTCCTCCATCAAATTTATTTTATTTTGCATTCTACCTGCAGTATCAACTATGACTACGTCCATTTTCCGGGCTTTAGCATGTTCAATAGCATCTCGGGCTATTGCCGCTGCATCACCACCACGTTGACTACTAATACATCGAATACCTAGCCTTTCAGCATGAATTTCTAATTGATCAATCGCCCCTGCCCTAAAGGTGTCAGATGCAGCCAACACCACCTTTCTGCCTTTATTTTTCAAGCGGTGAGCAATTTTTGCCGTAGTCGTTGTTTTACCCGTGCCATTTACTCCCACCATCATGATTACAACTGGTAAATCACCAGATTCTAGCAACGAATCGACTGTTGCATCAAAGTCCCAATAACCAGCAGATAGAAGGGTACGAAGCGCCCTCTTTAGTGATGCTTCAACCACTTTGGAAAGGTCAGCGCCTTTACGCAGACGATTACCAACTAACTCGTTACGAAGGGCTGTAATTACCTCTTCTATTGATGCTCGCCCCATGTCTGCTTCTAACATCACAAGTTCTAGTTCTTCGAGCATGGCATCAAGTGCTTCACCGCCTTTGATGATTTTTCCACCAGTCTCCACTACCCCTCCGCCAAGATCAATTTCAACGGTTTTTCCTGTTTCGGTCTCAACAGCTGTTGGGCCAGTGGAACCACGTGGTACACTCTTCACCTCAACCAACTTTCTACCAGTGGTAGAACGCATAATTTGCAAGTCTACTTTTGAACCATCGGGACGAACTTCTTGGTCAACATCAAACCCTTCCTTTTTGAGGCGTTGGCGTTCTTTTTTGGCCTCTTTTGCTTCTTTCTCGAGGCGTTTGCGTTGTTTCTTGTCAAGTGATGGAGAGATTGGTTCTGGAATTGGTTCATCCTCTAAATCATCCCACTCTTCCTCTTCTACTTGAGGCGTGGATATTGCTTCAATTTCCTCAACATCTTCCCAATCATCATCAGCTTCATCATGGTCTGTATCAGTAATTACCGCCGCGGTTTCGGCTTCTTGTTCGGCTTCTTGGGCGAGTTTTATTTGTTCTCGCTCAGCTAATGCTTGCTGGGCTTCGTCGGAATCTTCAGCAGCGGTTAGTGCATCAAGATCGGTGTCATCAGCAACCTCCTTCACGCGCTTGCGGAAACGATCAAAAAATCCCATTTAATCGCCTCAATCATCTAGAGTTAATTCACCCGAAACATTTCGTCTTCTACGCTTTTGAGAAGGTTGTTTCTGTTCTGTGGGGGCTGAATCCTCTTCAACTTCTGGCTCGGATTCGTCTTCAACCTGTAACTCCTCTGCGTCAGCAGAGAACTGTGTTGCCATATTTTTGACTTTGGCTTCGGTTTCATCAAATTCAGATTGTAATGTTGTGACTAATTCTTGAATATCGCTAATTCGCTTGTTCAAAATTTCAACTGCTTCGACAACTGTCCTTTCCGCTTGAATCCCACTACCAATATCGATAACTACGCTTGGATTATTAATTTTGTCAACAAGTAATTGGGTGCCTGAACCTAGAGGAATCATCATTTTGGGTGACGCATTGTTTTCTAGAGATTCTAATGCTCTAATTACCTCTTGATGTTCAATTATCGCTTCACTCAAGCGTTCAATTTGCTCGCCGAGCGCGGTTAATTGTTGCCTATACATATCTACTAGACGGGCCAATCGTTGCAATTCCGCGGCGTCACTCATGGCTCTCCCACATTCGCTTCGGCGCGCCCAAGGGTCATGAAGGCGCCGCCAAGGGTTTATCGGTGGGTTATCTCCATAACCAATATCCAAACCCACGTATTTGTAGAAGGTGATGGGGTGGTTGAAGCAAGAAACACCACTACTATCATCAACATTTGTAGAGGTGTTCGCGATGATATTGTAAATCTAGTTGAACAATATGAAAGTGTGTTTGGGGTCGGACCTGTTTGGGTTTCAAGGGTTCCCGCAAGGTTGTGTTTGGCCGCTGACCATACAGATTATTGGCAGGGATTTAGACCCGAATTATTGACAATGGCAAGTGATTCACAGGAAATGTGGGGTGTCATTGGGGCACGTGATGATGGGTTGATTTCTTGTTATAGTTCAGAGAACGGTTTTCTGCAATGGGAGGAAAAACTAGGGGATAATGTGCCAAAAGGTGATGATTGGTTGGGGTGGTTAGAATCGATTGAAACCCCGCCCCCACACTGGTCAAATTATGTGATGGGTTCTGTAAAACATACTCAGATGAATATGGATGTAAAGTTTGGATTCAATATCTATATTTCCTCCTCAATACCACCAGCATCGGGGGCATCGTCGTCATCTGCTTTAGCCACTACAGCAATGTTTGCTACCCGATTATCAAATGGACTCTCAACTAATTTTGATGATCTTGTTGTTGCCACCGCGGAAGGAGAATGGTATTGTGGGACAAGAGGTGGAATGATGGATCATGCAACTATGTTAAATGCTGAAACGGGTAAAATTCTGCGCTTGTGTTTTGAACCGTTTTCAGTGAAATTAATTCAGTTACCTCATACATTTTCTAATCATAAATTCATGACAATTTTCACACACCCATCTGATAAAGGCGGTGATACGATGTTAGCTTTCAACGAATTAGCAGTCGTTGCTAGAGAAATTGTCCCTAGGTTTCTAGAAAATAAATGGGAGCAAAAATGGTTGGATTTGGTTGAAACTCTTCCTGAACATATAACGCCAATTGAAATCAAAAAACGTTGGCCGCAAGATTATGAAAAATTATGTTCATTATACCCTCTAGTCTTTAAAAATGAGAAATTTGTTATTCGTGTTGCGGACCGTTTTCGATTCGCCATGCGTGAGTTTGAACGATCAAAAGAAATGCAATCACTATTAGCACTAAATGATTGTAATCCAAAAGATGTAGCCAATATCATGAATGAATCTTGGAAAGATGCTGGGGATTTATACGGTATTCGTACAGAGAAAATGGATGTAATCGCTGAAGAAGCAATACAGATATCTGGTATCTTGGGAATCAAAGTATTAGGTGCAGGGTTCGGTGGAAATCTCTTGGCTTTAGTTGAAGAAAAAGCGAATGTTAGTGAATTGAAAAAATATGGGGTACAAACTTGTAATCCTGGTTCAAAAGCATCTCTTTTCGACGTTTCTGAATTAATGCCTAAATTAGAAAAATACCCACCAATAGCTGCGGTTTTGCTGTGTGGTGGGGTTGGGACAAGGATGTTAAAACAAGGACTGAATACCCATAAGCCACTTTTACAGATAAACAACATTCCTTGCACTAAATTTGTAATCAGTGAATTATTGAATGGTGATTTGGATTTTTCACAAATAATAATTGTAGTTCCAGAGGATAGGGTTGAGGAATATGAAACGGAATTAATCGGTCTGCCTGTGAATATAATTACTCAGTCAAAGGCACTTGGAACAGGTAATGCGGTATTGTGTGCTATTGATGAATTATTGAGTTCGATAAAGCAAGTTTACGTATCATTTGGAACGCAACCATTAGTTCGTAATTTGACGATTAAATCTTCTCTCGCCCATCACTTAGAAACAGGTGTTGGCTTCACTATTCCTACGACTATTAGATCTGACCCCTATGCGCCATTGTTACGCAATGCTGAGGGGGTTGTTGTGGGGTCGGTGGAAACCCATCTAAATCGGGAAGAAATGCCTCAATTTGGTGAAACGAATGTAGGTGGTTATTGGGTAAGTACATCTGCTTTAAATGACGTTTTAATTACTATCCATTCTAACTTATATGATGAAGAAAAGGGTGTTTATAACACTAAATCAGGTGAACTGGGCTTCCCAAACGAGATGACACGCGCATGCTTAGACTTGGGGCTTGGAGTTGAAGGATTACCAATTGCTGACCCAGAAGAAGTGGTCGGCCTTAAAACACCAGAAAATATTAGAGATATTGAACAATTTTTGGGGAGAAGAAGTAGATTGAGTGGAGATTAATCCTTTGCTTGAATTGAATTATAAATTTTTTCAAGTTGATCTATGATTACGGTTTTACCGAATCGATTTTGAATCCTTTCTGAAATTGATTTGCCGTCCCAATCTTGTTGCATGACTTTGCTCATTGCATCACAGATGGCATCTTCATCATCGATAGGTATGAGATATCCATCCCCTTCTTTGATAACTTTATTTGGGCCGCCGCATTTTGTTGAAATAACTGGGCGGCCGGTTGCTAATGCTTCAAGAATTACGATTCCTTGAGTTTCATAACGGCTTGGATGAATTAGAGCATGGCAATTAACGAATTCATTTGGTACTTCTTCTCTAGAGACTAATCCTTTGAATTCAACGTTATCACTAACACCAAGAGATTCTGCTAACGATTTCAAGCTCGCTAAATGTGGGCCATCTCCAACAATGATTAGATTTGAATTAGAGTTCTCAAATTTGGCAAATGCTCGTAACAAAGTATCATGGCCTTTATCATCGACTAAATTTCCTACTGTTAACCAAGTAAAACCATCTTTCGAAGATGGTGATTCAACGTACTCAAATTTACTATCAACCATGTGGGGGGTAATTTCAAATTCAAGGTTTTGAACATTAATAATTGATTTCAAATCAACTACAAGAGATTCACTAACAGCATAATTTTTATCTGCTGAATGATATGCTTTTTCAGCGGATTTTTGTTCTCGTGGTCCTGCAATTTTTCTCGGAATTACACTTGCGTGCTCAGTCACTAAAAAAGGTAAATTGTGTTTTGAAGCGATTGCCGCGCCCAACACACCACCCCAAAGTGCACTATGTCCATGGATAATATCTGGAAGTCCGTGTTTTGCAACATATGAATCAAACATTTTCAAGCCAAGTTTTTGCCTTTGACGGATGCTTGCATTATAGATGAAAGGAATCCGGTGAAATGGTCCTGGTTGGCGCAATCGTTGGGCTGCCCTAACAACATTTAACGGCCCTTCAACAGAATGAGTGATTTTCTGACTATCACTATGTAACCAATCATTTGAGGGTAAATCAAAGAATCTCACTGCAATTATCCCTACTTTGATTCCTCTTTCAGTCAACGCTTCCGCTTGTTCACGAAAAAAGCTACCTAAAAGTGGGGATTTAGGGTGAGAATACCACGATGGTATTGATAAAACATGAATCAGAAAATCACCCTAGACCAATTTATTTCTTGGGAAGGGGTGGTTTGTCAAGACTATTTCGCAGAATTTCTTAATTATTCTTCTTCTGATGAAGCCGAAGCCTCTACAACGGGTGGAGCTGCTCGCTCACGGAATGCCGATATTACCCTAGGTTCAGTTGAGGTTGATGGATCAATCTGCTCAATGCTTGTAATTTTCATTGCTCTACGTGTGACTCTGTGCCGGCTTCCAAATGATGATTCTACACGGTGACGTGCTTCATCTTCATCATTAGCCACAACATCTTGTGTAAATGGCTGAATTATCTTTCCATTGGGGAACTTTCCCACTACTCGGTAAGCCTTCATTGAGCCGCCGACTTGGGTTGTCGTCTTAAACGCGACGGGAGGTGACAAAATCATGACGCGAGGGCCTAGAGTCGTTTTCCTTGCACTCATTCTAATTATCCCATTACCACCTTTACCACATGATGAACAACAAATATTCGGCGAAATCGTACTCAATTCTGACGACCCTTGGGATGTCAAAGGATGGAACTCATTGGTGGAACAGGGAATGACTCCTTTACGTCAATTAAATGCACATGAAATGTTAGTGTGGGCACCTATTGATGAAGGGGACATACCACTTAGAATTACTGAATTTAGGGGATTAATAGATGATTATGAAACATATATTGTTGTGTTAGAACCCCGATTAGATGTAAAAGAAAAGGATGAGATTAAAACCACTTTAAACATGATTGGATTGAATCCTAAAACGGTTTTCTCACCAATGGAAGGCTCCCCACTATCAGAAATTATCCAAATCATCCCGAGCAATACATTTTCCGATTGGTGGCAATTTGTTGAGATTATTCATGGTATACATTGGGTAGAGCCAGTGCTTGAAACTGTTGGGAGAAATGATATCGCTGCGGCAATTATGCAACACGGAAATATTTCAGGCCAGCCAGCATGGTTGTTTGGATTAGATGGTTCTGGAGTAATAATTTCTAATGCAGATTCTGGAATTGATCGTGACCATGCTTGCTTCCGCGAAGCAACAGAATCTGGTGCTTCAGGAAGTGAGTGGAATAACGCAACAGGAACGCCGGGGCAAAATCATAGGAAAATTGTCTTCTTCAATGAAACAATAGATGATTGGGATTCCCCTAATAACCAAAATTATCGTCATGGGACCCATGTGGCAGGAAGTTTAGCATGCCGCTCTATTTGGGAAATTTCAGCGGAAAATCGAGGAGATTGGGTAAATGCTACTCCTGGAGAGGGGACTTCAATTTCTCATGGGGCGCGCCTAGTGATTGAAGATGTTGTAGATGACGACGGTTGGCAAATACCGGAAATTGGTGAATTATTTTGGGAAGCTAGTTCACATGGTGGGGTGATTCGGTCTGATTCATGGGGGGATGATAGTACAGAATATACACTACGAACAAGTAAATTTGACGCTTGGCTGTTCTCAGTCCCATGGTCGGTTTCTTTTGTTGCACCAGGTAATACTGGTGCCGAGGTATTAGAACCTGCAAATGGATTGAATGTTGTATCTGTTGGTGCTTCAGCAAAAGACGGGACTAATGATTTGTGGACCCTCACCCCGCGTCAAGAAACTGCTCAAGGAAGAATGGGTGTTACTATTGTTGTACCAGGAGAAACAATAACTTCTGCTAAGGGGGATGGGTTGCATGATTCCAATAATGATGGTTGGAGGAGTTCAACGGGAACCTCAATGGCTACACCACAAGCAGCTGCTTTTGCTGCTGTTATTCAACAAATGGTTGAAACTGGTTGGATTACTGGAAATGATAGTAAGGTAGTAGTTTCATCAAATTCACTAAGACCTGATTGGGCTGAATCTGTTGATAATAATCTCACAGAAGGAAACCTATTATTAGCCAGTGGTTTTACTCCATCAGGACCACTTATCAGGGCGTTGATGGTATTGAGTGCTGATTCCCTTGAAGGGGGTAGGCAAGCGGAGTTGACGCTCGGTGTAGCCCCTGATAATCAGCAAGGGTGGGGGCGGCCAAATCTATCAAATATTGTAGATTTTGAAAATCTTAACTCTCAAATGAATAATTCTACTGTTGATCCTAGCACAAATATATGGATACATGATTCCTTTAGAATGATTGATAATAACTGGCAAAGCATGATTGAAAGTTGGGTAGAGGAAAATCCACTAGATTCTGTTTCAAACCACCATTGGAAGGGGGAAGGGGCTGTAGGTCCTTTTCTTTCAACATCAGAGGATGTTGTTTGGAAAATGCCAATCGTGAATGGTGAAGATTTTGATGCCCGCCTGGTGTGGAACTCTGCACCAAATATTGATTCACGCGACGATTTGGATCTTCTCGTTACTTTGCCCGATGGGCAAATTTTCTTAGGAAATGATATGGCGGGAGATGGTGTTCGAGAAAGTGTTGAGACAATAGAGGGTGTTCATATCTCCTCTGAAATTCTCAACGATTTTGAGTATCTTGAATTGCGAATTATTGGTCATCAAATAAACACGGGGCCTGAACGTGGGGTTGTGGGATTGAATGGTGATAAGATTGGTTTTGCTTTAGCTGTTAAAGGAGTTGACCGAGAGGGTGTAGAAACAATTACTCCTTGGTCAATTCTAGTTCAAGATGAGGAAGTAAATGTAGAGCAGGGTGGTGGTTCTTTGGAAAGATATTGGTTTGCTGTAATGATAATTATTGTCTTGTTTGCAATCGGATTAATCATTATTGAGAAGCATAAAATATCTACTCAAATGGTAGTTGATGAATTTATGACCGAAGGTGAACCTTCAAACCATGATAGCGACTCCCTGCCAATAGCGGTAGCACCGCATATAGGTGATGACGATGAGTGAGAGACTGTACATCGGGATAGATTTGGGAACTTTTCAATCGACGATTTCTGCGTCGAATGGAACAAATGAAAGCGTATTAACAGTGGTTGGGAAACCTAAGGACCCCATCGCTCGTAACTTCTTGAAAAGAGATACTCTGTTTGGAGCCGAGGCTTTGAAAAATAAGTTGGCTTGTAACTTGTATTATCCTCTTTCAGCTGGAGTCGCTCAAGATGATGAAAATAACTTAGCAGCGGCAAAATCGTTTGTTACTCACTTAGTTGAAGCGGTTGACCCAGAAGAATTTGATGAAGTGTTTGGTGTTATTTGCTCGCCATCTCATATTTCATTTGTTGATAAGAGCAATTTAGTAAGTATCCTACGTGGTCAAGTAAACGCAATTATGGTTGTTAGTGAACCATTTGCAGTTGCATTCGGGCTTGATGAAATTGGTGGAAGTATTGTTGTTGACATCGGAGCGGGCACCACTGATGTTGCTCGTATCTATGGAACATTCCCAAGTGAAGAAGACCAAGTTACAATCTCAGAAGCAGGAGATTGGATTGATTATCGTTTAATGGAATTGGTTGCTAAGAAATTCACCGGTGCTCAATTAACAAAAGACATGGTTCGCCAATGGAAAGAAGCAGGGTCATATGTTGGTGGAGATGAAAAAGAACAGATGGTTGAACTTTCTGTTGATGGAAAGAAGCAAGTTGTCGATGTTGGGGATTTAGTTCAAATCGCATGTGAGGAATTAATACCACATATTGTAAGGACTGTTAAGGGGATTGTTGCAGGTGCTGATCCTGAGTATCAATCATTACTACGTAACAACATCATTCTCTCTGGTGGTGGATCATTAATTGGTGGTTTAGCCGACCGAGTGGCTGATGAACTAGCAGATATTGGTGATGTGCGTGTTTGGTGCGCCGATGACCCAATGATAAGAGTGGCTGATGGTGCGTTAAAACTGTCAATGGTGATGCCTGACGACCAATATACAGCAATCAGTTGATGTTAATTCGGTGACCTTGGAAAGGGTTCAAGAATGGCTCGCTTTGACTAACGCCAAGGTGAAAGTTCAAGAATGGTTCTCTCGCGATAGGGTATTTGATTGAGTATGGGACCAGCGAAGACCACTAATGGAAAAGCTACTATGGGGGATGATATAGACCGTGCGGCATTGGCAGGAATGTTGTCTGGGTATGGGCCAGAACAACTTGTTGATGAAGTAATTACTGCATGGGAAGAATTGGCTTCCGCGAACAAAGAATTAGCAAATTCAAGCCAAAGAAACAGGGTGATGGAACTTGATTTGTCAGAACGAGAAGAATTGGGTGCACCAGACCGGGCTCGTTTAATGAAAATCGATGAAGATCTAAAAGATAGGGAAGCACGAATTATTCACCTCGAAAGAATGCTCGATGATACCAGAAGAGAAAAAGAAGCAATTGCTAATTCTGTTGGAGCGATTAGAATTGACGAATTAGAACGTAATGAGAATAATCTATCTGAAAAAGTAGAATCTCAAACAAATATTATTGGTGAATTAGAAGCGAAATTAGACCAATTAGTAGATGCACTGGAAAAAGCCGCAGAAGCTGGTTTAACCTCAATTACTGCTGATGAAGTTAGAAATTTAAATCATGAATTAGAAGACGCCCATCGTAAAATAGAAGCAGAGCAAATAGAAAATAACACTGTTTCTGAAGAAAGAGATAAACTTCGTGAAATGGTAACACAAACTAAGTCATTGTTGGAACAACGAGATCTCCGCCTCAAAGAATTGGATGGGCAAATGCAGAGAATGATGGATGGACCCCGCTCTATTTCTGCAGAACACGATTATCTTGTCGAGCAAATTGAAGAATTGAAACGACGTTTACTTGAAAGAAACAGAGAATATGAAGCACTTCGAAGAAGAGAGAGGAGATTGCATAGAGATGTCTTTGAACGGGATGAGAGAATTCAGCAAATGCAACTCACGATTAGTGATATTGAAGGTGGTTTGTCAGATCGCACTGCAGAACTGAAAAGTTTGGAAGAAGTTTATGAGAAAATGGCAGCTGAGATTGATGGACTACGTAAATCTGAAAGAACTAGGGGTGTAGTTAGTGGTGCATTCCAAGATTCTCTTGGTGTTTTGCGAACACATGAACAAACTAAAGCAAGAAAAGAAGGTTTAGGGATTGAAGATGATGATTCAATACCAGAACCAGGGGAAGGTAGTTCCCCTGGTGGTTCTGCTGCCCCTGCTTTGAAAGACATTGATGATCTTGAATAATCTTCTTTTTTTGCATGAAACGAGGGTGGGCCGGGGCTTATAACCAGCCCTAACTGATAAAATAAATAGTTAGATTTTGGTCTTTAAACCCATTGCTCGAACAACACACCAACCCATGCGAGCCTCCCAGGTTACGAATATAGCGCCCACAATTGTGCACCCAGTGATAACCCACCCAAATGTGGTTGGAATAACTTCGAATAAAGTAAGTGCGCCCAGTATTAGTCCTAAAAATAGCCCCCTAATACCTAGTCTCAATCGTGCGGCTTTACCACGCGCGTCAATGTTGCATTCAAAGGCCATAGTTATCCCTGCGGCGCCGTTGGTTTGTTCTTTTCGTCTATAGGAATTGATGTATTTCGCTTGAGATAAATCCCCCATACTACAAATCCAAACAAAGCGCTAGATAGATGCCCCCAAGTAATGTATTCCGATATTCCGTTGTATTCACTATTCCAATATTCAAAAGAAAGTAAAATAGTTGGAATTAACCATTTCCACCTTGATTGATGGGATAATGCTCCGAGGATACCCATCAACCCAATAGAACCACCCATCCAACTTCGACTCATTGGGTGTGTGAATATTTCGTTATCTGGCCAAAAGTGAGCCCCGGTGTTGAAAATAATACCAGCAACAATCGAGGTGAAGGCGATCGCTCCAAAGAATATAATTGCTGTAGATTTAGGGCCTGCTTTAACCTCAAAAGATTGGGTGAATATAATGAAGGAAATGATGATGAATATAATATGATGAAAATCATTATGAAACCAAGGTGATGTGAAAAAAGAAAGAAGATATTCATGTGGTGCATCAACCAACTTATTTGGCCAAATCGCACTAGAACAAGCCAATTGCTCACCCAATGTATCGCAACGTAAGCTACCCCAATGCCCGAATCCAAGTGTTGCCCATATAGTAATAATTCCACTTAGATATATCAGACTGAAAGACCTTGAACGAAGAAATTCTTTCGCAGACAACACTCTTCTTTCAGCATCTGTCCACGGCCAAAAAAGAGGGAGGATAGGGGGCTCTTGGCTCATAATTAATCACTAGGCATCTTTTCAAGAATTCATTTCTATGATGAATGTTTGAAGGGTGGTTTGTAATTCATGAGCATCGGAAAACCCTTCTGTTAAATTACCAGTAACCACCCAATCAGCACCAGCATCAACTGCAATACTCGCTGATTTCCCATCTCGAATTCCACCACCAACTAACAATGTTAAGTTACATGATTTTCTAACTGCCCTAATTAATTTAGATGAAACCGGTTGATTAGCACCACTACCTGCTTCTAAGTAAATTGTAGAAAAACCATAAGATTCGGCACATATTGCATAACTTGTGATTAGTTCGATATCATTTTCTGTAATTAGGTTCGCTTGTCCGACTTCACCAACCTTACCACCAGGAGCACATACAACATAACCCATTGAAATAGGAATTACATTTGCCTGTTTTATTGGTGTAGCACCTTTTAATTGCTCTTCAATTAGAAACTTTGGTGATGTACTATTCATTAGCATCATGAAAGTGATTCCATCTGCTGCAGAAGAAAATGCATTTGCTGCAGCAGGAAATAAAACAACAGGTATTTCCCACATTTCAGCATTAGAAGAAGAATCTTGAGAAGCATTCCAAGAACATAATTCAAGGGTTTCTTGAATTGCTTTTACTGTTTCATGGACATTATTGCTATCAGTTCCAGTTGAACCTCCAACAAATATCATTCTACTACCAGCAATAACAGCAGCAACACATCTCTTAGCTGCTTCTTCACTGGTTTGAGAATCTGGATCTATCAAAATAATATGTCTAGCAACATTAGAAGTGCGAACATAGTTTAACAAATCAGACCCCTCTGAGGACCACATTAAACCACCCGAGGGGTGGCTTGTCCTTTTGCATTACCCATCGAGATAAGTGAGGGAAATTTTTTCAAAATTAGTTTTTGCTAATTCTAAAGAGAAATCAATACCATTTTCCTCAATAACAGAAGAACAAGAATCTAGTATTTGTAATATATTATACTCTGTAGGTAATTTTTCATACCAACCCTCCCATGTATTATCATTTCTTTGCCACCCTCTTTCTTGGGGTGTGTTAGAAATAATACCAACCAAAGAAGGTTCTGATTCAATCCTACAATCAATTACAATATCACCCTCCCATATTGAAGAACGACCCCCAACACCAAGAAGATTGAGTGTTTTTCCCGTTTGCGAAATGACTGTTGTTCGAACATCAATTTTGGTATCTTTTCTTAGTAAAGAAAGCGCAAGATCTTTTTCTAACCAATCGCGTCTAAAAGCGATACCAAAATTTTGATTTAATTTTGAGGAGAAGGTAGGTGATGTTAACCAGGTATCTAGTATTCCAATCCATTTTTCATGATTTATTAAAAGACCCGATCCTAAGCAAGGGAAACCAACTTCTGCTCTTTCTTCAACAATATAAATAGAAAGATTATATTTTTCATGCAAAAAATGGGCAAGGCCAAGCCCAAATATATTAGCTCCAATAATTGCAATTTTCATTTTTCCACTAAACCTTCTCTAAAGATAATGCAAATACAGGACAAGAAGGAATACAAAGTTCGCAATGCGTACATGTAGGTTCATCTACGATCACAAGAAGTTCATCTAAAACTAATGCATCAACAGGACATAGTGCAATACAAGCTGCACACCCAAAACAACGTGTTTCATCGACAACAAACAGTGTGTCTGGTATACGCGCCATATTTAGTCGAAGAGACACTGCACTTTCAATGATGCTACCCACCCCTATATTTCCACTGCAACACTAAGAAAAGAAAAGCAATACAAGATTTAGTATGTAAATTAGCGTGAAAAGCAATACGTGTTCAAGTCAGGACGCGGACAGAACATAATAGTTAGCCAGAAAAATATTCCAAATTTATCTTCCTGGAATTGGTATTTTAATTTTCTACTGGAAAGGAGGGGGTCTTATCCCATCATTACCCAAGGTTGATGAAACATTGAAGTCACGGAAAAATCGTTCTTATGGTTCTCTACACACCTGGTTCAACCACAAATTATGATTCGAGTCCAATTGAAGTTGGAAAATTTCGTTACCATTTTCTTGGTGGCGGCCCCGAAGTTGGTAATGTTGGTTGTATTCTTGAAGATAGTTCTGGAACTCGTTTACAAATTGATTATGGTTTTGTACCAAAAAAACCACCAACTTATCCAGAAGAAGGCCCTCCTGTTTCTGATGTAATTCTAACACATTCACATATTGATCATGTTGGTCTTGCTCCGTGGCTTGTTGCTTCTCATGGGGCAAAATTACATTGTACGGAGTTAACAGCTGATGTTCTTGAAATGATTTGGAGAGATACTTACAAAGTGAGTTCGATAGAAGGACAACCACTTCCTTGGGATAAAAGAGATTTAGAAGAAGCTCTAGATCAAATTGTCACCCATCCTTTTGATGAATGGGTTGAGCACGGTGAATGGAAATGGAGGTTTTTACCTGCTGGACACATTCCAGGTGCTGCAATGGTAGAGATTCAATTAGGTGAAAGGAATATATTATGGTCTGGTGATATTGATACAAGAACGTCACCCTGTGTTATAGGTGCTAAACCGATAAAAAGTGACATCCTATTTCTGGAATCAACCTATGCGGGTAGGGAACAACCAGATCGTGAATCAGAGGTACAACGTTTTCTTGATAGAGTTGTAGAAGTTGTTGAAAGAGGGGGCACATGTCTAATTCCATCTTTTGCTAATGGAAGAGGACAAGATATGCTTAGATATCTTTGGGAGAGTAATCTTGATTTGAATGTTCATTATGATGGTATGGGGAAACGTATACTAAATCATTATCTCAATCATCCTAATTATATTAGAGATGTAGAAGTATTTAGAAAAATCAAGCGGTGGGCACGATTAGTGTCTAGTAAATCTGATCGTAAAAAAGCGATTAATGCAGATGTTATTGTAACTACTAGTGGGATGTTAGATGGTGGACCTGCACATTGGTATCTTAATCGATTGAGACACGACCAAAGAAATGCAATATTACTCACAGGATATCAAGCTGAAGGTAGCGGGGGCCGTCAAATGCTTGACGATTCCCGACTGAAAATTTTTGGTAAACTAGTTGACATTAATTTAGAAGTGGACCAATTTTCATTCTCAAACCACGCCGATAATCCCCTTCTTGTTGATTTTGCAAAACAAGTTGCCGCAGATGATGTAGTATTATTTCATGGAAATCGAGATGAAGGCCAAGAATTATTAAAAAAGGAGTTAGAAATTGAGGGAATGACCGTCCATCAACCAGAAAATTGCCAGTCATATTTACTATAGAATAACCCATTCTTTCTATGCCAATTATCTAATAGGATAGGCTGTGTGCAGTAAATGGTAAACATGGTAAAGAAACCACTAGGGAAGAAGGCAGGCAAACCAAAACGCCGCCGCCGCCGAAAGATGAAGCTTACCCTTCGTAGTAAAAAAATGAGAGGCAAAGAGAGTTACAAGGATAAAGTTGGTTGGTCAACTCAAAACACAGGAAGAGTTCTTGATGGTGTTTCTGATATTGAAGAAGTGACGGAAGTTGAACATCAATGCAGTTTATGTGGCTCAATGAATAGAATTCCCCGGCCAAAGACTGACAAGTACAAGGTTTTGTGTGCTCACCCAGAGTGTGGCCATGAAGACTTAGTTGGTTTCTAAAATAATAGAATTAGTAAACCAAATATTCGTTTGGTTGCAGCAACTAGTATTACTATCACTAGTAATTTTTGAATAGTGGATTGTGATGAAATTTTGGAGCCATAAAAAGATCCAATAAAACCACCAATCAATACAACCAATGCAAAAGAAAGCAATATTTCCAAATCTAGATTTAATTGTCCGGAGAATCCCGCTCCAGCCAACCCGGCAATTGAATTAACCCAAATAAAAACCGCAGACGTCGCGGCAACTTTTTTTGGTGTTGCCCATTTTTTTAAAAGAACAATTGGTGAAAGGAAAATTCCACCCCCAACCCCAACAATTCCACTTACTAAACCAATTCCAACACCCCATGGAACTGCTTGTTGAAATGTTGGTGTTGTTGTTTCTTCTTTTTCATCAAATGACATAGTACCATACAATTTCCAAGCAGCTAACACCAAAGTTAGTGAAAGTAGTAAATCATATACAGCCCCATCAATAAACAAATATCCCCCAATAAATGCCATAGGTATACTTGCAATAACAAAGGGGACAGTCAATTTTATATCATGAAAACCTTCTTTTCTATAATAATAAAAAGCAAGACTTGCCACTATGAGATTTAAGAACCAAGCGTGTTGTTTTAACCAAGCACTTTCCATTAACCCATATGATGTTAAAGACATAATTGCAAGATAACCAGACGCACCCCCATGTCCTACACTAGAGTATAATATAGCCATAATAAAAAGGCCAATCAACAAGAAGGCAAATTCAACACCACTCACATTTTCCCCTCCCGTTAATTATTTTTGATATGTTCGGCGACTAACTCAAGGCCAACAACACACTCGCAGAACCATGGAGGTGGGTGTGTCTGTTGAACGAGCGATTGAATTAGCAAATAAAAACCCACTTTTATTTGGGACACAAATCAAACCCCTCGCCGATGCTCATTATATGGTGTTAGCTAAATCATTAGAGTCAATGGTTGATGATCCGCGGTTTGATAATTCAGCAATGGATGGTTGGGCGGTAAAAGAGGTGGATTGCATAAACCCGAATTCTAAATTAGAAATTATAGGTACAATTCAAGCCGGTAGTTCGGAACGAATAGAAGTAAATCATGGCCAAGCATGTCGTATAATGACTGGAGCGCCGATACCACCTGGTGCAGATTCAATTGTTATGATAGAGGATAGCATTGTTATTGATGGGTATGTTACTATCACTGGCCCTGCGCGCCCTAATTTCATAAGGAAGCAAGGAGAAAATATAACTGCGGGTGAAGTGGGTTTACAATCTGGTTCAAAATTAAAACCATCACATTTAGCAATGGCGGCGATGATGGGATATGCAGAAATCCCAGTTATCAAACCACCAAAAATTGCGATTATAGGAACAGGTGATGAATTAGTGGAACCGGGTCAGCCCTTACAATCCGGCCAAATTTATGAATCAAACACAACGGCTTTAGTGGGTTTAGTTTCGGAAATGGGTTGTGAACCAGTAAAATATCCATTTGTTACAGATGATTTAGATGGTCTAAGAAAGACATTTGATTTAGCCTCTTCAGAATGTGATGCAATTCTCACTAGTGGTGGTGTGAGTATGGGTGAATGGGATTTAGTCCGTCGATTGATGGAAGAAGAAGGTGAAGTAAAATTCTGGAGAGTTCTAATCAAACCAGGGGGTCCACTGTTGTTCGGTTCTTGGAAAGGCACACCTCTTTTTGGTTTACCTGGTAATCCAGTAAGTAGTCAAATTGTATTCCTCTCTATTGTGGTTCCATGGATTTCTAATTCTTGTGGATATCATTCAACCCATGGTCCAAAATTGTATGATAAAGTTAGAGTAAAATTATTGTCTGCTGCTACGGGTACAAAGAGAAAAGTCACATTGCGCAGGCTTCAAATTATAGAGCAGGGTAACATTCTTGTTGGTGATGTTCCCCAAAACCAAGGTAGCGGTAATTTACGAAGCATGGTTAATTGTAATGGCTTGACTTTTCTTCCAATTGGTGTTGATGGTAAATCGGGTGACATTATTGATGCGCTTTGGTTGAGATGACACCCACTATATCTTACAAACCATCAATTCAAGAACGGTGAACTCGCGCTTGCATTTAGCGGAGGTGTGTAAGTGGTCGATGAAAGCACAGGACCCCGCCATGATGATGGTTGGATTGTGGTCAAGGGTGCAAGGACTCACAACCTACGTGATATTGATGTAAAAATTCCAAGAGGGAGATTTGTTGTAGTATCTGGTGTTTCGGGGTCCGGAAAATCCAGTCTTGCATTTGATACACTTTACGCAGAAGGTCAGAGAAGATATGTAGAATCACTTTCATCTTATGCTAGACAATTTCTTGGCCAAATGAAAAAGCCCGATTGTGATAGTATTGAAGGGCTTTCCCCAGCAATTTCCATTGATCAAAAACAAGGCTCCCACAATCCTCGTTCAACTGTTGCAACTACAACTGAAATTCAAGATTACCTCCGTCTTCTCTATGCTAGAGTTGGTAAACCCCACTGTCCAGAATGTGGTAAAGAGGTAGCTCGTCGAACCGTTCAAGAGATAGTTGATGATATTGAATGGCGTATGGAACGCCATGCAGTTGCTGTGTGGTGCCCAACTATTCGTAATCGTAAAGGGACGCATTCAGATTTGTTCAAACAATTAGTGGAACAAGGATTCGTGTTTGGTAAGGTGAATGGAAGAGAAGTAGAGTTTGAAGACCCTCCAACCTTGGAAAAAAACCTACGCCACGATATAGATATTAGAATAGATAGATTAAGAATATCGCGTGAAAACCGTCAACGCTTAACAGAAGCAGTTGAATCTGGTTTGAGGCTTGGCGGGGGTACAGTCGCTATTGAGAGTATTTCTGGTTGTGATGCCCCCCAAGAATTACCCACTGGCTCAATATCATCAACTACTGAAGAAGGGGCTGTAATTCCCTATAGTGAAGAATTCGCTTGTCCAACTCATGGTTCATTCATGCCAGAAATGTCACCTCGGATATTTTCTTTCAACAACCCCTTAGGAGCTTGTACATCTTGCCAAGGATTGGGTGTTGATAGGGCTTTTTCGTATGAATTATTGATGAATGAAGAACGTTCCCTAGATGGTGGTTGTGTGAAGCCATTTCAATCGTCAATGATGGCTGGTTGGTATCGTAATCAGATGTGCCAAGTGGCTGAAAAATATGGTTTTGAATCAGATATTCCCTTTTCTCAATTAGATGATGATGCAAAAGATATCATCTTAAATGGCTCTGGTTCAACAGAAATCAAATTCAAATTTGAAAGTGAAAAGGGTTCTGTTTACCAAATGGTGAAACCATGGGAAGGGGTGTATAAACGATTAATGCGAACTTATCGCGATACAGATAGTGAACGTAATCGTAACCGCTTACAATCATACATGATTGACCAGCCATGTGCTGAATGCGATGGACAAAAATTGAATCCAGCAGTAAGGGCTGTTACTGTTGGTGGCTTATCTTTACCAGACCTTTCTCAATCAACAGTACTAGAATCCTTAGCGATCTTACAGCGCTGGCGACTTGGTAATTCAGAACAAGAAATATGGTCAAAGTTGGCTCGAGAACCATCAACAAGTGGCTCAGTTAGCAAATCCGAAAAATTAGGGGAAAGAGACCTTTTCATTGCTCGCGAATTGCTCAAAGAAATTGAATCAAGAATAAAATTTCTAGCTCTAGTGGGTCTTGACTATCTGACGTTAGACCGCCGTTCAAACACCCTTTCAGGTGGTGAGAGTCAGAGAATTAGACTCGCATCTCAAATTGGCACACGTCTGACGGGGGTAACTTACGTACTCGATGAGCCAAGTATTGGCCTACACGCACGCGATAATCAACGCCTTCTCTCAACCCTTCGAGAATTGTGTGAAATAGGAAACACATTACTGGTTATTGAACATGATGAAGAAACACTGCGTCAAGCAGATTGGTTAGTTGATCTTGGGCCTGGTGCTGGGAGAGAAGGGGGTCGCCTTCTCGTTAGTGGTCCATTAGAGGATTTACTTGAACACGAAGAAAGCGTTACAGGAGCATATCTAGCGGGTAGACGTAAGATTGCCGTACCATCCTCAAGAGTGAAACCCAACGGAGAATGGTTGAAAGTTGTTGGTGCTGAGGCGAATAATTTGCGCCGAATAAATGTCAAATTTCCTCTTGGATGTATGGTTGCAGTTACAGGAGTGTCGGGTTCAGGAAAGTCAACCTTAGTTTCTGATATTCTTGCACCTGTTTTGTTGCATGAATTGAATGGTAGTGATAGTACACCTGGTAAACATGGTAGCGTGTCTGGGTTTGATGATATTGACAAAGTAATCGTCATTAATCAATCACCAATTGGCCGCACACCGAGGTCCAATACAGTAACTTATACGAAGGGGTTTGATGAAATTCGAAAGTTGTTTGCTACTACACCATTAGCTAAACAACGAGGATACAAACCAGGGCAATTTTCCTTTAATGTAAGAGGTGGAAGGTGTGAATCTTGTGCGGGTGCGGGTTCGGTGAAAATGGAAATGCATTTCCTTGCTGATGTTTGGGTAACTTGTGAGGTGTGTGAAGGTTCACGATACACACGAGAAACATTGGAAGTAACTTGGAAACAGAAGACTATCTCAGACGTATTGGATATGACGGTTCACGAGGCATGTGAATTCTTCGCAAGTCACAAAAAACTTCATCGTATTCTAAAAACACTACAAGATGTGGGTTTGGGTTACATTCGTCTTGGCCAACCAGCCACAACATTGTCTGGGGGTGAAGCTCAAAGAGTCAAATTAGCAACCCAATTACATCGCCCCACAACTCGCCACACAGTCTACATTCTTGATGAGCCTACAACCGGCCTCGCCCTCTCAGATATTGAGCAATTAATCGACGTTTTGTTGAGAATTCGTTCAAATGGGCACACAGTCATTGTAATTGAACATCATCTTGATGTCATTAAAAGTGCTGATTGGGTGATAGATTTAGGCCCAGATGGTGGTGATGGTGGTGGCGATGTTGTCGCAATTGGGACGCCCGAAGAAATTACTACTAACCCCAATTCTTTTACAGGTCAGTACTTGAAAAAAGCGCTTTAGAATATATCAGCCCTTAGGGCTGACAGCCGCTTCATTGATGGACGGTCGGCAAGACGGCACAATCAGAAGAGGTGTTCGAGATGACAGCATCACAACCCCAAAGAGTTGAAGTGACCCCAAAATCTCTAACAGGATTGAAGGATACTAGGGGGGAATCTATCCGCCGACAATTGTCTTCTGATTATGGTTTAGAAATTTCAGAAGTACGTTCAATTACAGGTTATCTTGTGAAGGGTAATTTCAACGAAACACACCACGAGAAAATGATATCAGATTTGTTTTGCGACCCAATAATTGAGCATGGTGCGGTCAATCAGCATATCTTAAATGACTCTAATATTTTCTCGCAAAAACCCGACGCTGCAATACAAATCGGGTTCAAACCAGGGGTTACAGATAATGCAGCGCAAGCAGGCCTTGATGGTTTGAAGACCCTTTTTCCTTCCGAATCAAAAGATGCAGAAGTATCCACCACCATGACTTACACATTCTATGGGCTTCCTGATAATGTCGACTGTCAATGGCTTGCAAATCAACTACACAACCCAATGATTGAGAGAGCGGTAATATCTGATAAATCATCATGCGCAAATAACCAGTGGCCATCACTTGATTTTCCAGAACCACCAGTGAATATTTTTGGCAAACCAGCAACTATTGATTTAGAGGTTGAAGATGATACTTTGATTGAAATTAGTGAGAAAGGCCTACTTGCACTAAATTTGGAAGAAATGCAAACCATCCAAGCACACTTCCGAAACCCAACAGTTAGAGCAACAAGAGAGAAAGCTGGATTGCCTCCAATGGCTCCAACAGATGTAGAATTAGAGTGCCTAGCTCAGACTTGGTCAGAACATTGTAAGCACAAAATATTTTCAGCAAAAATCCATCACGTAGATACCGAAACAGGAGAAGACTCCTATATTGATTCATTATTCAAAACCCACATTATGAAACCTACTTTTGACATCGCCAAGAAAGTCGATTGGCTCCTCAGTTTGTTCCATGATAATTCAGGTGTAATAGAGTGGAATCCCGATTGGAGCCTTTGTATTAAGGCTGAAACACATAATTCTCCAAGTGCGTTAGATCCATTTGGTGGAGCAATGACTGGTATTGTTGGTGTTAATCGAGATATTTTAGGAACTGGATTGGGGGCCCGCCCAATCGCAAATACGGATGTATTTTGTTTCGGCCCACCAAATTATGAAGGCGAAATCCCCGAGGGCCTATTTCACCCAAGTAGGGTATTTCGCGGGGTTCATGCAGGAGTTCGTTCTGGTGGTAATGAATCAGGGATTCCAACAGTGAATGGTGCGATAGTATTTGAGGAGAGATATATCGGTAAACCACTCGTGTATTGTGGTACTGTTGGAATAATGCCACGCCGTTTAGCAGATGGTAGGGAAAGTCACGACAAGACCCCCAGCCCGGGTGATGTCATCTACATGGTTGGTGGGCGTGTTGGTAGTGATGGGATACATGGGGCCACGTTTTCTAGTCTAGAACTAACTGAAGAATCTCCATCTTCAGCAGTCCAAATTGGTGACCCTATCACACAGAAAAAGATGGTTGATATGCTCCTTAAAGCTAGAGACGACGGTCTTCTCCAAGTTACAACAGATAATGGCGCAGGCGGCCTTTCGAGTAGCATAGGGGAAATGGCGGAGTTAACTGGTGGTGCTAAAGTAGACCTTTCGCAAGTCCCGCTCAAACAAGTAGGCCTTTCTTCTTGGGAAATATTAGTTTCAGAATCTCAGGAAAGAATGACTGTTGGTGTTAGACCCGAAGAGTGTCAAGAGTTTGAGAAGTTAGCTAGTTTACATGAAGTTGAAGCAACTGCTGTAGGTACTTTCACGGATTCGGGCGATTTTCATATTTTACACGGTGAACATACAGTTGCGTTACTACCAATTGAATTCCTGCATGATGGGGTTCCGCAATTACAACTTGAGAGTGAATGGATACCCCCTACAAACGAAGAGCCACCATATCCTGAAGTCAATGCATCAGAAATGGGAGAGGTTCTATCCCGTGTCCTTGCTCGTCCGAATGTTGCATCAAAAGAGTGGTGGGTGCGCTCTTACGACCATGAGGTAATTGCTCAAACGGTAATCAAACCATTTTGTGGTGTTCATCACGACGCCCCAGGGGACGCGGCTGTTATTGCCCCAATACACGGGGAAACACAAGGTGCAGTGATATCTTGTGGGATTATACCGAGATATTCAGATATTGATACCTATGCAATGGTTGCTGGTTGTATTGACGAAGCAGTTCGTAATGCGGTTTGTGTTGGCGTTGATCTTGATCGGATGGCAGGTTTGGATAATTTCTGTTGGCCCGATTCTGTTGAGTCTGAAAAGACACCCGATGGCCGATACAAACTCGCCCAATTAGTACGCGCTAACAGGGCTTTAGATGATGTTTGTAGGGCTTATCAGTTACCATGTATTAGTGGAAAAGATTCTATGAAAAATGACGTGATAATGAATGGGGAAAAAATAAGTGTCCCCCCAACATTATTGTTCACATTGTTGGGCAATCATGAAGATGTTCGTAAAGCAGTTTCAAGCGATTTCAAGAATAGCGGCGACATCATTTACTTGCTGGGGCAAACCCATCAAGAGTTGGGTGCAAGCGAATTAGTCACGATGTTTAGAGACGAGTGTGGCGGTGGAATTGGTGGTAAAGTGCCAGAAATAGACACCACAAGGAATCTTGCACTTTATCGCGACCTAACTGCAGCAATGCGCCAAGAGTTAGTTGTTAGCGCTCATGATTGTAGTGACGGTGGTTTTGCTGTTGCTTTAGCAGAAGCTTGCTTTGGTGCTGATTCTGGTTGTAGTGTTGACATATCTGAAATATTCAGTGATAACAACGGCCTTGACAAGTGGGGGGCATTATTTGGTGAGAGTCTTGGCCGCATTTTAGTGAGTGTAAAGGCTGAACACAGTGCTAAATTTGAATCAGCAATGGTAAGCAACGCTTGTTTCCGATTAGGTGAAGTTGGTGTTGGAGATGAAATCATGATATCAGTATCTGGTGAAACTATTCTCCAAGCCAGCATGTCTGCTCTCAAACAATCTTGGCAAGCAACCCTAGATGGAGGTGGTGCTTGAATGGTTGAAATCCCTCAAGTAGCAGTCCTAACAGGATTTGGAATTAATTGTGATTTGGAAACCATGGCAGTGTTTGAGATGGCTGGAGCGAAAGCCCATCGCATCCACATCAATAGTTTAGTTAACGGCGACGATTCACTAGAAAATTATCATATTATGGCAATTCCAGGGGGTTTTTCCTTCGGCGATCACCTCGGTAGTGGGCGTTTACTTGGAAACAGACTTCGATTTGGAATAAGGGAGCAAGTGCGTCAATTCGTCAAAGATGGTAAACCAGTTATTGGAATATGTAATGGTTTCCAAGTGTTAGTAAAAATGGGATTATTGCCAGGTGATGATGATGTTTCATTACAACAAACCGCATCACTTGCTCTAAATGATTCAGGTCATTATGAAGACAGATGGGTCACTCTGGAATTCAATTCGGACAGCCCTTGTATCTGGACAAAGGGATTGTCTCGTATGCGAACACCTGTAAGACACGGTGAAGGAAAATTTGTGATTCCAGACCAGTCTGTACTCGACCAATACGAACAACAACAGCAGATTGTAGCACGGTATATTGATCCCAACGACAAGTATCCTAGCGCATCAAATGAGCCCCTATCTTACCCATTATGCCCAAATGCTAGCATGCGCAACATTGCTGGTGTTTGTGACCCTTCTGGATTAGTATTCGGACTAATGCCACACCCAGAGGCTAACCATTCAAAGTGGCTTGGCGCTACATGGACACGCGAAGAAAAGCCAACCGATTGGATTGGTGAAGGTATGGCGGTGTTTGAGAACGGCGTTAGATATGCGAAAGATAATCTTTGATAATTCAATCAGCACCTAATAACTCATCAACATCGTCAACAATGTCTTTCCATTGCTTCTTTTCAGCACGCTTTTCCCCCACTTTCAAGTCAACCATCAAATCTTTCAAATCATCAGGCGTATCTTGATTAGAAGCACTTGCTTGCACTCTAGCAGTTAACTCATGGTCTTCACCAGGGCGCTCAGAACGGTCAACTTGGGTGATTTCTTTACTAGGAACCGTCCTGATGCCTGACTTATCAACAATATTTGTTGGTAATTCTTGTGATAAATCATGTAGTTCTTTTTCAGTTGGTTCGGAATCTTTCCACTTAGATTGGTTAGCCATTTCCCTTAATGTGTTCATCTTTTTCTTCTGTCGAGCAGCTTCAAAAGCAGCCTCAACATCTTTTTGAGTTGTGGCCCGCGGTTTTTTGGATTGGCCATGTAGTAATTGTGCATATGCAGTCATCCACTCACCGTGAGTATCATCATGTTCGAATGAACTAGGTCTAGCAAGCATCTGAAACAATTCTTTAGACCATTGACTTACTAGGGATTGTGCTGGTAATTCAGAAACCCTTTCTCTGACACCCTTGTGTGTGGTAATACACTGTCGACAACGATTCGAACCCGCTTCATCAGGTGCGTCGCAGAGCACGCAACAAGTGGCTAACCCCATCTCGAGCATTGCCCTCCTAACACCTGACATCAATTTGTAGCACACACTGCCCCCCCTTCAACTCTCCCGGCTTGCGAACCCTCAAAGAGGCTGAACAATTCGCCACACTATGGCTAGGGACCCAAGGGCGTCTCGTCTGGATGATGACCCGTTTGCAAAGATAGATGATAATCAGCCTGCAAGTAAGGGCACATCTCAGCATATTCGGGTCGTTATTCAGCCCGGGCAACCAAATCCATTTGAGCCATTTCTCAAAGGTTTCTTTGATGTTGGAGGGCCAAGAGTTGTTAAGCACGAAGGCTCACTTTTTCACTTTTCACAGCGTGAATTGAAGGATTTAACGATGGCAACATTTGCCTTTAGTTTTGCAATTTCTATTGTATTACATGGGGGTATTTTCGGTATGTTGGAATTGCCTATGGGGGTATTACTAATCAGTTTAATATCAAGCATGATGTTTGCACTTGCCGCCCTTGCACCCGCCTTCATCCTTCATGAACTGGCTCACAAATATGTGGCGCGTCATTTCGGTTGTTGGGCGGAGTTTAGAGCCGACCCCCGCGGTCTAAAGATTGGGATCCTCATCGCCCTAGCTATTGGCTTTGTATTCATGGCCCCTGGTGCAGTAATGGTCGCCGGGAGGGTTGGCCGCAAAGAGAATGGGATAATTTCAGTAGCAGGCCCAGCAACGAACATCACCTTATTTTTCATTGGAATGATTGGAGGTGGTTTACTTCTCTCAATGTTTTACCATAATATTTTAGTTGAACTAATTGTATTCTGGATGTGGGGGAACGCAATTCTTGGCGCATTCAATATGCTTCCATTTGGGCCGCTTGATGGAGCGAAAGTGAAAAGGTGGTCCGAACCCATCTTTTGGCTTTTCATGGCAATAACAGTAGCACTGGTAGTCTCTGTTTTCAACGGTTATGCATTCACACTTGTTGCAGCAATCGCAGGTCTGCCCACACTATGAATGCAGAAGAAATATTTACATCAGAGCAAGGTATTTTCAATCGGGGCTTCATCAAGATGGAAGAATGAATAAACAGCCCACCAAGTAATGAAATCAAGGCTATTTACTAGATTAGTTACACCTGTATTTTCTTCGCCATAATCCTTACCAGATGTATCCATCCAATCTTCCATTTCTTCTAATGTGTCACAGACTTGGTGGTAACACCAATACCCATCAACAAGACCACCAAAACCTATTGTCACAGTTCCTAGATTATCTTGGAACGCGGCATGATCTGAGCGTGCAGTAGTATCTTCATAGATGATAATCTCAGGTCGGTCAGCAGCTATCCAAGAATTGTATTTCCAAGTATTTTCTTCAAAACCAGCACCTTCCAAAGTACCAATTTGTTGTTCAACACCTAATGCATCAGAACCAATCCATTCTTGTAATCCAACAAGTTCTTTTTGACTTAGATTTTCAAAAGAATCGGTTGGCCCGATATAGACTCTCATCGGCCAAACTTCCTCATCCTTTGGATATCCATCTTCGTCAATAGATGGTTCAGGGTCTCCATGTGGTGCACCACCACCACCAGGCCAATTTACCCCAGCCATATCCAAATTGATGTAATTGGTAACAGTTACTTCAGGGTGGTCCTCTTTGACATAGAAATCAGTCCAATAATCGCTTCCTCGCTTTCCACCCTCTTCACCTGACCAGAGGCAGAAAACCATTGACCGGCGCGAATCAAAACCAGACATCATTTTTGCAGTTTCCAATACCATACTTGTTCCCGCGGTGTTGTCATAAGCACCTACACGAGTTCCATAAGTTCTGCTTCCTGTAATGTGGGGGTCAAGGAGTGGTATTGCAGCATTTGCAGGAGGCGCGATATCAAAATGAGCACCAAAAACTAACCACTCGTTCGGCACTTCTTTACCCCAACGATAACCACACACATTTAGTGCCTCAGGATTTTGTTTACTGAAGATATCAGTGAATTCAAAACGATGTTTAATGACTTCTAATCCAAAGGACTCTAATTCAGCAACCAAGTAGTTTGCAGCATCTTCGTAAGCTGGATTTCCCTGGCCCGCCCAACGGTCCCAATAACCCATTCTTCGATCAATATCTGTGATGTCTGGTGTTGGATCTGTAATCTCATGCAAGCGGTCGTAAACCATTCTACCATTCATTATTCCAGTAGCAAAATCACCACCAGCATCTGGTCCGAATCCCGGTGCTGAAGGCCTAATCACTGAAAAGCTCTGAAATGCAACAGAGCCCCCATTTTCAGTTGACACATTGATGGTATTAAATGAACTATTTTCTCCAACAACGCGAGTGATTCCACCATCAGAGGGAGAGTTTGCTCCACCTTTCTCAATCCATGTACTCCATGAGATGTTTGATTCTCTTGTAGGCCAATCAGTACGTCCTAGTTCACCTATCATAAACAATGCAATTTCAGCCCGCGGTGGAGCAAGAATTGAAACTTCAACCGATTTTCCGTTTTTAATATCAATTATTGTAGAGTTTTGAACATAACCACTATCTGGGTTCATGATCAAATAAGGGATATAGACAGACAAGTCATTACTGGCAGAGAATTTTACATTTTGAAAGATTCCACCAACCAATGTTTGGACACCCACATCCAAGTCATCAGCACCGGGTAAGTTTGCATCATCTGAGCCTAAGCAACCAGCAAACATAGAGGTCGCAAAGAGCAAGGTGAGTAGCACCGCCTTGACGCGCATTAACAATGCGAACAACAATTCCCTGTTGAACCCAACGATTGACGGAGCGCGCGTTTTTATCTAAAGAATAGACGTAAACAGGTGAGTGAACCGTCAGCACAACGAATGTGCTTCATGTCAATAGTTGTGACACTGAATCCATGTTGTGATAGTAATTCCGCAGTTTTCGGGTAACCTTCTGAGACGATTACACCCCCATTTTCAAATCCAATTGTGTTTGCCGCATAAGATTCTTCATTTGGCACCCAAATTATTTCGGCAGTAATCCCGTCAAATTGTTCTGGTCGCAAATGCCCCTCTGCTGTGACTAGAATCCCAGGTGCTGGTGAAGAACAGATAGTTGAAAGGTGAAGTGTAGATGAAGGCACCTCAAAAATAAAAGTTTTGAAGCCCCTTTCATGACAAATATTTTCAACAAATGCGACACCCTTAGTATTTGTCCGGGTTGAACGACCAATGAGGAAATAATCATCATAAAAAACAACATCCCCACCATCTAATTTTGCCCCCTCTGGCATAACAATAGTTTCCAAATGTTGAGAAAGAGATTTTTCGATACTTCCAACTTCTCCTTGGCGACTCGGATGGCCGGGATTACAGATTATCGCCGCACCATCTATGATAACAGCGACATCTTCTACAAAACAACAATCAGGATAATCTGCTAAGCCAGGAAGAATAGTAACTTCCAAACCATTATCCCGAAGGCAATCTACATATTTACTATGGGCCTGAATTGAAGCATCAACATCTGTTGGCCCAGTTCCAAAATAATTTGCTAAAGCCTTAGAAAAATTTGGAGATATATGACGAACCAGTACGCCCGCTCTACGGCGTCTACTCCAATCTCTCATCATTTTCCCGGCAGCCATTCAGGTCATAAGGGTTCGGAATCCGGAAACAACCCGCCAACAAACGGAAACACGAACTACTATTGAAACAAAAAACCAATTTAATTTTCCAAACCTTCCAAAAGGTAGCACAGAATCAATGGTAAAACAATAGTTGCATCAGATTCAATGACGAATCGTGGTGTGTCAATACCCAACTTTTCCCAACTTATTTTTTCATTCGGGGGTGCGCCTGAATACCCACCATAGGAGGGGGTTGATTCGGAAATTTGTGCGAACCAACTCCATAATTCAACCTCATTACCTAGGTCCTGTCGCAACATCGGTACAACACAAATGGGGAAATCCCCAGCAACCCCTCCTCCGACTTGTAAAATACCTATTGATGATCCTTGTTCGTGGTACCAAGAGGCAATATCCCCCATCCGTTGTAAGTCAGTTGTGATGATATTGTCACTTGAAATAGTCCCATCTATTAATCGAGCAGAGAAAATATTTCCTAATGTGCTGTCAGCCCATGCTGGGGTAAAAATAGGAATTTGCATTTGCTGGGCTGCAACTAACCAACTATCTTCTAGATTAGCTTGAAAATCTATATCATCTGAATTAATGACATCAAATAAATAATGATGAGGTGGGTGAGTTTCGCTATTTTTTTCTGCTTTCAACCATTGTTGTAAAAGTATGCTTTCAACTACTCTAATTGCCTCAGATTCCGGAATACAAGTATCGGTAACCCGATTCAATCCTCTTTTTTGCAATTCCACATCATCTTCAGCAGTGAGATTCCGCCAATCTATTTTTTCATACGATTCATGAGCAATTAAATTGAACAAGTCTTCTTCTAAATTTGCTCCAGTACATGAGATTGCATGGACCAACCCCGCACGAATTGCTGGTGCTAATGAGCGGCCGATTTCGGCGGTTGACATTGCCCCAGCAAGTGTGACAATTAGTTTGCCCCCACCAGCAATGAATCCCTCAAGCGAACGAACACAATCAGCTAGCGCACCGGAATTGAAATGGTGGTAATTTTGGTCAATGAATTGACGTACACCGGACACCTAATCACTCCTTGTTTTGGGATAGATCATCGTGGAGAAAACGTTCCACCACATTACGATTCATTAATTTCAAGTTTTCACAACCAGCAATCAGTTTAGCATGGATAACATCAGCTAAATCGTTTGGGTCGTGGGCCCCACAAGTGAAAGCATCAATTGCTAACCACCCCTTTTCAGAGTAACAGTGTGCGGTGACGTGGCTCTCATCAATTAGTACAATTGCAGCAAACCCAGGAGGGCTTTCATCACCATCAAAAACCTCACAATGAGAATGTACTTCTTTGACCCCACACTCGTTCACACTTGACCGCAGTAGTGACAATACCCAATCATCTACACCCTCTACTTTAGGATTGAAATTGACGTAGTCAAGGTAGACATGACGCCCATGGGCGAGTCGTACGTTCGAGTCACCAGCCAGCCTGTTCACCACTTACCGCGAGGTGGGCTGATATTTCAATTCAACACTGTTCGACAACAACAGATAATCATCTAATAATGGCGGTTCAAGTATGTGTTTTGATGCAGAGGGCAGGATTTGAACCTGCGAACCACTGAGGACTGGGACCTCATCCCAGCGCCGTTGACCAAGCTTGGCAACCCCTGCGTGAGGTGAACGGAGTAACTGTTTGATTTCAATTCAACGGTTATACATATTTCTTATGTGGGTGGGAGGTTATTTTCCACCTCACTCAAGTAGGGAATACCTATCCGCACAACTCAGAAGGTGAGACTTTGGCTGACAAAATTCCACTTGGTAGAATGTTCATCAATGATGAGATGCGAGAGGTTGTAAGCGACGTTCTTGATTCAGGGAGATGGATAAAAGGCCCCCATTCCAAAGCATTTGGAGCAGAATGGGCAGCATACTGCGGCGCTATCGCAGGAACCCCTTGCTCAAACGGTTCAACCGCTCTAATCGCCGCATTACGGCTTCTCAATGTTGGGCATGGAGATGAAGTAATTGTCCCATCACACACTTTCATTGCTAGCGCTACTTGTATTGACCAAGTTGGCGCAACCCCTGTTTTTGTTGATGTTGAGGAAGAATATCACACACTGTGCCCAGACGAAGTTGAGAAGGCAATAACTGATTCTACAAAAGCCATCATTGCAGTCCATCTTTATGGGCAACCAATTTCAGAACGGGTTTTTGAGATCGCAAAGAATCACAATATTCCTTTGATAGAAGATTCAGCCCAAGCCCACGGCGCAGAACTCAACGGTCAGAGAATTGGTAGCATAGGGGATTTGGCAACATTCTCATTTTTCCCAAGTAAAAACATGGCAGTTGGTGGTGATGGCGGCTCAATATTAGCAAACCGTGAAGATTTAGCCGATAAAATTAGTATGGCAATTGACCACGGCCGCTTAGACAAATACCGCCACGATTTCCTTGGCTCAAACTTCCGCCTTTCAGAAATGCAATGTGCAGTTGGTAGGGTCCAACTCAAACATCTAGATGATTGGGTAGCGCGACGCAACGAAATCGCTGCCCGATATAATGACGCATTTTCATCTCTTGAATGGACCAGCCCTCCAGCAATTCGTGAAGGCGCATTACACGCTTGGCACCAATACGTTTTGCGAGTGAACAATCGGGAAGATTTCCAGGCACACATGGATGAGCAAGGCGTTTCAACAGGGATTCACTACCCAATCCCTTGCCATCGCCAACCGTTGTACGAGAGCCACCCACAACACCAAGAGGGCACTTTACCGATTACTGAAGCAATTTGTGCGAGCGTAGTTTCAATTCCAGTTCACCCCCACTTAACTGACGGCGAAGTCGAGAAGGTAATTTCTGCAGTCAAGTCATTTCAGTCTTGAACTGGGCGCGGGAAATTTGCTAGCGCTTGGTTTGACCAGACATCATCTTGACCAGTAAGTTCACGGCCAATCCAATTTGGTAATTCAATTGGGTAATCAGGGGTGGGGATTTCGATTTCAGCGATGATTAAGCCGGCGTTTTTTCCTTCAAAGAAATCAATTTCCCAAAACAAATTATCA
>CAXEOD010000003.1:0-55451 GCA_963997805.1 uncultured Candidatus Poseidoniales archaeon
CTGGCATACCTGGTTATCCTAATTAAAAGAATTAATTAAAGTAATTGCGGGTAATTCTACAATAAGCTTCATTCAAAAATGAGTATATTTTTCCCAAACAAAGGACTAAAGAACAGATATCATGAATTCAAGAAACACAACATCGGCCGACCCGATAAAGTGGAGGCCACTATTCCACTACTCGAATCCTCTGAGGACGAACCACCTCCAGAGTTGGAAACTTCAATTGTTGAGAACCCTGTAGAAGACGAAGCTCTATCAGAAGGATCCCAAACCAATGAAGAAAGTGAGTAATTAGGCTGTGGGCAACGAGATTAAGGGCCTGAATAACCTAACTACAGGTTCTGCCGAGTGACTGCCTCTTGAGTCAGTTATTTTTTGCTGGTAGGCGATATTTCCGCTCTTTCAAGTCATTCTGATACCGATTACCAAATTCGCTCCCATGCTCAGCAATCCACTCCGAGAATTTGAGAACCCCAAGCGGCTCTTCATCGGATGCCATCAAGCCGCGCTTCAATCCCTTAATCTCCGCTCTAGTGATAACTAAATCTTGTAAAATCACCCCAAGGAATTTCCCAAACATCCAACCAACCATTGACGGTATTGGAAGTATTAGTCTGCGCAAACCCATCGATTTTACCATTAAGCGAATGTACTCTTTGTAGCGGAAAGTTTCAGGCCCCGTAACATCAATTGTCACATTTTCTCGCAACTCTCCTTGCTCCACCGCAACCCTAGCAACATCCTTCACATGCACCGGTTGGATAGGATAGTTACCCATGCCAAACACCCCGAACACCGGGAATTTTCTAAGCATCCACGCAATATTGTTGATCAGCACATTCCTCCCTCCACCAAACAATACGGTTGGCCTGAGAATAGCGTACGAGTGAGTTGACTCGTGGAGAATTTTTTCCACCGCAACCTTACCACGAAAGTAAGTCCAATCTGGTGCTTTATCTGGATGGGCTACCGAGAAATGAATGATTCTTTCAACTCCAGCTTCGGCGGCAGCAGCGAATAATTTCCTAGTATTCTCCACCGCAATTCCATGGTCAAAATTGCGGCTATGATGGTTGTACCGAACCCAGTAAGTGTTGTACAGAACTTCTGCTCCTCGCAGTGATTCAACCAATGCCTCATGGTTTTCAAAATCAATCGGATGAACCTCAACCCTGCCATCAAAGGGGTCGTCCCTGCCTATCGCATTGGTCAGAGTCCTCACACGCACACCCTTCTCAAGAAGGCGGTGAGCGATCCATCGTCCAGAGTAACCAAAAGCGCCGGTCACGACATGAAGTGCCTCGGCCATTGAGGTCGGCTTTACGCCATGGAATAAAGCCATGATGTTCTTCAAACTAAAGGTTGAACCCGAATAATAGTTCATCTAAGAAAGTAAATATAATTATTGCAAAGATCCAAATTGTTAATGAAATAAGGGCTCCAATTGCCTGTTCCTTTTTCTCTTGTTTAAAGGCTATTATTGTAAGAAATGTGCCTGCAAGTGGCCAGATACAGGACCCTGAAATAATCATAAGGAGTAAAAAATCCCAATCACCAGTAATGGAAAACAACCCAAGAGAAATGACAAATAACGCAGGGGGAACAATGAATCCAACCACGAAGCCAAGAATATCAAATGTATTTCTTTTTGGCTCAAGAATTTCTTCTAAAGAATTTATGTCACCTAAAAAGATTGGAGCCGGTGCAGCCGAATCAGGTACCCCTTCATCCATGGTATCTCATCTACTGTGAATATAATAAACAAATTCCCGGCATTATTTGATCAACTTGGGAATGAAGGTTTGAAAGTGTAGCATGTTATGGGTGGGATGTGATTCGCCGTATTGTATGCTTGATAGTGATGCTGTTTCTCGTTTCTCCAGCGCTCGCTGTACCATCTGTAGGTCAAGGTGGTGGTGGTGGTCAAGATAATGGTGGGGACGATTTGGGATCCAGCGATGATGGACGACTCAACCTTACTAATGATGTGAATTACACACAAGCGGCATTTCAGAATCTATTCACTGCAGGAGGAGTTGCAGATGATGACGCGATTCGAATCATTTCACATTCAGAGCAATCCATGCTGATTGAAGGCACATTCAATCCCGGCCTATTTCTTGGCACAAATTACTCACCGAATAGTGGTGAGAGCGGCTATCTGATGTCACTTGACTCGAATTGGAGCAGTGAGGACCCCGCGGCCTCTGTCGACTGGCTCGAATGGTCGACAGACAGCCATGTTCAAGGCGCTCTTGGCAACAGCACGCTCATCATCGGAACCCGTTGTTACAATGATGATACTGAATTCTGCAATTCTCCGGCCAACCTCAAACCAGGGAATCAAGGCATGAACGATGACAGTTGGGCGCTTACAATCCGTAACACTCGCGAGAACATCAACGAAACGACTTGGATCTACCACAATTCCAGCGCGGGCAATTTCAAGGTTCGACATGTCATCGCAATTGAGCCGAATATCGTGTTGGTCAGCGGTTTATTCGTCGGTAAGTTGCAGGTCACGGGGCACGAGGTTCTGAATCAGCAGAATGTTGTGGGGTGGCACGGTTTTCATGCTATTTACAATATTGACCAAAAAGAATGGACAGTCTCTGCAGCGGAAGATTTAGTCATTCAGGCCGCAACGAGGACACCAACTAGCGTTGCAGGTAACGAGAATATGGTGTATGTGTCAACTCCACCCGCCTCAAATGGCTTGACTCCGTCGGCAGCAATCGGGGTGATTGACAGTGAATTTATTTTCCACCCGATGAAGAATTTGACCGGCTCTATTGGACAGAATTTCAACATCATTGCCACTCCCCAAAGTTTGTTGATTTCTGGTGAGCATTCTGGAATCACCATCGATGATACTGACATTGAAACAGTCGGCGGTGTCGATGGTTTCCTGTTGTCGTTAATTCCTTCGAATTTCAACACTGGGTGGTATCGCTCCATCGGTTCCGGATTGGATGACTACATGCGAGGAGTCTGCTGGTTGGACACCGGTCACGCCTTGTTCAGCGGAAATTTTGGAGACACCACGCTGTTCCCACAAGCTGGCCAACCCCCACTTCTCGTGACTCCTATCGAGGTACCAGATGGTGATGATGAAGGCGACATTGTCGTCATCATCAATCGATATGGCGAATACGTCAATATTCTACCTACTCAATTCTCCGAAACTCGCTGCCATGGTTTCGCAGGCGGAGGTTTCCTTGGAATCTATGAGGATGACTTTGAATTTCAAGGCCATGAATACTCAAGTCGCGGTCTGTCTGATTTTTCTGTGACCAATCTTGTTCACGACGAGGACCTCGATGGATACGGGCCCGCCGTCGATTCCTTTCCCAGCGATGCGACCCAATGGTCGGATGAAGATAGAGACGGCTATGGAGCAAATCAGAGTGTAGGGGCCACGACTCCCGATGCATGCGTCAATGAACCAGGCACCTCTACAGAGGACTCATTCGGGTGTCCTGATCGTGATGGAGACGGTTGGTCGAATGAAGCCGACGCTTTCCTCAATGACCCCTCTCAGTGGTCGGATACTGATTTCGACGGTTATGGAGATAATCTAGAGGGAAATACCCCTGATGCCTGTCCCGAACAGAGTGGAACCTCGCAGATGGGAGGGGTGTACGGCTGCCTCGACAATGACGGGGACATGATGGCAGATGAGGGTGACCCATTTCCCTTTGATGGGACGCAGTGGCACGATGAAGATGGCGATAATTACGGCGACAACCTGTTTGGATTCAACCCCGACTTCTGTCAGGAGCATGAGGGCACCAGCTACATTGATGTCCACGGCTGCCCTGATGCAGATGGAGACGGTTACAGTGATGATGGTGATGACTTCCCCTACGACCCCTTAGAATTCCGCGACACAGACTTCGATGGAGTTGGTGACAACAGCGATGCTTTTCCCTTCAATCCAGACCAGTATTCAGATACTGATGGTGATGGATTCGGTGACAACCCGAATGGATTTCAAGGCGATGCGTTCTCAAAAGATTTGACCCAGTGGTCAGATGTAGATGGCGATAGATGTGGGGACAATCCGAATGGTACTTCGGGTGATATGTTCATCCAAGACATTACTCAGTGTGAGGATGCGGATGGTGATGGGCATGGTGACAATCCACTAGGTAACAGTGCAGATCACTTCCCTGATGACCCAATGTATTGGGCTGACGGAGATGGAGACGGTATACCCGATGAACTCGATGATGACCGTGACAATGATGGAGTCAACGATAGCGATGATGCATTCCCAGACAATCCACTGTGGAGCACTGATACCGATGGCGACACAATAGCTGACTTGGTGGATACCGATGATGATGGCGATGGATTCACCGATAGTTCTGAATTAAGCGCTGGTACCGACCCTCTGAATGCTGAAAGCCACCCTATTGGAGGTATCACATTATTCGGCATTGAGTTCGGTGTCTGGGATATAATCGGTATTCTTGGTGGTGGCCCTCTTGCCATTTGGCTTGGCTTTGGCCTAATCACGCGCACCGGGCGAGCAAATAGGTATCATGAAGAGATGGAGAACACCATATCACAATTTGAACTTGAAGAGGTTGCTAAACGATATGAGCGGGATTTGATGTGGCGTCTGCTAGGACCACATCAAGGACTACGCCTTGAGCGAATCCGTGCTGAGCGTGACGACGCAATAGAGCAGGCAGAAGAAGCCTTGACTAGCGACTTGTTGTAGCACAACTCTTGAGTTGAGGGTTCAACATCAATTGTTGTCATCAAGCCATTCTTGGCCGTAGTAATTCCATTGCTCTTGAGTCCACCCTGCTGGAAGACCTTCTGGAGGGATTGCTGGAGGGCCTTGTGTTACCGGCTCTAGCACAGGTGCTGGAGGTGGTGGGGCTTCCATCACAGGAGGAGGTGTGGCAACCATTGGTGGTGGAGGAGCACCAACCATTGGTGGTGGCGGTGCGTGGAAAGCATCCATTGGTGGTGGAGGTGCATCCATTAGTTGGCCAAGTGCTTGTGGTGCATCATCTGACTTCCTTCTCATAATCATAAGTGTAGATACGCCTAGTAAACCTGCAATCAGTAAGGAAATGAGGATAATCATTGGCAGTTTGCTCTTGATATGTCGCTCGGCATCTTGTGGATAATAGTCAGCCACGTCAGACCAACCATCACCATCAGTGTCAACACACCCAAGTCTATCTTTTGTTGAGGTGCCCGCTACTTCTGGACAATCATCTGAGAGATTAGTGCCCGTTTGGTCAGAGTAATTATCGCCATCAACGTCTGTCCAGAGTAGTTTGTGGTTTGGATAAGCATCACCATCGTCGGACCAACCATCTCCATCACTATCCACACAACCTAAACGGTCTAGAGTTGAGTTACCCCAGATGTTCACACAATCGTCAGGTGTAATTGCTGGTGCGAGATTATCGCCATACCCGTCATCGTCTGAATCCAACCATTGGGTTGGGTCATACTCGAAGGCATCTCCTTCGTCAGACCAACCATCATCGTCAGCATCAGGGCATCCTAGTCTATCCTCTGTACTGGTGCCATAATCTGTTGGGCAAATATCAGCCATATTAGCGGGTGCGGGGTTATCGCCATACCCATCTAAATCAGAATCATTCCACTGTGAATCATCACCAGGGAATGCATCAGCACCATCATCTGTTGTCCAAACCGAAGAAGGATTGGAGTATCCATCTTCGTCAAAATCAAGGCACCCAAGCCGGTCAATGGTTGAGTAGCCCTCTTGCAATGGACACATATCTCCATCGGTGCCGTCAATATTGTCGCCATAGCCATCTTCGTCGCTATCACGCCATTGAGTTATATCAGATGGATAGTCATCCTCGATGTCAGCCCAACTATCACTATCACCGTCAGGGCAACCTTTGTTTTCACCTGAACTAGCTGTACCAACCAAGTTGGGGCAACCATCCTCTGTGTCACTAAATCCATCATCGTCATCATCAGTATCTTCACCGTTGTCTTCGCAACCATCACGGTCAGCATCGTTAGTCGAAGATGATGTAAATGAAAGAGGACTTGTCGGACAGCGGTCAAATTGTGGCCATCCTACCAAACAACCTGGAACCGCAGTTGATCCGTCGCAGATGTAATCATCATCATCATCAAGGTCTTCTGTGGAGTCACGGCAACCATCTGAGTCGTAGTCAGTTGAGGAGGAATCGCTTATCCATCCCAACTCTCCTGTTGAGCAATCATCCATACCGTCGCTGATTCCATCATTGTCATCATCTTGGTCTTCAGGTCGGTCGTCCTTACAACCATCTCCGTCATGGTCAGTTGAAGGGCTAGATATCCAACCAGTCTCTCCGAACGGACAGTCGTCGGCGTCACTCAAGTCTGAGAGGATTCCATCGTTGTCATCGTCTGGGTCACACATGTCACCCATTGAGTCGCCGTCATGGTTCTCCTGACCAGGATTTGGGATGTCTGGACAGTTGTCAAGGGTGTCGCGTGTACCATCTGAATCTGAATCGGGGAATGGGTCTAGTCTGACCACTCGATTTAATCCAGCATCAACATACCAAAGTTTGTCATTTGGTCCGACTTCAAGACCCATGATTGAGTTAGCATTTGTATCAACAGTTTGCATGAGTGTTGCACTCTTGCCGTCAGTTGCTAGGTCAAAAGCACTAATTTTCCCGTTCCCGTTTTGGGAAACAAAGAGGGTATCACCATGAAGAGCTATTCCAGATGGTGATGAGAGAGTGGTTGCAAGAACACCCCATTCAACACCTCTAATTTCGCTGTATTCTGCAAGTGTAGAGTCCATACGGGTACTAGAGCCCATGATGTTCGTTGAAGTGGTTGTTGTGTCATCGGTGTTTACCCATAGGACACGACCAGCCCCTGTATCAGAGATGTACAGAATTCCATTTGCTTTGTCTAAAATCATGTGTCCAGGAATGTTGGCACTTCGAGTTGGTGTGATTTCAACATAGCGGCGTACAATTCCATCATCGTGGTCTTCTCCACCGGTGTCATGGTCAGATTGGAAGTTGTAAAACACTAACTCTTCGTAATATCCGTCATTGTACCAATAGGCATTTCCAGAATCGTGAGCGATACCCATCCCATTCGGGCTCTCATGAAGCATGTCGAGGTGACTGCCGAGCCCTCCGCCAGCCCCCTGATTCTCCATGGCGAAGTGAGAGAGCGAACCAGGCCACATTGCTGGACCCATGAAATTATTTGGATCTGATTGTCCATTGTAGGTGTTCCGGGTTTCCTGAGCAGTAGCAAATATGTAATCAAATTCAGAATGATATTGACCAAAGGCAATTGCTCCGACCTCTTCCATGAAGTGGTATGCGTATGCGTCTTGCCTATTCTGACTTGACTGGCCTGATTGTCCTGCGTTGGAGATGATAGTGATGCTATCTGTAGCACGATTCACTACCCACAATTCGTAGGGGCGTGCTGAATTAGGGTGAAACTCAAGATCTCGAGGGACGTTAAGATTGTCACTTGTGGTAGCGATTACAGTTTCATCAAATCCAGCTCCGAACTGCTCCACATTTGTGTGTGAGTTGCGGGTTTCACTTACTGCTAATGTAGTTGGAATCATTAACACCAAGATACTTGAAAACAGCATCAAGAAAGTGAAGCCGGTTGCACATGTTCGACCCTTAATATTAGAATGCATACACATACCGGACTACCTTCCCCTTTATTGTGGCTACGCACATCCGAATCAGTACTAGATTTTAGGAAAAATTAGTTGATGTATCGGGAATGAAGCGATATGTGAGAACCTCCTCTCAGTGATAGCCGAAGATTCGAGGTTGGTGAAATGGGACGAATTGGGAGAGGCATTGACGCCAGCGCCAGGTGGCTTCTCAAATGGCGAATAATTCGCGCACCAGCGCGCTTCATTGCTAACTCAAGGTATGCTTACAGTTTCATCACACGTACAGACAGAATCAGGACCAATCGATTGCGCGACCGCCTCAAACGTGGAACCGTCCCTAAACACGTCTCAATCATCATGGACGGAAACCGGCGCTTCGCTTGGTCCAGAGATATGGAAAAAGAAATAGGACATCAACATGGTAAAGAGAAACTCAAGGAAGTGATGGATTGGGTGCTCGAATTGGGTATTCCCTACCTCACAGTTTATGCACTTTCAACAGAAAATGTCACCGACCGTGCCACTGATGAACTCAACTCGCTCTACGAACTCTATATTGCTGGGTTTGATGAGATTCGGGCTGACCCAAAAATCCATGCAAGACAAGTGAAAGTTCAGGCTGTTGGCCGCATTGAATTATTACCTGACGAAGTACAAGCGGCCATTAAAAGGGCTGAATCTGATACAGCAGATTATGATAAATTTCTCTTCACTGTCTGTCTTGCTTATGGCGGGCGGGAAGAGATTGTAGATGCTGTACGTGAGGTTGCTGAAGAGCATGCTAAAGGTGAAATTTCTCTTGAAGATATCGATACTGAAGCAATTTCAAGCCGGCTTTACACCGCTGATCTTCCCGACCCTGATTTGGTGATAAGAACTAGTGGTGAAGAGCGTATTTCCAACTTTTTGTTGTGGCAAATCGCCTACTCGGAACTACATTTCACAGATGTACACTGGCCGTCTTTCAGCCGCCAAGACTTGTATGAGGCAATTGATTCCTACCAGAAGCGTAAGCGCAGATATGGAGGCTAACTCATGAGTGGAGGCCCATGTCAAACTTGTGGGACCTACCACAACCCAGCATTGACTGTTGATGCGGTAGCAGTACGAGGTTCGGGCGAACACAGAGAGGTTCTCCTGATTCGTAGAGGGCAGGAACCGTGGAAAGGCTGCTGGGCTTTCCCTGGTGGATTTGTTGATGTTGGCGAGAGCCCTGAAGATGCAATAGCGCGTGAACTGTTTGAAGAATGCAACATTGTTGGCAAAGCAAGTGAAATAATTGCTGTACGAGGAGACCCTGAACGTGACCCACGTGGTCACATTGTCTCAATCTTCTATCGTGTTGAAGTTGAGGGAAACTCCGGCGAGCCATTCGCTGGTGATGACGCTGCTGAGGCAGAATGGGTCAAACTTTCACAAGTTGACCTTGAAAATATGGGAGCCGACCATGCTGAAATAATTCAATTACTCTAAATGATGAATAATGCAGGGAAAAATCCTATATTAAAAAGTGATACAGCATTGGTTATGAGCGAACTTTTCACGATGGATAGTTACCACATACAAACCAAATTTCTGAGGATTTTTGGCGGTGCATTTTGGTTCAAAGATGCCAATGACCAAGTCATTGCATACTCAAAACAAAAGAGATTCAAATTAAAAGAAGATATTGTTCTTTATACTGATGAAACATGTGCTCAACCATTGCTTTCAATCAAAGCTAGAAGTATCATTGATTTTGGTGCTACATACGACATTGTGGATGCAATTACTGGAGAAAACCTCGGTGCAGCCCAAAGGAAAGGATTCAAGTCAATTATCAAAGATACTTGGAAAATTCTTGATGCGAACGGAAATGAATATGCTGAACTTGTCGAAGATAGCATTGCAATCCTAAGGAGATTCGTTCCCTTTATTCCAGCAAAATATCACTTCAACGTCCCGGGTCAGCACGACATTATGATGTATCAAAGATTCAATCCAATTATCAAAAAGACTGACATATTGATTCCAGATGGACATCCATTGGATCGCAGGGTGATTGCAGCAGTCGCCCTACTAAATTCAGTGATAGAAGGAAGACAAGGTTGAATCGATTTGATTGTCTAGGCTAATCAAAAGTTACTGAGCATTAATTGGACTACTCAAACAGATGTGAGTAAAGTTTCCTTTTTCCTCGGGTATATTTGAAAAGAGGTACCTCTTCTGAAAATCATGTCTGACCCTGTTTACAGTCCAGATGGTAAATTCATGTGGACTGGGACTGAATGGATTCCAGCACCCCCAACATCGGAACCAGAACCCCCATCACCTAGTGAACAGGCACTAAATATGCAGGATTCTGTCATCGGTGGCGATGTTGTTCATAGCACGGTCATCAACAATGATGCAACGGCAGTGACTACCGCTGTTATTACTGCTCTTCAGCAACTGGGTATGGTCAATGAAGCACCAGCCGCCACACAAGCACCACCTACTCCTGAGGTTGAGTTGCCACCTTCGTTCAAAATCGGTGATCATGTTGAATATCACAGCCCGACCAATGAGCGTTGGCTCAACCGATGCACAGTGGTTGGCATCAATGATGATCGCACCTATCGAATTGAGGTGCCGAAGTCTTCGAAAGTCGAAACAAAGCATGCGGTTGTCATTGGTTCTGCCCCTGGTACCATCCGCCCTGCAGCACCACCATACAAAATTGGGGACCGGGTATTGGTCAATTGGAAAAAATACGGGACTTACTATCCCGGGAAAATTGCCACTGAGCATGATGAACACACATTCCTGATTCATTTTGACGATGGAGATATTGAAGACCATGTTGAGTGGAGTCGGATTGAACCTATGCAAGAGGGTTCAACTGAAGTTCAACAATACCTTGAAAATGTTGAGGGAAATGAAAATGAGTTTGTTGAAGCTTTCCGAGTCTTTGATGAAAATGGCAGTGGAACCATTTCGGCTGCTAAGTTTTTCGAAATCCTCACCGAAAAAGGGGATGATCCACTTGAAGTTCAAGAGGTCATGGAGCAATTTACAGAACTTGGAATCACGTTGGATACCGAATTAGATTACCATGAATTAGCTAAATACCTGGCTAGTGATGGTGATAGTGAATCCATTGATTACAAAACCGAAGTGGTCATTCGCGATGCAGAAATCAAGGATGGTGCCTTGTATGGCTATGCCTACGCCCACCCCAAACTCGGCGAGGGACCTGTGAGAACCTCTTCAATTATGGGCATTGAATATGATGAACGGGCAACTGCAAGAGTAGAAACGAGAAATACAATGTATGTAGTTGGACCGACTGGATGGACTACCCCTCCTGCAGATCATCCTTTCAACTCCTCCTATTCTGTCGGAGAACAAATCAAAGTTGAGTGGAACGAGAGTTGGTGGGATGCCAGTATCATCAATATCACGGATGAAAAGTATCTAATTCACTACACTGGATTTGATTCAAGTTGGGATGAGTTAGTCACCACTGAGCGAATGCATAAAGTTGGTTGAAGAGTGGAATCATCCCGTATACAGGGCCGCCTATGTCGGGATTCAGGTTCACAAATCACTGAAGAATTTGTTTCAACTCGTTGTAGCAGTCGCTCCAACCAACTGCCAAACCATCTCCTCGCCGCCGCATCTGTACAGCTTCACGCCAGGCAGCGACCTCATTATTCAGCACTGGACCCTTTACTGTAGAGTCTATTCTAAACAACAACCCCCCACCCAAATGTTGGTCCAAAAACCCTCTTTGAGCCTTGGAAACAAGCAATGTTGGAACTCCTAAGCTGACCGCTTCATGAGCCAAAGTAACCGATTCTGACAGCACGCCATGATACTCTGAAATCGCTTGAGGGAGTCCCCACGGGTCGTTGATTGACTGATTTTCAGCAACTGTCGTAACCTCCATGCCTAAGTCGGAAATTAGTGGTTCAGCACTAACCAACTCATCCTTGTCGTGCACCCCTCCACCCTTCAAAGAGCGGTGTAAAATACGTGGTACCACACCTTCTTTCACATCTCTAATTATACTTGGTTGGGAAAGATAAACATGAGGAAGTTGACCAATCAACTTGTGAACCCTAATGCCGTTGCTATTGCAATCGTCAATAAATCCTCCATCGAGATCTTGCCTCCAATTTGGTGTTACAATAACATCGGTTGCTGAAGATAAGGCGATACTGTGAGCAAGATGATTTACTTCGGTATCTGTGATGTAAATTCGATGAGGAGTTTTGGCTTTTTTTGCCGCACTAAGTTCTAACGCCGCTCCCTTGACAACGACTTTTTCTATCGGTTTCCCAGTTAAATTTCGGCGCTTTAGAAGTGATGAAACAGCCCTAATTCGTCTCAATGCCCTTATTTCCCGTTGTATTGGTAATACTCGTCTACCGACTGGACGTTTGACTCTGAGGATATGACGTTTAGGTAGAGGTGATGAATTACTGTCAATCATCGCATCAATTTCAGGCCGCTTAGTTGCTACGATAATGTCAACTGGACTGCCACTTTGAATGAACTTGTGAAACAGTTGCATGTGGGCAGGATGGTCGAGCACCCAACAGGTCGGACTCTCTGCCATAATTCTCGCTTAGGCTCAAGGACCATCAATAGAACGGTTAATTTCTCACTTGGTGTCGCAGGTCACATGGACAAGGAGCGCATTGATGTAGAAGGCGGCAAAACATACGGGCCATATTCTCCCGGAGTAAGGGCGAATGGTGTCATTTGGCTAGCCGGTCAAATTGCAACGGAAGCCGGAGAAGATATTGCTTCACAGACTGCAGCAAGCCTTGAGAAAATTGATGCACTGCTCGCTGCTGCTGGTGTTAGCAAGAATGAAGTCTGTTTTGCTCAAGTTTTACTTGATGACATTAATGACTTCGCGGCGATGAATGAAGTCTATTCAAAATGGCTTGAGGGCGTTGAAATTCCGCCAGCACGCGCCGCATTTGAAGCGGGCGCACTTCCACGCGGGGCAAAAGTGGAAATCGTCGTTCAAGCTGTAGACAAAAACTGCTGTTGACATTTGGCAGTGGCGCTTTTAGAGAAGTGGCCGGTCGGCTAAACCGATGGAAAGCGTTGAGTGGCCGACTGGTCTTGATGTTGAGAAGGCTTCAGCCGCCTTCAAAGCCTACGATATTCGCGGCATCGCTGGAGACCCACTTACTCCAGGTTTCGCTTATCGACTCGGCCGCACTCTAGCTACTTTCCTAGATTGTAACTCACTTGCAGTAGCCCGCGATATCCGTGATTCGGGCCCTGAACTTCACGCCTCATTCGTGAGTGGGTTAAACGATTCTGGAGTCACTGTCCATGATTTAGGCATCATGCCAACCGGTGCACTTTACCACGCTACAGTCGCTCTTCCAGTTGATGGTGGAGTTGTCATAACAGCCAGCCACAATCCACCCGAATACAACGGCTTCAAAATGTGTCGGGGTTCAGCCGCAATGGCTGGAGACGAGTTGCAAGATTTACTACAAGTTTTCCTTGCTGGTAACTTCAAAACTGGTGCAGGAAAACACATCATTATTGATGATTTCAAGCATCAATATTACGATGACATCATCGCTTCAACAGGCCTACCCGCCCGAACCGTCAAAGTCGTGGTTGATTCAGGAAATGCGGTACCTGGGCCATTCATGCAAGATATACTCAAAATTTTACAGGCAGATGATACCTGCATTTTGTGCGAATGGGACAACTCATTCCCCGTTCACCCACCAGACCCAACTAGACCCTCAAACATGGAGTTACTCGGGCAGACTGTAAGAGAAGTTGGAGCAGAGTTTGGCATCGGTGTTGATGGTGACGGAGACAGAATGGGAATGGTTGATGAAAATGGTGACTTCATTCATCCTGACCGGCTTCTCGCTCTGTTCGCCGCCGACATTCTCTCAAGAGTTCCTGACTCTGCCTCTGAGGCGGCGCGCACAATTTTTTATGATGTGAAATGTTCAATCTCACTAGAAGAAACAATCACTGCTAGCGGCGGAATACCTCATATGATGAGAACCGGGCATTCGTTCCAAAAACTTGCACTGAAAAATTCTCCAGAGACTCCACTCGCTGGAGAAATGAGTGGCCATTTCTTCTTCAATGACAAGTGGCCAGGATTTGATGATACGCTGTACTGCACTGCAAGAATGCTTGAATTAGTTGGGCGCGACCCTTCACCAGAAAACGGTGGTATCACCTTCTCAGAAAGGCTCTCAACTATCCCAACTTACCCTAGTACAGGAGAAGCAAAAGTGCCCTTAACTGGTGGTCGAGAAGAAACCATGGCGTTCGTGGAGAATGCCTTTTCAGGATATGAAATGGTGACTGTTGATGGAGTCCGAATCCGGCTTTCAGGAGATGGCTGGGAAGGTTGGTTCTTGTGCCGTCCATCTAACACTGAACCAATTTTGGTGATGCGTGCTGAGGCTACTACCGAGGCTGGCCTGACGGAAATTCGGGCCTTAGCGCATGAGAAAATAGGCAAGATGATTGACCTGAAAAAATTTGATGAATCTTAATTCCAAGGGTCATCATCAACTGAATTTTCAGTTGTTTCATCTTCTGATGATTCATCCTTTGAGTCGCTTTCTTGATCAACTTCAGTTCCATCATCACTGTCAAGAAGTGACATTGCCAAGTTTGTATCCATTGAATCCATTACTGATTCATCACCGTTTTCTAGTGGCTCGCTAGGGGGTTCAGGAGCCGCAGGAATCTGAACAGAGACACTGTTTGGCGATGGCAAGGTATTGGCCTCTGTTGGTGGTGGAGGGGAGGCATTACTCGTTGAGTCATTAGTAGCAGTAATCATTTCAGCACCTTCTGGTGGCGGTGGTGGAGCAGTTCCATGCTCTTGCCACGAGCGGGAAATATCAGCCGCTCTGCTGGTTCTATCTTCATCATCTTCACTTTCTTCTTCATCTTCATACTCGTCATATTCATCTTTCTGCCGGAATTTGAGAATAATAATTACAAATACCATTACAAACATCATCGCAATCAAAGCACCGAGACCAATTCCTGCTGCTAAACCACCATCTGATGCTGCAGAATTAGATTCATCAACCACGTGTGATTGATTCCATCTTGCTGGGTCAGCTGGGAATAGATCTGCACCTTGTGATGTATTCCACGGATTTGGTGCCAGTGTGTCCATTGGGTCTGACCAGCCATCGGTATCAGTGTCAGGGCACCCAAGTCTATCATGTTCAGAATCGCCACGTATAGTCGGGCAGTCATCGCCATTCATTCCACTTGGTTCATCACCAAATCCATCGCGGTCAGTATCACGCCATTGGGTTGAATCATCCTTGAAAATGTCGTAATCGTCTGACCACCCATCTCCATCACTATCTAAGCAACCAAATCGGTCTTGCCATGAATCGCCAGCCTCTTCAGGACAATCGTCCCACGGTTCTGCACCATTTGTCGCATTCTCATCTTCCCAACCATCAGCATCCCAATCAAGTGGGTGTTTGTCTGAGTTTGTACCGCCAGGGATGAACTCTCCGGGCCAATGTGGTTTCCGAGTTTCATTCCAATGTGGATTAGCCCAATTATCACCTTGGCCATCCATATCACTGTCTGCCCACTGTGACCAATCTGAAGGAAAGGCATCACCCTCATCTGAAGACCCGTCGCCATCAACATCAGGACAGCCAAGCCGGTCCCGCCATGAATCACCCCACACATCAGGGCAAGCATCACCGTTATTACCACTCAAATTATCGCCAAAGCCGTCTCCATCTATGTCAGTTTGTTGAGTTTCATCTAGTGGGAATGTGTCGGGATTGTTACCTTCTTGATTATCCCCCCAACCATCGCCATCTTGGTCTTGATATTGAGTTTCGTCAAATGGCAAGTGATCACTTTGAGTTGAACCAGCAGAGTGGTTATCCCCCCAACCATCGCCATCTGTATCAAGATGTTGAGTTGGGTTGTTGATGAAATCATCAGTCACATCTGACCAACCATCACCATCGGTATCAGGACAACCAGGATTGTCAAATGTGTCTACCCCCGGAAGTGTTGGACAATAATCCATATTGACTGCTCCAAACACATATCCTCCAAGACCAAGACTTTGGTATATTGGCGTCAATGCCTCATCATCCCAATTATCGCCAAATTGGTCACCATCACTATCATTCCATTGAGTTGGCTCAGTTGGGAAAGCATCTCTAACATTAGACCAGCCATCACTATCACTATCTACACAGCCTAGAAGATCAATTGTTGAAGTCCCGTGAATTGTAGTGCAGTTATCAGCAGCAAATCCATCCGGATTGTCGCCATATCCATCACCATCTTGGTCCCGCCATTGAGTTGGCTCGGAAGGATGTGAATCATCAACATCGGCGTACCCGTCACCATCTGCATCCGGACAACCGATGTAAGGAGAAACGGTTGCATTACCCCAAACTGTTGGGCAATCATCGTCCTCGTTGGCAACTCGGTCATCATCATCATCCTCGATGAGACCTTTCCAAACAAAGACATCAAAATCTCCAGCACTGACAATGTCATCTGAACCAAATTCTGCTGGTCCACTCGCTGTTCCTTTGAATCTGCCAGAAGTAATAGTCACATTTTGTGAATCAACTGCAATTGCCCATGCACGGTCGCCACCGCTGGGTCCACCAGCGACAAAGACATCTTCCCACTCACCAGTCGCTGCTGAAGAAACCGCAACAAAAGCATCTGATGCACCACTTGTGTTGGCCATCCTTGTTGTAGCAGAATTCTCAAAAGTCGTCAATCCAGCAATTTGCCCAGCAGTAAACACAGCTGTTTCATCTGTTGAAAGCGCAATGGAGAAGCCCATATCGTCTGATGAACCACCACCTTTCTTGGCCCACAACCAAGACCCTCCGACGTCAAGTTTTCCAGCCCAAACGTCTGTGCCTCCGGAGTTTGCAGTTAAGCGGTCATTACCATAACTTGCCAGCACACCATCAAATTCACCAACCGCATAAACTGAGTCTTGCGAATCAACAACCAAATTGCGTAGAACATCTTGACCAGTTCCTCCACCTGAATTGGTCCATATCACGCTACCACCATCATCAACAAGCATCACCCAAACATCTTGAGAACCTCCACTTGAGGAAATGGTTGCTCCACCGGGGAAATCAACTGTACCAGCGAAATTTCCGGCAATATACCAGTAGTTTCCTGTCGGAGATGGTGCAATTGCAGTCGCCGAATCAAATTGAGAATCTCCGCCCCAAGCTGCTGTTGATGACCACGCACCATTTGATTCTAAGAATCCAAGCCATACATCTGAAGTGCCTTGTGTACTCTCATAATACCATTCACCCTGAGAATCTGTGTGAGCCCAAAGTTTACCAGTGTAGGATCCTGAAACTGAAATTGAGTTATTGAAAAATTTAATGTCTGTAGGCATAACTTGGCCCATTTGTTCTTCATAAGTCCAAGAGTTTTCATTTAAAATTTCAATTTTCTTTGAGGTTTCAGCCCAGAGGAAGTTCCCATTGCTATCCAACTTAGTGATGAAAATATCGTAATTTGACTGAGCATGTGCTGCAAGAGTGGTAGAACCAAGGGTCACCGAAGGACTGTTGGTTGACTGAGAATCCATGAATGGCCCAGTAACATACACATTGCCTTGGGGGCCAACGTCAATGCCAAGCCCCCAATCTTCGTAACCACCAGCAATGTGTGAAGCCCATACCCAATTTCCTGAAGAATCCATTTTTGCCACAAAACCATCGAGTCCACCAACTGAATTGAGAATAGTGCTACCAAAAGTTGCTGAACCAGAGAATGAGCCGGTGACAAATGAGTTACCTGATGAGTCCAAGACCATGTCCCAAACCATGTCTGAGCCAGCCCCACCAGCAGGTGTTGCCCAAATATCAGAGTGTGATGTTTTTTCAGCGAAGTTGAGTTGAAATTGACGGCTAGAATCTAATTCCATTTCAACAAAATTATGGCTAATTCCTACTGTCAGTGACAACAAAGTCACGGCAACCGCGACTAGCACTGACTTACTGCCCATCATGTCTCCACGATTACGCTGGCATTTTATTGTCACCCCGTTAGGGGTGATTTACTAAAAGTGGTAAAATTATAGTGTTGAACGCTTTGAAATAAATGAGCCATAGGAGATTAGTCCATCATCCATGGCCTTTAATGTTGAACTTACAACTTCATTAAAATCATCCTCAAAAGCACTTAATCCTAATTCGGATAAAGAAAGTCGGCCTGTTCTTTGCAGCAACCGAAATCCCATCATTGCTCGTCCCAACTTTTTACGATTTGACTGCATTATTTGGCGCTCTTCCCGAGCCTCAATTATTTCAAATCCATTTGCCTCAATTAGGCTCACCCATCCGTCCATTGAGCGATCTGCATCTTGACCAAAAATTGTGTCAAGAAATCGGTTCACATTAGCATCTAGAAGTGAGGGGTTTGTAACTACTAATTCAGAGTTCATCATTTTGCCATCATCAGACAATATACGGTGAGATTCCTTCAATATTTGGCTAGGATTTCTAACTACAGAAAGACGAGATTCAGTCAACAGATGGGTTCCCCAAGCGTCAATCAGAGGACACCTGTCAAGCGGCGCGCACTCAAATTCTAGAGCCTCACGCTTCCATTCAGTAATTCCAATTCCAATGAGGTCGGGGGAGGGGTCAATGCCGGAAATTGTGCATCCAAATTTTGATGATACGATTGACGAAACGGTGCCTGGTCCACATCCAAGATGAACAAGTTGTGAGGAGGATGACACACCACCTCGCTTACACAAGTCAATTGCTAAATTTGAATTTGAAGGGAATGCATCACCAAAATATCGGCGGAACAAGGGAATGCTTCTCACCCCATCCATGAATGGTCCGGGATGCTCAAGCCTCATCAATGTCATGACGGGTTTGCTTATGCAGAATTTCAAAAGGCAATACCGATGAATTATTCATCAGCAATACGTTTTTGCGCCAAATCACAGTATTCTTGACTGATATCAAACAGGAGGTATTTGCGGTCATTTTTCTTTGCAGCGATTCCTGTTGAGCCAGAGCCAGCAAATGGATCAAGAACAACATCACCGGTAAAAGTGTACAGTTCCATACAACGACTTGGTAATTCAACTGGGAAAGGTGCGGGATGGCCTACCCGCTTTGCACTTACTGTTGGGAATGTCCAAATTGACTTAGTCAACTCAATAAAATCCTCTTTTCCAATAGTATCTACCCGACCCTCATCCTTCTCACTCCGAGAGCGGGGTAACTTAAATTCGCCTTTTGAAAATACTAAGATGTATTCGTGAACATCTCTTAATGTTGGATTAGAAGCTGATTTCCATGAACCCCATGCGCAAGAAACACCGGCACTAGCCGCCTTGTTCCAAATGATTTCACCGCGTGGTAAAAAACCAATTTCAATCATTATCTGATTGATGAAAGATGAAAGGGGAATATACGGTTTCCTACCCAAATTGGCTACATTTATGCAAGCACGTCCTCCCGGCACTAGTACTCGGTAGCATTCATCAAATACCCCTCTCAATAGTTCAAGATACTCGCTTAGAGCAAGGTCTGCATCATAGGTTTTAGAGGCATTATACGGAGGTGAAGTAACCATCATATGAACCGAATTATCGGGAACATTCCTCATGTTTCTAGAATCACCACACACTACACGGTTGACTAGTTCATCAGGAAGAACACCCAAATCACCGGTGTCTGACTCCTTTGGCAGGCCACGATACATCGCTGAACCATAAAATTCGGTGGAATCATGGCTTTCTCTTTTTGAGACTCCAAATGAAGAAGTCTTAGTTCCGTTCCGCTTACTACTACCTATTCGTGGTACTGCGCGCGCGTCGGCTGAATTTTCACCAGCATCCGCCTTACTATTTTCATTACGTGGCATCCCAACCCCGCTATGCGCGAGGTTTGCTGTCCGTTCTTATAGAGTTCGCAAAGTAGTGAAATTGATACCTAAATCAACCTAGATTCAATCTATTCCAAGACCGTTTCAGTAAAAGGTGAGTGACAAGTCGGCCAACCAATGGCCTCGCTCCTCAGCCTGAGTGATGCAGACCTTTCTGGGAAGACTGTGCTTGTCAGAGTTGATGTCAATTCCCCTCTAAATCCAGTTACTGGAGAATTCCTTGATGATGCAAGGTTGCGGGCAATTTTACCCACCCTAAGGCGCCTTGGGAGTTCAAAAGTGGTCCTTCTCGCCCACCAGAGCAGACCAGGGAAAGATGACTTTACCTCAATGAAAAGGCATGCTGAATTGTTGAGTGTTCTACTTGGCAGAAGTATCGGCTTCGTGCCAGATGTCTGTGGAGAGGTCGCTCTGAATGCAATACAGAACATGAAGAGTGGAGAGATGCTATTCTTAGACAATGTCCGGAGATGGGATGAAGAGATATCAATGAATAATGCATCACTTGAAGAATTGTCTCAATCTGAGGTAGTGCAAAAGCTTGCTAGCGTTGCTGATGCATTTGTCTATGATGCATTCGCTTGTGCTCATCGAAATTCACCAACAATTTGTGGATTTGGCCCTATTCTCCCATCCTATGTTGGAGTTTTAGTTCAGCGAGAGTTAGATGCCCTTGGCGCAGTGGTGGATAATCCACCTAGGCCGCATGTAGTGATTCTTGGCGGAGTAAAGAGTGATGATTCGCTTGATATTGCGGTCAATCTTCTGAACCGCGCGGTTGTTGACACCATCATCCCAGTAGGAGTCGTTGGAAATCTGATGTTATGGGCCGCAGGAAATTCACTGGGAGAAGCAAATGAAAACTACATTCGCGAGAGCCTTGGAGTTGCTTTTGAAAGAACTTGGGTGATGGCCGTGTGGATAGTTGAGAAACATCTTGACAAAATGATATTACCAACTGACTTAGCTGTTGAAATTGATTCTCAAAGAGTTGCTTTATCTGTTCAAAATCTACCTACCGAATATCCAATCTACGATATTGGAATTGGGACATTGATGTCAATCAGGCCTGCAATTATGGACGCAAAATGTGTGCTTTGGAATGGGCCGGCATCCTATTTTGAAAAACCACAATTTGCCTTTGGAACAATTGAAATTCTGAACACTTGTGTTGAAACCGATGCTTTCGTTATCATCGGTGGTGGCCATACAGGTACTCTGGTAAACCAGCGCGGAGTTGATGAAAAAATTGGCCACAACAGTACAGGAGGCGGATCGTGCCTAACTTTCCTCGCTGGAAAGCCGATGCCAGCGATAGAATCCCTGAAGGCTTCTGCAATAAAATTCGCATAAATGCGAATCATAGCTGAGATTTACGGTTTCAATAACGATGAGAGATATGGGTCTGTTACCATTCTCCTTGAAGAGTTGGTAAACTCATCTAAATTGATGTCAAAATCGTTTTCATAAATCTCTGCCTGAAGTCCCATGTCCAATTTGTCTAATCCTGCAACAAATAGGCCTTCAGGTGTTGTCCTATCCTCAAATTCTTGCCATAATTTTTGCAATTCCTCTGACCTAGGATGCCCCCCTAATAATTGTGCTATCGCATTTTCTTCTGCAACTCGTTTACCTTCTTCTGGTTCTGGGTCGAATGGAGTAAGATCTCCCACAATAACCTCTGCCAAATCATGAATTAACGCTAGAGTGAGTACCTTTTCTAGATTCAGGTTTTCAGGGCATGTCAATAGCCCAATGAGTGCCATCCCCCAACTATGTGAGGCTACTGTTTCGGGGTTTTCAATAGGGAATCTAGTCCAACCTGCTCTTACTACCTGCTTTAGTCGAAGGCATTCAAGTAACCTATTTCTCTCTTTGTTGATTGTCGATTCTCCCGTCATGAGATTGGCCAATTCAGTTGTTTATTTAAGGATTGAAATTTCTCATTTTTAATGATACTCACAAGCCAATGCATTAGGGCGACGTCACCCTCGGCCCTACAATGGAGTGGGATATCTCGGCGCTTGAGGGGCCGGAGGGTGCTGATTGGAGAGTACCTCCTGAAGAATTAGCAAATCGGCTTGAACGGGTTGAAACTGCTCTTTTTGATGCTGGAATTGAATCAATGATTGTACACGACCCTGTTGACCTCTATTGGTTGGCAGGGGGCCGTCAGAATGGAATGCTTCTTGTTGGCGCAAAAGACTCGTCTGTTGATTCTGTTTTTTGGGTGCGCCAAAGTCTTGACAGAGCTATTTGGGAGGCAGGAGAATCCGCAGCACCGTTTGAATTAGCAGCCCAGCCGCGTGTAAAAAATCTAAATGATGAATTGAAGCAACGGGGCTGCACAACCACACCAGCGATGCAGCATGGTAGATTACCCCATAATCAAGCTAAATTTTACAACGATGTGCTTGGAGAATCTGAGGATTGTACAAGTTTGCTTTGGAATCTAAGAGAAATAAAAAGCCGATGGGAAATAGATCAGATGAGAGCCAGTGGTGAAGTCAATCGCTGGATGTTTGAAGCGATTCTTGATGAAGGCGGGGAAGGTGTTTCCGAAATAGAACTCGCCGCTGCTGCTGATTCTGTAAGTAGGGCCGCTGGATTTGGTGGCCATATCATGATGAGAAAATGGCCAATGAACTGTGATAGAGTTGTCATTGCAGCAGGCCATTCTGGCGCTGTTCCAACTTATTTTGATTCAGCAGTAGGTGGTACTGGCCCTCATTCTTTTGCTAGCCTAGGTGCTGGGTTTCACCGCATAAAAGCTGGTGAACCGGTGTTAGTTGACATCGTACACTGTCACCGAGGTTATGTTTCAGACTGTACTAGAATGTTCAGTGTTGGACCACTTGACCAAGAGTGGACGGAGAGGCTTGAGGCCATGAAGGAAATAAGTGACAAGGTAGTAACTGAATTAGCAAGAGGAGAGACTTGCGAAATGGCCTACGAATCAGGAGTTGCAATTGCTAGGGAGAGAGGGTTTAGTGGTAACTTAATGGGCATGCCACCTGACCAAGCACAGTTCCTAGGACACTCTATTGGACTTCACTTAGACGAAACTCCTGTAGTTGCACGAGGATTTACAAAACCTCTTCAGATTGGAGGCACCATGGCTATTGAGCCAAAAGTAATCTACACAGATGGAGCGATTGGGGTTGAAGATAGTTGGGTCAGAACTGAAGATGGGATGGAATGTCTAACTGCTGGCGATGGAATTCCTCTTCATCAAGAATGGGATTCATGAAATTCGCCTCCACGCCGTAGGGTTCATTGAGCACCGAGTTACGCCGTGTATCATGAGCGCCAAACCGTGGTCACCTTCTCATGTTGCAGCACTTGCTTCAGCATACACAGACTTGCGGATTTCTGGTGCTGTGAAACAGGAATTGGTCGTTTTACTAGTAACCAAACTCAATGATGTTGTTCCGCGCATGGAGCAAGAAACCCTAACTCACGATTCTACTAGAAAAACTCTAGATGACCCGAGGCGAACTAGACTTGGCTTTAGTCGCACGCGAGGATTGATGATTGAACGAATTGATGCTGTTGATTCAGTTAGCGCGGCTGCAGTCACTGCTGCTTGCGAAGAGCTGGAACTCTATCTCAGAGATGTTTTACGTGCCTGTGAAACCGTCTGTACTAACAATTCAATGGGAACTATCAAGCCACGCCACCTTGAAGAAGCGCTTTCAAATCTTGGGGTGAGTCTACCAGATGAATCTCAAGATGTTGAATCTACACCCATAATGGTAACCTCCGATCCTTTAGAATCTCTAGTTGGTGGAGGGACCGGAATCATCACTCCAGCAATACTCCGTCAGATGGCTAGGAATTTTGCCGGTATGAAAGTTGAAAATGATGCATTAGAAGAGTTACTTGAACTGTACTACGATGAAGCCGGAACTATTCAGCATGAAATGAAAAAATCTCTCACCGGTGGAAACCCAGCCGAATTTGCACCTCAATTAGAGAAACTCGATGAATTGGCAAAAATGGGATTCTTGAGCCGTACCCTCAAGTTAGCTGAAGAGCGGGCAAAAGCCAGTAACTCCCGCTCAATCACTATCGAACATATCCTCAGTATTGATGTCTGAAGGCGCAACAGGGAAAGCCAACCACCCTGAGGCGCAGGTTGATGAGCAGTCGTGCACAGAAGGCAGCGCAGCGGCAATTGCTTGATGTTCTCTCATCTTGGCAAGAACCACATGGTAGTGGTACAATTGCTGAAAGTGGTGCACTAAAAGCAATGCAAGCAGATGATGATGGCTCAGTCAGAATCAAAGTAACACCGGCCCGAGCGCACTGCCCTTGTTGCCTTCTTGACTTGATAGACCTGCGAAACGCGTTACAGAAGAAAAGGAAGATTTCATCTGCTTTCATTGAAGTTGAGGGTATTCCCGATGTACATCGCTGGACCTCCTCAATCAATGAGTAATTGGACCAAACTCCTAGAGTACGTGTGAATTCCTGATTTCAACAATTAAAATAGCGTTTAAGGATGAAATTTCTTAGCCGTCGCTGTTAAGAAAGAACCCCCAGCCCCAAGTTTGAGGGAGATGTATGACTCGGGTTCGCGTCCACACCGGCAAAGCGGGTGCAGATATGGAAGATTCATCACTTTCTGACTTGTCTAAATTTATGTCAGAAAACTCTGGAGGGTGGATAGATATTTTCCAGCCTGAAGAGGAGCCAACTAGAGATTTCTTACAACAAAAAATGGGCTTCCATCGGCTAGCGGTTGACGACTGTTTTGAAGAACCTGCAAGCCGAAACTTCGTATACGAAAATCACAAATTTACTACCTTCAAAGCCAGAGATGCAGACCGCGAACTAGATACTGAATATCTCCGTTCTTTCTTGCATGATGGTTGGTTAATCACTGTACGGCATGCCCATATGCCTGGTATTGCAGAGTTTAGGAAGCGAATACGCTCAAAGAGTTTCATTAAGGATGGGATGATGAATACAGAGTATTTACTGTACCAGCTTCTTGACTCAGTTGCTGATGATTGGATGAAGGTGTTAAGTCGCCAGTCTGATAGACTTGACGAATTAGAGGACCAAGTGTTTGACCCACGTCAAAAGTATCCCACTCTTCTTGAAGATTTGCACGAGATAAAAGGTGAGCTACGTGAGATTGCAAAATCAACAACTCCTCTTGACGACGTTATTCAAGGAATGTTACGCTCTACTGATAACTTCGTAACTGAAGAAACCGACCTTTACTATCGCGATTTAGCGGATTTGACCCACTCAATCGTGACCCGTATTGAGAACTACAGTTCTGGTGCTGCATCAACTCGTGATACCTATATTTCTCAAACATCAATGCGGTTGGCTGAATCACAGGCTGAAACAGCGGAAGTCATGAGATTGTTGACGATTATCGCCACCATCATGCTACCGATTACTGCGGTTGCGAGCATTTTTGGGATGAATGTTCAATCCTTTGGGGCTGGAACTGGCCCCGTTGATTTGAAGGTCATTCTATCTTTGATGGCTGGAATTGGTGGTGGATTGCTAATGTGGTTATACTTCAAAGGATATATCGGTGGAAAACGCCGTTAACCACGCTGTTTATTCTTCTTCGAATGCAGCCTTCAATTTCTCTTCGTCGCGAGCCCATCTATCTCTCTGGTACTGTTCAACCAATTCAAGTTTTGAATTGAGTTTTTTTGACATGAAACGATAAATCAGAAACAATATTAACACATCAAAAATGATGAATGCAACCAACATATTATCCATATTATCAACTCATAGTGGGGGATTTGTTTCAATGTCACATGCGGCATCAGCAACACAGATACATGCTAGAATATATCCATCCTCAATCAAATAGTCATCAAGTCCAGGAGGTGGAGGGTCTGGTATTGGAACCTCCCCTTGAATTAATTTCACTAGACAAGTACCACAATTTCCAGAGGTGCAACCCCGAGGAATTTCAATTCCTGCTTGGTCGGCAATTTCGAGAATTGGAATACCTTCTTCAATCTCAGCACTGCCTAGAATGACACCGTTGCGGAAGAAACGAAGTAATGCCATATCCTTGGCCAAAGTGTTCTCCGCCTTGAGAATAGTGGAAACTCAATGGCTTCAGCGGTCAGACCAACGAGTCCAACGTCCAGTCTGCTTGTTGAACACAAGTCCAGCCTTTTTCATCCACTTGTTGAATTTAGTTGCACCAGCACCTGTTGCGACAATGAAATCCTCTCGGTCTTCTTGAGCTTGAATGTAGCCCTTTGCAGCTAGCGTCTGGTCAATCCAGTCATTGATATCCATCAAGCCACCACTCAACTTACTTTCTGATACAGCAGCTTCAAGCATCTCGGCGTCAGCACCTGTTCGTTTCAAGTCCGCTCTCAATAATTCATCCACTGAATCTACTTTCGATATCTTTGGTCTGACTGCTAATGGTAGGCGTGGTCCTTTATTTTCATCAATTGAAATTCCCTTTCCATTATTTAGGAATGTTTCCACTCTGTCAACCATGTCAGCGCTGAATTCAGTTTCACAATCCCAACAAACGTAACTCCAGCCCTCAGGGTCTTCTTGATTGAGATTACCACTTACAGGGTCTATTTCTTCGCCACATTCTGGGCAAGCATATAGGCATAAAATTGGAACCACCTTTCTGCGGAAGTCTGCAATATCTTGAGGGGTTCCAGTCAAACCAAGGAGTTCGTGATCTCGAGCGGCTTCTAATCCCCTAGTTTCTAGTTGGTCATTTATCTTAGAGCGCATCTCATTTTTGCCCTCTTCATCCAAGTTGTTTTCCAACTTGCAAATTAGTTCAATGCTTTTACCAAGACGAATCATCACCAATTTCTTACTACGAAAAGCCTCAACCTTTGCCTCTCTGATTCGTTCCTTCTGCTCAATGATTTCCGACAAGTAATCCTTCTGTTGCCGGCGAAGTCGCTGTTTATCGATGCGATCTAACTTTTTCGGGGCTGACAATACCTTTGAGAGATATTTTTCAGAACCAGCACCAGAAGGCCCTGATTTGATTACTTCAATTACTGATGCAGCAATCTTCTCTTTCAGACCATAATTGCCAATTAATTGTGCTTCTGTAATTTCTTTGAGTTTACCAATAGTAAGTCCAGCGTCAGCTAATGTCTGAGAGGTGACTTCGTCAACCCCACGTCTCAAGAGTGCTAGATATGTGTCCTTCTTTGCCATACGGCATCCCCCCCGATGCCACCGGAGCCGGGGGTCCGCTTTGAACCCCCCGTTATATCAAAAAAAACCGGATACTACTCATCTGTTGAATTGTTGGTTAAAATACTCTAACCTTTGAGCTAGTAAAAGCCACTCTTCAACTTCCAATTCTTCGGGTCTAAAATCTTGCCAACCCTCCTCTAATGCAGTATTTTCTTCATCAGAAAGGAGGAGATTGACTGCCTCAACCCATCTCTCGCGATTCCAATTTGGAACCCTCTCAATTTTTCTTGGCACTCCTTTCAAACGATTACGCATTTTTTTCCGTCGTTGGGCAAAGGCGTGGGAAACCATTCTTTTTACAAGCCGAGATTCAACATCAATTCCTAATTCAGAACCTAAATCATGTGGAACCATCAATACTAATCTGCTTTGAACATCCGGATGTGGTGTAAAACAATGTGCAGGCACTTTCATCTCCAAAGTAACTAACCAATTCAGGGCTGTATTGATTCCAAGCGGGCCACGAGATGCTAAACCAAATTCCATTGCTAAACGGCTAGCAAATTCATCTTGCAAAAGCAAGACGACTGATTTTATTTGATCTGTCCCTTTCCGGCTTGCATTCTCTTGCCAATTATCAATTTTAGCAATTAATGGACTTGAAATCTGGTAAGGGGGGTTACAAACAACATCGGTCAAATCATTCGGCCATTGAACTTTCAATGCATCTCCTTCAATTAGATTTAGTTGGCCACTTTCAATTGCTTCTTCATGCACCCGATGCAAATGTTCAATCGCTACATGATCAATTTCAATCGCCGTCACCCGTGCCCCAGTTAATAGAAGAAAATGAGTAAGCGTTCCCGGTCCTGGTCCGACCTCCAAAACATGAGAGTTTGAATCAACCTGTGATAATTGAATAGGCACTTGAAGGACCTTTTCATCAACCAAAAAATGCTGACCTAATTCTTTGTCTGCCCACTGACGGTCAAGTAACAAATCTACTAACTCACGCACTACCTCGTCGCTTGGCTGAACTGATGACATGGTCCCACTATTCCGCTACACGCACAACATTCTGGAGCAGGCTGGGCACCATCTTAGGGTCTTGCAATTCCTCAACCAATCTGTCAACAATGAGTTGAAGGGAATCAATTGTGCAGGCTTCATCAACCTCTTCAAATGTCATCCATCCAGCACTAACTCGACTTTTTACCATCTGTGTTGCTTTCCTTGGCCCAACCCCTGGTAGTAATTGGAAAGCATGGTACTTGAGAGAGACCGGCCCTGCACGATTATAGAATTCCAAACATGTTTTTGGATTTTCTGAAAGTATCTCCTTCATCACATCAACAATCGCCGCTTGAGCTTGATTTGGTAATTCACGATACCTACCCTTACCTAAAACAAGGGCGATTTTTTCGCTTCCCTCCTCAGTTGGAAGTTCTAACTTTTGACCCGGGGCAAGAATTCCACAACCCGGGCTTGCTCGAGCTTTGATAAGATGTAAATGCTGTTCAGTAATACAATGGATGATTCCGCCGCCTGCACCGCTCCCTTCTTGGGAAAGAACTCGGCAAAGCGTCTCATGAGCCCACGACGGTTCATCACCGCCGCGACTATCTCGGGACCCTGTACTGTGCATTACACTCAACCCCGCGAAGCAGGTTCTGTCACTTAAGGGACCGCTTTGAGCGACCTTCAACCCTCATATCCAACATGCTGACGGACAATAGTCACAACATGCTCTACTTCACTATCGTCCATTACCACACGCTTTGAAGCAAGAATTGCCTTGACGTCTTCTGGATTGACTGGAATAATTTCAGCAATCTTAGCAGCAATATCGGGTGCTGCAGCCAACTTATCAACTTCAAGAAGAGCGTTGAGCATTGAATTGAAAACTTTTGTCTCGGTGATGATTCCATTTCGTGAATCACCAGCAGCCCAAATAGCGTGGTTTAGGGCCATGTTCTGTTCATAGGATAACTCTCCTCGGCGCTCTTGAGCATTCTCAAGTGCATCTCTAACTGTTGCATAATCAATGTATGTCTTCTCACCCATGTTATTCACCTGACTCCAAAGGACGCAAGTGTTCAGGTCGAGCTACGATGGTTTTTGCCATGTTACCGTCCTTAATTGCCAAGACGTAAGCACGTCCCTGCTTCCCTGTAATTGTTCCTGTTTGACCTTGAAATCTGCGATGTGGCATTCCTTTTTGACAGCCACCATCAATGACGATTGCGACTTTGTCGCCTTCTTCGTATGGATGCATAACTCTACTGATGAACAGGCGACCTTGATCACTCTTACTTCGGCTAGCAATTGTACGAGTTCCCTGTCGGGTACCATGTGTTCTGCGCATTGTAATGCCTCCTTTTCCCCCTATGGGGGACTCGCCGACTTGCCGCCCCTAATTAAGCGCGTCGGATTCAAGCGACTACCAATATCATCTAATTCAATTCTAATTCTTCAATTCTATCAAAAAAAACGGCTAATCGGTGAAATGAAATTGATGAGATTAGCAAAATCCCACATATTATCAATACTAATCACTGATAATTGATTGAACTCTCTAACGAATTAATTGAATACCAAAAGGCCCCGCCATGTGATTAGTTGGGACAGATGCGGGACTTCTCAAAAGTCGCAGAAATTCTAGTTCCTAAACGAAAATGGTTCCATATTTCAATTTTCGTAATTTCGCTTCTAATGCTCCCTGGGTTGATGTGGGCACTTACTCCAATTGATGTAGAAGCATACAATCTTGATTCACCCGAACTTGACGCTCGCGATGTCATTACCAAAGAATACCCTGGCAATGAATTAGTTGCAGGGTATGCAATAATCATTCGAGACCAAACAATTGTTGGCGAAACTCCTTCAACTAGATACACCGATGAAATTGCTAAATACTCAGGAGATGGAATGGGTGTTTCACAACCGAAGGGTGGAATTCTAAACCTCTCAGTACTAAGGGAAATTGATGAAAAAGCAGAGGCCGCTCGGGCTGACCCAATATCTGAATTCTACCGTCCGATTATCTCAGATGTAACCCTCACGCAGTTCCATGGTGTACTAACTTTAACCGACCAAGTACGCACTTTCATGGCTGGGGAATCTCTACTCACACAACCTTCAATGAGTCCTTACGGTGAAACACTTCCACCTCGTACAAATTGGACAGATTGTGGTGACCTAGAGTGTCTCACATTTGATGATGAAGGGATTACCCAAGGTCACATTGATTTAGCGGCTCAAAGGATGGTGGATGGCAGTGGTGGAATATTCCTACGCTGGCTTTCACTTGACAGAGGGTTTCATGCTGCCGAAGATGGAACTTTAGGGCCTGTCGGTGGTACATTAGCAGCCAATGGGATTTGGCAAAATGCTTCTTGGGAAAATGGGCGCTGGTCCGCTAGTTCAACTTGGTTGCTCATACAATTTGACCGTAGCGCTGCTCAGGATGCAGGATGGACCTTTGAATGGGCGGAAGCACGCGCTGAGAGTGGATATGAGTGGAATGGCTTACGATTAGTAACCACACCACCGAAACGCGATAAGGAATTCTGCCTAGCTTCAATTGAATCTGGTGAAGGGCCATGCGCTTGGGAGTGGGCAATTATTTCACTTGAGGCTTCAATGCGGGAGGAAGATGATTTATCTCTAACGATGTCAGTTGCTGAAGGTATCAATATTGAAGTAAACAAGGAGTTGAAAGAAAGCATAACACTCATCGCCGCTATGGGATTAATTGTCATAATATTGCTTTGGGGAAGCCTACGCCGATGGTCTGATGTTGGTATTGTTTCGGCTGGACTGACCCTTAGCCTCGTGTGGATGTTTGGATTAATCGGCTGGGTAGGCGAAGCGTCACAAGCCGTCGGGCATCCATTGATTGAAAGAAGCCAATTCTCAAACCTACTACCAATTTTGATTCTTGCTCTTGGAATTGATGATAGTTTACACGTTCTACATAGGTACAAAGAGGAAAGGAAGAATGGTTCTGATTCACTGGATTCAGCCACCACCTCACTAACAAGAGTTGGAAGGGCAATTTTACTGACGTCGGTAACAACCATTGCCGCGTTCTCTGCAAATTTTGTTTCTGATATTCCTGCTCTACGTTCATTCGGACTTGAGGCTGCTCTAGGGGTTGGTTCAGCATTCGTCCTTACAGGATTATGGGCACCTTTAGTTCGGCTTGACATTGACCTTTGGTTAGAGAGAAAAGGAAAATTACCTGATGAAGATAAAGACAAGATACATCTTATTCCCAGCCATTGGTTAGCAGGAGTTGCAAAAACTTCTGCTATTTTTGGTCCATTGGTAATTATCGCAGCATTGCTACTATCAGCCTATTCAACTCCATTGATGTTAGGCCTTGAAGGAGATTTCAAAGTTGAAGATTTCTTAGATGAAGAATCGGATTTTGCCTATGGGGTGTATTTAATCAACGAACGCTTCTATTCAGAAGGGGAACCTGCTGAAATTTTAATTGAAGGAGATGTGATAGATCCAAGAGTTTACGCGGCAATCGCTGAAACAAGGGCTAACATGAATATTCATAGTGAAGGGGACCCTGACAGATTCACGATATCTGCTGACGGAAATGTCGACATGAGTGCATATGATCGTTTTGTCACTCTTGCTATCCTTTCAATGGCAAATAACGCCACTCCTTTCATCAATGCTGGGTGGGATCCTAATGACTCAGAAGGAGGGGTTGGATGTAACCGTTCAAACTTTGGTTTACCTTTGACTGATGATGAAGAATGCCTTAGATTCATCATTGGTTTCACTTCCGTTTATGGAATCCCTGGGACTAATTCAACACCAGCAATACCGCCATCATTATTGGCTCTCTATATCATCCCCGACAGACCACTTGACCCAGCAAATCCTATGCTGGCCCTTGATGGAAGCACACCTCGTTACGAGCGTATGCTAATGCGATTCGGATTACGCCAACCCGAACAATTTCCAATCGTAGAAAAAGCATTAGAAGAACTGTACCGAGATATGTCAGCCTTTGAAAATCTCTCTTCAACAGAACTGAAAGAAAAGTCAGACCTTGAATCGGCTTTCACTAATCAAGAATATCCTGTTTCATGGGTTATCGCTACCGGAGAACCGGTAGCTCGCTACGTAGCCGCCTCATCACTACAGAACGAAATGCAATCAACTCTGACCCTTGGTGTGTTCTTCTGCATCGTAACTCTATGGTGGGGATTCAGACCACCTAAAGAAGGCATCAAAGAGCGCCTTTCTCACAACTTTGAGGCGGGTTTCTTCTGGACGTTTCTTTCCGTTGTCTATGCGCCAGCGGCTGTTTCTCTAACCGCTTGGGCCCTAACTGGACTGATCGCATCCCCAACCGTCGCCATAATTTTCGCAGTAATTGCATTTTATGGAACACTCGTTTGGGGTGAGAAGCCACTTGGACTTGCACTTCTCACAACCGCACCTATTCTTCTGGTTGTGATTTGGTTATACGGTTTGATTGCCACACTTGGTTATGGATTGAATATGGTAACTGTGGCTATTGCCACTCTTTCTCTTGGTGTCGGGATTGACTATGTTATTCATGTAATTGAGCGATTCCGAGAGGAACGTCAAAAACGCAAAACCGTACTTGTTTGCATTGGTGCTGTTGGTAGTGCATCGGGAATCGCTTTGGTAGGTTCGGCTGCATCCGACATTCTTGGATTCCTAGTGATTTCATTCTCTCCAATGGGATTCTTCTCTTTATTTGGAACATTTTCAGCAGCGATGATCTTCTTTTCACTAATAGCATCACTGATTATTGCTTGCGGGATGCTTGGCACCATCTCATACCGTAGTGTCATCAGCGAAGCACGTAAGAGCGGTGGCTGAAATGACTGATATTCCTGACCTGACCGAATTAGAAAGGCGAGATGTCGATATGATTCTTAGATATGCAGATAGTACTGAACATATCATTGATTACATCACTTTGAGATTGCGATGCCCTTGTGCAAACTGCGACCCGCGCCGAGAAACTGACGCGAGGCAGGAAGAATTTGAGGCTGAAATTAGGCTTCAAAGAAACGAAAAGCCTGAAGTTGAAAAGGTCGGCCATTTTGGACTACGATTCAATTTTGATGGACGTGGCTGCGGGACTGGAATCTATGGATTTGATTTATTGCATTCCATAGGGGAATCAACAAATTCTGATTGAATATACCATAGCATGGATTCTTGAAGGGGTAGCGAGTCGGAGGTTTGCAATTGAACGGTACCCCCGTTTGGTAGCATGAGGGAATTCTCGTGTCTGGAAGTAACGAAGAGGAAGAAGATTGGAGCAATTATGCTTCGGCTGGTTACAGTACTGCATACGACCCGTGGGCCGATTTAGTACCTCAAGAAGAGGCTGAGGTTTTTGATGACGATTTTGAGATAGATGAGTTTACCTCAATTCGTCCACCACCTTCTGATGAAGGGTTAGACCATTTGGTTAGTATTGGGGCTTGTGACTACTGCATAATTCGTTTATCAGGTCAACCTTTCTCGTGGGATAGTGCTCAAAACTTAGGTTCCACAATACGCAAATCTTGTGAAGATAGAGGTGCAACTAAGAGTAATGATGTACAATACTGCCCGTTTTGTGAAGACCTATTTGTTGACATGGATGTCCTTGTTGAAGAAATAAAATCTGACTTAAGTGGAATCGAATTCAAGAAAATACAAATTGGAGCCCATTTTGCTAAAAGCCATGTTACAGAAGAAGACGATTTGCGTACTCGCCATGGGGCGAATGGAAGTCAGGCACTGAAATCTGCTTTCAACGATGCACTTAGCCAAAAATTGGAACTAGAATTGAAAGATGTTGAGTTAGTGAAAGAACAACCTGAAATCATGGTGTTGATTGACACTCTTACTTTCAATATTAATTCGGAATTACGCTCACTATATCTCTATGGGAGATATCGCAAACTTGAGCGTGGAATCCCTCAAACTCGCTGGCCTTGTCGGGCTTGTAAAGGAAGAGATGGTGGTTGTGAATCATGCGATGAAACTGGATTACAATATCCAACAAGCGTTCAAGACCAAATTGGAGAGCCACTTCGTGCAGCATTCCAAGCAAAAAATACAGCATTCCATGGCATGGGGAGAGAAGATATTGACGTAAGGTGCCTCGGAAGAGGGCGTCCATTCGTAATTGAATTAAAATCCCCACTCCGTCGTTATGCAGATCTGAGTGAATTAACTGAGTTAGTTAATGCAACTTCTGCTGGCTCTGTTGAAATCAGTGAACTACGAACATCCCGTCGCTCAGAAGTTGCCAGAATCAAAGGAACTGCTGCTGAAAAGTCATACACTATCCGGTTCAAGTACGGACCAGAGCCACATATTATTTCACCATCTAAAAATGATGATAAGAGTGAAAAAGATGAGCAATCAGAAGAGATTGAAGAACTGTCTGATGTAGTAGCACCTGTGGAGATAACACCTGAATTTGTGAAAGAGATGATTATCTCACTTGAGGGAGTCACACTCGAACAGAGAACCCCCCAAAGAGTGTCTCACAGAAGAGCTGACAAAGTACGAAAGAGACAAGTTGTGGGTATTTCAGGAATATCGGTTGAAGGTGATGAAGCAGAGATAACTGTCCGTTGCGAAAGTGGAACTTACGTCAAAGAATTGGTTCACAGTGATGAAGGCAGAACAGTACCGAGTATAGCAGAAAAACTAGGTCTTGTTTGTGAAGTTATTTGGCTTGATGTGAACGATGTCCATGCTGATTGATGGCGAAATCGACCCACACTGCAATAATCCATTTACTGAAACTTGATAGACATGACCTTGGTGGGCCAAAATATGCAAGAACAATTAGAATTCAACCCGAGCTTTTCAATGCTGACTATCAGTCTTGATCCGGGTGAGGCAATAAAAGCAGAACCTGGTGCCATGGTAGCCCAATCAGGAGTACAAATGGTAACCGGAAGAAGTAGTGGTGGGGGCATCGGGGGTTTCCTCAAGAGTGTTGCAAAAGCAGCAGTCGGCGGAGAATCATTCTTCCTAAACACATTCACTGCAGACCCGAGTGGGGGTTGGGTTAGCCTTGCTCCTGGACTCCCCGGAGACATTGCGTGGTTTGATATACAACCAAATCAACCTTTATTCATTCAAGGTGGTTCATTCCTTGCGTGCACAACAAATGTTGAAACTGACACAAAGTTCCAAGGAATGAAGGGACTTTTTAGTGGTGAAAGCATGTTCTTCATTCATGCTACAACTCAAGCAGGAGCAGGTCGTGTGTACTACAATTCGTATGGGGCTGTCAAAGCGATGGAAATTAAGCAAGGGCAACAGATCACTGTTGACACTGGCCACGTAGTTGCTTTCACTCAAGGTGTCCAATACAATGTTGGAAAGGTTGGTGGACTCAAGTCACTAGCCTTTGGAGGTGAGGGATTAGTCATGCACTTTTCAGGCGAAGGTACTGTTTGGATTCAGACTCGAAATCTCGGAAGCCTGGCTTCTAATTTGATACCATTCTGGCCTTCTTCTAACTGAATTACAGTTTGATGAACTCAAAGTCCGCTATCACGCAACGCGTTCAAAGCGGCTTGTTGCTCTGCAGTCAATTCACCTGATTCTTGCAATTCAAGTTCAACATCTAAAGGACCGCCATTGTAACCTTGGCCTCGAAGTCTACGTCGGTCTCCTGAGCGTGAATTTGGCGGTACATCAACTTCAACGATTTTTCCAGCTGGGGTGTGAATTCTTACTTTCCCACCTAGCATCATAGTGCTGTAAGAAATCTCAACAGTCTGAATCAGGCGGCCACCTTCCCAATGTCTACCTTCATCAGCATCAATCCTGACAGTCAATAATAGGTCTCCTGCCAAACCATTTGGCGCTTGATGACCCATTCCTTTGAGACGCATCACGGAAGCATGTTCGGCAGCGGCTGGAACTTTCACAGTGATTTGGCTTGTCTTGCGGATTACACCTTGAGTTCCGCACTTACTACAACCTCCACCTTTACAACTACCACATTGTTTTCTGCGGCCAATGGTGAATGGTTTTTGGACACCACTTTGGGCTTCTTCAAGAGTCAAATCTAGGGGTGCTTCAATGTCAGACCCTCTTTGTTGTTGTTGAGGTCTTTGTTGGCCCCTACGTGGCTGACCTGCTTGGTCAAAGATTGTCCCACTGCTACCTCCACTGAATGGGTTACCTCCTCGTCCACCCATGAATGATGCTAGAATGTCCTCAATTCCACCAGCACCGCCAAAATTGGATTCAGCATTACTGAAATCACCACCACGTCCACCTCCAAACATATTTGCCATGCGTTTTTGTTCATCGAATTTTTTGCGCTTTTCGGGAGTTTCTACCTTGTCATAAGCCCCCTGAATTTCTTTGAATCTACCTTCCGACGCGGCATCCCCTGGATTTCTATCAGGATGATGTTGACGCGCTAACTTACGATACACTCGCTTGATTTCTGCATCAGTCGCATCGGGCGAAACGCCCAAGGTTCGGTACGGGTCATCAGCCATGTCCGAATAGATGGAAAACGCCGGCTCACTTCAACCCCGCCATAACAACCATGATGCCAAATGACATCACGGCACATATTGGGTGGAGTCAATGAGTGATAGTTCAGCAAACCTAACCCGATACACAGCAACTCATTTGATTGATGACGAATGCAATCTCCATTCTGGTGATTTCATACTCCATCCTAGTGGTTCTTGGAGCCCATCTAAGGGTGATGAGGATGTGCAAACGACAATTGATGGATCCTCTAGAGTAATTACCCGTTCGTTTCAGAATTGGCACACTCACCTACCCATGGTCCTCAACCGGGGAATGGGAGAAGGGCTCACTCTTGGAGACTGGCTTGAAAAGAACATTTTCCCAACCGAAACCCGAGTTACTCCTGAGTTTGTCAAAACCGGCACTCTAGCAGGCGTAGCCGAGTTAATTGCTTCAGGTACCACATTCGCTTGCGATATGTATCACTATCCCGCTTCAATTGCACCGGTGTTGGCTGAGGCTGGAATTCGCGGAATAATTTGTGGGCCAACAACTGCTTGGCCGCCGCCTGAAAACGACGCTGAAACGGAAGATGCTAGGGTTCTAAATGAACTTGAGAATCTTATCCGAGGTGGCTCACTAGCGAATGACAGAGTTGAGTATGGAATCGCAACTCACGCAGTTTACACCTGCTCAGAAGAAGTATTGCAGCGGGCGAGCGAGATGTCGAAAAAGTATGGGGCGAGACTGCATATTCACACTTCTGAAACAAGGACAGAGGTTGCCCAATGCCACGAACAGCATGGAATGTACCCAATAGAATACCTTGACTCGCTTGACTATTTTACTGATGGAACCGTTTGTGCTCACTGTGGTTGGGTCACCAAACGAGAAATGAGAATTCTAGCTTCGCACGGTGCACATGCTGTACATTGTCCAGTATCTAACCAAAAATTAGCTACTGGCGGAACCCTATCTTATCCAGCAATGATAGAGGCTGGAGTTGATGTCAGACTCGGCACTGATGGCGCCGCATCTAACAATTCTCTTGATATGCGGGCCGAAGCAAAATCCGCCTCACTTATTCAGCGCCATGACCACTGGGATTCCACCTTGCTACCTCCGCGTGAATCATGGGAGTTAGCAACTAAGGATTCCAAAGATTGGGTTGCATGGAATCTAGATGATATCCGAATGCGGCCGCGGGGTATCAATAATCGCCGCTTACTCGCTAACCTACTCTACTCCAATTCACAATGCCTCGATGTCATTGTTGCTGGGAAAATCATCCGCCGAGATGGCAAAACCTTGACCCTTGATGAGCAGAATATCAGCCTACAACTTGAAGCAGCAGTTGCAGAATATTATGATGGAATTAACCCTCCCCAAGGTGGCCTTAAGTGAGTAAGGAGAACTTCCCTTTATTTCCTTGGTCTTGGCCTTGGTGTAGTCTTACAGGAGTACCATTAAGACCATTAGAACTGTTTTTAAGCAGAAAATTCACTTTTTCATACCTAATACTCATCTGGGTATTTTGGTTATCAGATATAACCGGCCCAGCCAATGATTGTTACATCACAGGGGGTGGGATTTCTTGCATTTCCGGGATTTGGCCGGGTGACTTGGTTGACGCACCGATCCGCTTTTTCACGTCACTGTTTGTAATTCCATTTTTTCACCACGATACAACCCATATCGTGTTCGTTACAATGAGTTTCCTAGTTTTTGTTCAATCATTTGAAGTCAGAGAGGGTGCGATTCGAACCTACATTTTGTTCATGATTTGTCTTTCAGTTGCTGCGGTTGGAGTGACGGTTGGAATGCATATCGGCGAATTGATCAACTCGGACAGTGAATTTCTCCGTATTGGATTTGCGCGCAATTGGAGTGGTGGCTCCGCCGGCATGTTCGGAATTATCGGAGCCTCCTCACATCAAGTTCGCAAAGTATGGATGGTTCCAACAATCGCAGTCGTTTTTGAGACATGGAACCATTTTTTCAACGGCATCGGCACACTAACCTCAACTGCCCACATGGTGTCAATGACTGTTGGATTCCTATTGTGGGGATACTGGATTTCAAGTCATAGTGAAAGTAGAGCGATTAAAGAAAACCGCGACTCATAAGCGGATTTCAATAATATGTTTCAACAACATTGGTGTTTGCAATCAGTAGAGGAAGAAAGCGACTGCAAGAATTGCGTATGTTGCTAGCAACATTGACCCTTCAAGCCAATTTGATTTACCATCTGAAGCAATAGCATTGGTAATCAACACAGCGAGAAACGTCGCCAATGTCTCAAATAAGCCAAATTGGAAGGTCAGTGGGACATTGATTATCCACGCTAACATGACCATTGCTGGAGCCACAAAAACCGCTATTTGAGTGCTTGAGCCAACCGCTATTGAGAATGCTAAATCCATCTTATTTTTACCAGCAACTGAAACAGCTGTGAAATGCTCCGCCGCATTTCCGAACAGAGGCAACAATATCACACCTATGAAGAGAGTTGGAAGTCCCCATTCATCGGCCGCAGATTGGATAGAATGCACCATTATTTCAGCCATCCAAGCCACCATAATAGTAGCCCCGATAAGCAGGGTCATGGCTTGGCGCTTGGCCATAACTGGTTCTTCATCATGGTCTCCGTCTGTTGCAAACAGTTCGGTGTGGGTACGAAATTGGAACAATAAAAACAACCCGTACATTATCAGTAAAATCACTGCTGTAATACGAGAAAGTGTGACTATCGCCTCCTCGTGTCCATTTCCAGTGAATTCGTAAGCAGTAGGTAAAATTAATGCAATCACAGCCAAGAAGAGAAGGGAACCGTTCGCACCAACTTGAGTACCTGAAAATTCCTGCACTTTGTGATGAATTCCCCCCCAAACGAATGCGATTCCAAGAACTAACAATAAATTACCAAGAATTGACCCGATAAGTGATGCTTGGACAACACTAATCATTGTTGCAGCAGTTTCTTCATCACCTTCTTTGATGGCAGTTGCTGCTGCCATCACTGCAATAATTGCGATTATCATCTCTGCAGCGTTGCCAAAGGTCGCGTTTAGTAAGCCGCCAATTGAATCATTGGTTTTCAACGCAATTTGTTCTGTCGCCGCTCCCATCAAATATGCAAGTGGCATGATGGCCGCAATTGAAGTCGCAAACGCCATTGGTGCATTGTGAGAAAAAATGTTAAAATAAATCGCTAAAGGAATGAAAACCAACATCAATGAGAGCTTTGATTGACGGGGGTCAATTAATTCAATGACTCCCTCCCATCCCAGTTCAGTTGCAACTGCATTACCATCAATCGCCTCTGCCATGTAATGTTGAGGAATGGGCATAGTAGGTGAAACCTACGCTACGAACACCACTCAAAGCATCGGTGCAGCGGTGAGAGTTTTTGTAGAATCTACTCCTTCAATAGCCCTAATTCTATTGATTACTACACTCCCGAGTAGTGCATAATCCTCACAGACTATTTTCACATAAAGGTCGTATTCACCGAACAACAACATTTGCTCAACCACCTCTGGTATAGCTTGTAATTCGTTGTAAACTTCAGTCTCCCTTCCAGGTTCTGCGACTATCAGCACAATGGCCGTCGCTTCAGTTGATTGTATCATCTAATTCCCTCCGTGAACTGTAGTAGTGTGGTCTCTGTGTATAAACTGGTCGCTCAATCTCGCTTTTTCTACCTACAATTTGTATTTTGAGGGAAAAACACAATTTATTGAACTATGAAAATTGTCTCCAGTCATAAATTGATTAACAACCCTGCGCCATCACCTTGATGACCATTACAACTAACCCCTACATGATGAGTGGGACTTGGGCGCACCGAATTGCCATCACCGGCACTCCTGGTAGCGGCAAAACTAGTTTGTCTGAATTTGCACTCGCTAATTCTAACAAAGGTTGGTTAGTAACATTAGTCAGTGACAAAGAATTGGCCGAACAGAATGGTTGCCTTGGAAAAATTGACAGCAGCGATGGTGCTCACCCAATTGATATTGAACAATTAGCAACTAGTCTTTCAAAACAATGGGCACATCCTCCAACGGATGATATGTTGATTGATGGCCATCTATCTCATCTACTACCAGTTGATGCTATAGTCATTATACGCTGTAATCCTGAGGTGCTCAAAGCCAGAATGGAAAATAGGCAATGGGCAAAATCAAAAATTGATGAAAATGCAGAGTGGGAACTCATCGGAGCCGCATGGAATGATGAGCATGAATGGGGAAATACTCCTATCTTGGAACTGGATTCTTCGCAAGAGAGTGTTCAATCACTTTTCTCACAGATTAGGGTTTGGAGAAGAGATGGGTTCAAGCCCAAAGGCCCAGAGCAACGAATTGACTGGATAACAATCCTGCATGGTGAATGAACATGGCGCTCAATAATTTACGTGATAGTTTTTCTGCAATAATTGAACCTTTGGTAAATAAATTAGGCTTTTTAAATCCGAACCATATATCTTGGTTTAGTTTGTTTATAGCAGGAATATCTGCATGGTGTTTTGCGACCGCAACCGCTGACGCTGAGGGAGCAATAAAATTAATTTTAGCCACACTACTATTTGCATTCGCAGCGTTTTGTGACGCATTAGATGGACAAATAGCAAGAGTTCACAATAAAACTTCATCTTATGGGGATTTTCTAGATCATACTATTGACAGAATCGTTGATTTTGGTATTATTGTGGCTATTGGGGTCAATACTGCATGGCTCACATCACCACATCTTGGCTACGCTGCTGGCTTAGCCACTTTGATGGGTTCTTACATGGGCACACAATCTCAATCTGTTGGCCTAGGAAGAAACTATGGAGGGTTTGGTAGAGCAGACAGGATGACAATTACCTTTTTTGGCTGTATAGCGGCTATTTGGCAGGCGTTTAATGGAGTTGAGGATTACGGAAAAATACCCATGTTCAATGTTGAAATTAATGCTTTATCAATTGTGCTTTTAGTTTCATTTTTAGGCGGAATATACTCCTTTTTCAGTCGTTTCATTACTGCTCGTAAAGAACTGGTGGCGATGATATCCGCCCCCCAAGGGGGCGATAACAATGATGAATCGAATTGATATGAGCAAGATTTGACTCTAAAAGGCGTCATATTGCGTCAGCCTCATAACCGCCTCGTTCCCACACCCCCTTACGGAGGGATTGAGCGTGCGCTGTATTCAGATGAGTAAGTCAATTCTACTAACCGCGCTTTTACTATTGGTTTCAGCGATACCATTCGTACCTACTGTGGCGGCAGATCAGGCTGCCCCAAATGATATGCAGTCACAGAATATTGAAGCTATATTTGATCCCTTTACTGAATCTACGGCGATAATGTGGGAAAATATCCAAACCCAAAATTTGACCATCGCTCAAATGCTTCAGACGAGTAGATACCTCGTTTATCGTAGTGATTCGCTGATGAATACCAGCCAAATTCAGAACGGGACTATTCCCTACATCGCTAATGTCTCTGCCTGTACAGGTAATGTGGTCAGTTGCCCTGGTCAGCAACATTCTATCATTCACCCATTGCCTCCGGGAATCAATGGTACATTCTACTACGGTATTGCAACTCAACTTGATGACGGTACACTGAAAGCCTTCATGGAGTTGGGAACTGGCCAAATTCCTGAGCCGATTTACGAAAATACACATGATATTATTGCTCCATTTGCTGTAAATGCTACATTTTTCCCTGAAACTAGTAGAACCAAAATTGACTGGATTAATCTCAATCAACTTCAACCCGGTACCTTAATTGAAACGGGACCGAATGCATACATCTCCAACATTTACCGCCATCTTACTCCAGCGACCAGAGCCAATTGGCTTGGAATGCAAAAGACATTGGTTGCAAGCGAACCTCCTGGCGTTTCAAGCACATCCTATGATGTCCCACCCGAGACTGATGTTGAAGCATATTATTCTGTGACTTACTTTTACCTAGGTTACGAAGACTTCCGGTTCATAGGTGGTGTCAACACGATGGATGCAGAATTCCCCGTTGCTGAAGACAATGTCGCACCGATTAGTGTCGAAGGTGTAGATGCAACATTCGTAGCGGAAGCACTTGGTGGTACTGGAAACACTACAATCACTTGGATTGACATCCCAGAGGAACTTGGTGCTACGTATCACATATGGCGTTCGGGCGCACCGTTCAGTGACACCCTCGATCCAAACATTGAGCATATCGCTGCAATCCCTTCAGGAGTGGCAACGTACCGTTACGAAGTTGAGCGAGGTACTCTTGGGTATGCATACTATGCAGTGACTGCCGCTGATGCTCGTGGTAATCACAATAGCACAATCCTGCCCTCATCTGTAGCCGGACCTATCATGGAGAATGCGTTTGACCCATGGGTAGCAGAACCAACTAATGTTCAGGCAGCATATATCGGTGGAGGGTGGACCAATGTCACTTGGACTGACCAGATGGGTGCAGAAGGTGAATATTACCACATTTGGCACTCTTGGACCAAACTCTCAGCAGCAAGTAATCTCACACTTGAAGCAACCCTTGCAGCGACGGTCCCTGATGGGGTTGAGTACGCATTAATTCCTGTCCCAATTGATAAGGACAGACTTTCGTATTATTGCATCACATCAGTCACTCGATATAACCATCTCAATGCAACATATGAAGATACGCGCTTCATTCAAAACTGCATAACATTGTCTGTTCGTGAAGATACTCTCGCCCCCGCACCAGTTCAACTCGCTCAACCTATGCTTCAAGGTAGCCAGAATAGCTTATTATTATCCTGGATTAACTCTCTCGCAGAGGAAGATGAATCCTACTCTATCTGGCGACATCTTGGCACACCCTTTGAAAATAATGAGACTGGAAACTTGTCTGATGATGAAGGCTGGGAATTGATGATTGACACATACATACCACAATCTTCTGAAACTACAATTCTCCGTGAATTATCACTAGAAGAAAACTTGGACCGACATGCTTGGTACGCTCTTATCGTAGCGGATTCATGGGGTAATTCTAGAGATTCTGTCAGTAATCGTTCAAACGTATGGCTAGTACACGAGGACACAACACCTCCTGATGCTGAAATCTTACTTGGAATCGGAGGAGAAGAGGGGATGCCTGGTGGACCACTAAAAAGCGGTGATTACCGATTACACATCCATAGTGTAGAACCATTAGAAGAATTCCCCATGATACAGGTTCATACAGAGAATTATATTGAAGGTTCAGCAATTGGCACCACATTTACTCCCGAAGGTGAAGTTACTCGTGCCACACCATTCCTAGCTTCTGACACTCACTTCATCTGGGATTTCGGTATTCCTAGCGGAATGGATACTAGTGATGTCACAGTCTCTGTTACATTAGTTGACGTTGTTGGAAACTCACATTCTTTCTCGCTAACCAATTGGTCCGTTGATTCCAAAGCACCAACTATTGAATTATTCTCACCTTCATCTGAAAGTAAGTACCTGTATGGAACTGAAATCAGAATTCATGGTGTAGTCACTGATGATGTTGAACTGGTTGAAGTAAAATACCAATTCACTAACGTTGGCGAGTTCTTCAATGAGGAATTTGAATGGGAAAATGTCACTATAATTACACCTCTTGGTACCCCTTCAAATACTGTCGTTTTCAGTATGACTGAACCTGCTTCAACATTCGAGGACCCTGGAAACCACCGATTGAAAATCAAGGCAACAGATTCCGCCGGCAATGAAAAATTGTTCACAACCACATTTTATGTTGATCACTGTTATGAAAACATCAGCGGAATTACACTTTGTCAAAGTGGGAACAGCCCATTCAATGAGGAAGAACAAGAACCTGGAGCCCCGCTATCTCTTACCAGCCCACCTTACGTCATTATCATCGCAGTTGGAGCCTTCAATTTGTTACTGCTATTCTTCGCTATCATGATGGGAGTACTCGCCGCCCAAGACCCATCCAAGAAGAAGAAAGGTGATGATGAGTTTGATGAAGAAGATGATTGGATGCTTGAGTTCATGAGCGGCGGTGATAGTGGTGGTGGTTCTGCCTCCGATACTGCAGATGCTGGCTTAGCTGAACTGGAAGCAGCAGCACCAAAAACCAAACAATTAGAAGATGAAGGCGACCCATTCGCTACAGACGATGAGCAAGTAAAACGCCGTAAGAAGACTGTTGTCGAGGATGATGAAGATGAGGATGACTTTGACGATGACGGCGATGATGATTGGGACGACGAAGATGAAGACGATGCTCCAAAGAAAAGAAAACCGAAGAGGCGTAGACCAGCATCAAAGAAAGGCAATAAGCGCCGAGCTGTAAAGCGCAGAAGTTGAACAACCACATTTTTCCTCAGCATTGGCTTTTAACACGAACAATAGGAGTGGTAATGCGTGATGACTCAACTCGGATGGTGAGGTGAACCTTTTGTTCGGCATGGATGACCCGGTAAAAGTTCTGAATCAATTACGCAGTTATGTCGCTGACGGACGTCTTGAAATTTCAGAAGTAATGGCCGAGGAATTAACCTCTCTGTTGTTATCTGAAAAGAAAAGAACACTTCAACAACAAGAATTGTTAGTGCTTGCATTACGAGACCACGCTAATATTCTGGAAATACGAGAAAAGTGGAAATTGAGTATGAAAGCGGCTAAAATATTGTCTAAAGAGTCCAATAAATTAAGTCAAATGAGAATTAAGGAAGGTGTTAGTGGAAATGAAGATGCGACAGCACTTAAAATTGAAGACTCAATGCAAATGGGAAGAATCAATTTACATCTTGGGAATTTGAAGAAGGCGTTGAAGGGATTTTCTACTGCAGCAAAAACAGGGCATATTGAAGGACATCTGCTTTCCGTAGAGGCATTTGAAAAATGCAAGGGTTCGCTCAAGAAGGCAACAAAAGTTGCAAACGGATTGGAGAAAGCACTTGGTAAATGTGGACCAGTTAACCGAGAGAATGAGGAATTTATTCTCATATCAAATAACGGGCTCACAACTTCTGTTGAAAGAGTTGTCACCTCATTAGAACGTTGGATTCAACCTACGCTAGGTCTGAAGCAAGGTGTTGTGACTGCGTTAACCATCAGACTTCAATCATTACGCAAACAAATTGCTTCAATTGAATCTGGAGAACAAGCTGCAAATGCTCGACTGCAAACAGCAATTGACTCACTACAACCTACTATAGACTACCATGAATATTCACAATCAAGCAACTAAATCTAGTTCTTCATTGGTATTGATTAACGCTTGCCTAGGAAATCTTGCCATTCACGACAAGATGGACACCATGTCCACAAGTTTCCTTGATGCATCACCTCTTGGACGAAGCCACCACACTCCTTGCATGGAAGATGCATGTTAGGGGATGGTGGTGTTGAAGGCGGTGCGAACGAACTAGGCTGGGCCATTGAGTAGACCCCTTCTGCAAGCTTATCTGTCCTCCGATTGTACCTTATCGCCATGATTGCAAGTATTGCAAGTCCTGCTAGCATAACTGCAATTATCACATACCATATTGTTGAGGTATTCATTGATTCATCCTCTGGATTACTTCCATTGTTTCCAGTCTGATTAGATGTATCGTAAATTATAGGACAACCTTGATTCGCAATTGTCCCAAATTCATTTGGACAGTTATCTGCTGAATCAATTACACCATCATCATCTGAGTCAAGATCGTTATTGGTACTATTATCGGAACCATTTTCGGTTGTATTATCACCATCAGTATGAACAATCCAAACCGACGTCCAGTTGCGACTAATTGAATCCCCATCATCAGGAATACCAATTAGTCTGAGATGAATGAAATTGTTTCCGGCCTCTGGATTAATGGTCAAAATCTCACTAACAGCGCCAATTGAAGTCCAAACCTGAATCGCTGAGAAATCCGAATCGATTGGAGAGATGGTCTCATTATTCAAGGCATATTCTAACCGAATAATATCGGTATTATCAGCAGCAGAATCCCAAGAAATATCTAGATGCCATAATGACGCATCGTTTGATATCAATATAGCTAGATTCACCGGCAACCAAAACGGCAAATCTTCGTCACAATTTTCACTATCTGTAGGATAGAGGTCAATGGCAAGTCCAGTTGCAGAACTGGTCGGACAACCATCCCCATCTAAATCAGACCACGCCATGTAATCCATAGGGAAAGCATCTCCAGACTCAACTCGTAAACCACCTGTATCTAGAGTGAACGTGTAATTATCACCATACCCATCACCATCAAAATCATTGCATTGTGTGGGGTCTGAGATGAACGCATCCCCTGCTTCATTTATCCGCAACCCATTGTCATCACCATGTGTGTAATTATCACCACAACCATCTCCATCTAAATCGCGATACTGGGCTACATCATTGATGAAAGCATCACCAGATTCGCCAACTCTTAGACCATCATTACCAACAGTAAAGGAATACTCATCACCATGACCATCTCCGTCAGTATCATGCCATTGTGAAGCCATGTTAGGGAAGGCATCAGCAGCACCAAGAGGGTGAGCAAGCCAAGTGGCATCTGGGTCACTATAGCCATCTCCGTCACTATCTGGGCACCCATTTCTATCTTGGTAACTACTTCCTTGGGTGTTTAGACAATAATCACCATTAGATTGGGTTTGGTCATCGCCCCAACCATCACCATCGCTGTCCTCATGTTGAGTGGGGTCATTTGGAAAATCATCATCCACATCTATCCACCCATCCCCATCAGCATCCAACTTTAGAACTAGCATCGTACCGGTATGGTTTACCACCACCAAAGACTGGTCGCTTGGAAATATGCCTAAACCACGAGGAATGTGATTCATTTGGTAAGAGTTGACTAGTGTGCTATTTTGGGGATTATAGAATTCTAACTGTCCTGAAAGTGAATTACCAGCGTTACCCGTACCGACCACAACCACGCCTTGATTGGGTAATTCTGTAAAAGCAAATGCTTCGTTCTGTAGTGTAATCTGTCGCATTTGAGATTGACTTTGAATATCCCACATGATTAGTTGTTTATCCCAACCTGCAGTTATTAACAAGTCAACTCCTGGCATCCATTCGGTGACTCCGACATAGCCGCTGTGTGAATATGGTGAGCCGTCATCCATCCAATTTTGTGGATTTGGGTCACTTGTGTTCCACAATCTCACTCCACCTGTTTGACCAACTGAGGCCAAGATTGTGCCAAAATCATTGAAAGCCATTGTCCAATGAGATTCCGAATATTGCCATTCATTGAAGAATTGTCCAGACATTGGTTCAATAATAGCGACGTGCCCATCTAATGAGGTGTTGAGGGTGTTGGAAGACCAAGAAATTGCAGCATAATTGCTAGTTTGATGCATAGCAATTCTGCCAAAAGCACCTACGGTTTTGTGATCTCTTAGGTCAAACATCCAAGACCATTTGTTAAATTCATTACAAGCAATAATTACTCCATCGCTGAAAGCTACAATTGCTTCATCATTAAACCAATCTACTGATTTAGCGAATGGAATTTCGTAAACAGCTTGGCCATACTCTGGATGGAAACACTGACGCTCGATTGAACCATTTGATGAGCGCACTGTTACGACACCTGACGAATCAGCGATGGCAACCAAATCAAATAGAGGGTGAACTGCAATTTCCCTTACATGTGCAGGACCTAATCTCCGATACGGTAGGATTTCAAATGTAGTGACATCAACTGTCCAAATTTCGATTGAACCATCCCTGCCAGCGGATGCCATCAATTGGTTTGCTGTAGTTGATCCTGGAATTGAGGTTGTTGTTATCGCGGTGATATCCTCTGGGATTGAGGTTGAACCCGACTTTACCGCGTGCCATCCAAAATTTGTTTGAATTTGGCCTGCAGTATTAATGAATGATATTGTTCCAGGGTCGAATAGTCCTACTCCAAGGTAGGAACCATCAGGAAGCCACCTGAGACTACTTACATTCTGTGGAATTGGTGAATACCAAAATACTGAACCATCTACCTCGGCGTAGGCTGTAGCCACACCTTCCCAAACATTTGGTTGGCTCGGAAGAGGGTGATTGTACGCAATCGTGTAACTGCCTCCACCTGGCTCCCAAGTTACCGCCCAAGCACTGGAATTATCACCACCAACAAAACGTTCCCATTGAAGCACTCCGGTTGCAACTTCAACTCCATACACAATATCTCTGTAAGTGACATTGCCATCAGAATAAGTTGTCAGATTCCGCCCTATTGCAGCAACTGTTGCGCCGTTTGGCGAAATTGAACAATCTACCGACCAGTACTGAGGTAAGAAATGTTGAGCATTGGCTGGTGAACCATCAATGAAATGAAACAAATCAGCAATTACAATTTCACCACCCATATTCAAGTGGTTGATGTTGCCGCAAAATGCCACCTTTGAATGATTCAAAGAGGCATCAAGACCCCAAAGATATCCGTTATATGTCCCTGTTAGACTATCGCTCCATTGACCAGAGCGCATCTCTGTAGAGGTATGAGGGGTGGAAGAACCGTTGTCAACAACATGATAGGAATACCAATTTATTCCAGAGTCTGCGACTAAAACCCATTCGTCAGAAAGCCAAACAACATCAACTATGGAAGCTGAGTGATGAATCCAGAGTAAAACACGGCCATCTGAAACATTCCAAACAAAGAGTCTGTTATCAGAGATTTCAACGCCTGCTATCTTAGTAGCGTCTGGACTGAAGTCTAAATCCCAGAGCGCACCCTTTGGATCAGGCTGCCAAGTATTAGCAGACCAACCTGATTGGATGGGGGGCGCGTCATTCATCTGCCATTGGCTAGCAACCGATTGAGCCATGGGTTGTTGTTCATCTAATGCTGAAATTTGGGTGGTTTCAGCGGTGAAAAATAATTGCTGTGAGGAGGCAATTAAGACTATCACAAGTAGCAACGACTTACACTTCATCAAACTGGGAGATAAGCGCCTACACTTTGACCTTCGGGCTAATTGACCTCCCTTTAGGGAGGACTTTCTTCATTTTCGGCGATTCCGAAGAGGTGCGCGAACCCACTTTAGCACACCCATGACGAGCGTCAAGGTTAAGGCGACTTTAGTGAGGCTGGGTCCATGCGCCATTTGATTGACCGCGTACTAGAACTGCAAGAGGGAGAAGATCCCTTAGAAGAAGAGAGCGAAGTAAGTAAGGTTAAAACTAATCAAGGTGACGAAGAGTTAGTAGAATTATTAGCTAGTTTAGCACCTAGGATTAGGGTTTTTGGATGCGGAGGTTGCGGTTGCAATACTGTTCAACGCTTAGAAGACGAAGGCTTATTGTCTGGAGAACACATCTCAGGATTTGCTGTTAACACAGATGCTCAACACCTATTGCGCTCAGAACTTAACCAAAAAATTCTGATCGGTAGAACTGCTCGCGGTCGTGGAGCGGGTGGAGACCCTGAAAAGGGTGAGAAAGCTGCTTATGAATCAGAACGAACACTTCTCAACATTGTTGATGACTGTGACCTCGCTTTTGTTACCGCAGGACTTGGTGGTGGAACTGGAACTGGGTCGGCTCATGTAGTCGCAAGGTTAGCAAAAGCCGCTGGAGCGCTGACAATTGCAGTAGTAACATACCCATTCGTTTCAGAAGGTACACTACGCCGACAAAATGCTGAATGGGGATTGGAAAGATTACGAGAAGTGTGTGATACAGTCGTGGTACTTCCTAATGAAAAATTGTTAGAAGTTGAAGGTGTCAAAGATTTACCCATTGAAGCAGCGTTCCGAGTAGCTGATGAATTACTGATGCGTTCAATTGCTGGGGTCACAGAAATGATTACCAAAGAAGGTCTTGTTAACCTCGACTTTGAAGATTTGAGAAGTGTAATGCTCAACGGTGGTGGAATGGCAATGATTGGACTAGGAGAAGCAACTGGCAACGACCGTGCCGTTGATGCAACTGCAGAAGCCCTATCATCACCACTTCTTGATATTGATATCTCTGATGCCCGCGGTGCACTAGTCAACGTGGTCGGCGGTCCATCACTAACTCTTGGAGAAGCAGAACGCTGTGCCCAAGAAATACGAGAGAGAATCAACCCCTATGCCCGAATTATTTGGGGAGCAACGGTTGACAAGACCATGGGTAACGAGTTGCGTGTTTTGTTAGTTTTAACAGGAGTCAAGAGTCAGCAGATTTTCGGCGCTACAGCGCATCAACAGATGCGTACAATGCGTAATCGCAGTCTTGAATTCATCAATTAAATTGAAGCGTTGATGTTAAAGAGGACCCCCATGTCGGCATGAACCCTAAAGGGGTTCAACCATGGCTAGTGCAGACTCTACAAGTAAGTCCTTTGAGGACCGAGTTCAATCCAGACAAGACCAATTTGAAACATGGGTCCGCAGTTTCGGCCGCGGTTCATGGGCTCGAATTATTCGCATGGCTCGAAAACCTACCAAGATGGAATTCAGACAGACTATTTGGGTCTGTGGAATTGGTATGTTTGTACTTGGCTTCATCGGCTTTGTAATGTTGTGGTTAATGGATACTGAACTACCCAAATTCTTCCAATGGTTAATTGGTTAATTCCCTGTTTAGAAATGGAGGTTTCAAAATGTCTGATGGATTCATAGTATTTATTCGCCACGAAGATAAGTTGCTTTTGCTTAAGCGTGGTGAAGAAGTCACTGATTTTGCAAATTGCTGGGATGGGATATACGGAGTTGGAGACCATAATGACCTTGACCATGTGTTCATGAGAATTGAAGACGCCACTGGTATTCAATCATCCTCTCTAACCCTTGTTCGCATGGGAGAGGCACGTGGAATTGAATTTGGTAACCGCCTAAACGAGGTGACTCCAATTCTGTTCGTTAGTGATTCCTCAGAAATAGAACCACGGTCCCTTTACGATGAAGCAATGTGGGTTGACCCTGGTTATCTCAATGTTTTGAGTCCAGATGAGGTGGATGAATCAGAAGACGGAATCTCTGCTATTCAAACCCGACCAACCGTTTCCCAACTTGGGGATATGTATGGGGATGTCTCAAGTTTCCTCTATATGCTCAAAACAACAATTGGTCAAGAACAGAAAATCGCCAATGAAATACATGCCCGTATTTCTGGTACCGGCTCTTTGAAAGATGTTCAAGATGAAGTTTTCGCAGTCATTCATCCTCGCCTCATGCGCGGATATATCTTCGTTGAAGCAAGTGCAAAGCACCATGTCGAGAAATTGATTGGACGTGCTGGAGGTGTGACTACACCAATGCGCGGTTGCTCCAAAGTCCTGCCAGGTGAAGCACCATTAGCAGTTGTATCCAATTATCTTGAGCCTAAATCAGCAACTGCTGGAATCGAAGTTGGCAGTGTTGTTGAAATCAGAGTAGGTCACTTCAAAGGAAATCGCGCCCGCGTGACAGGAGTCGAAGAAGGCAAAGAAGAAGTGACTGTTGAGTTATTCGAAGCTGCGGTTCCAATCCCTATCACTATGCGCGCTGATAATGTCCATGTTACGGAGCGTGTCGTCTGAGTTGCCAATGGGGTGCTCGCGGCGGTTAAATAGGGGAAGCAAGTCGGCCAAAACCCAAACAATGAGGTGAATCAATGTCAGATAACTGGACTGCACGACGCATACGCACTGCGGTTATTGGCAAGGGCATCAAGTTCAATGGTTCTTGGGAAGGGGAAACCGACGTTGGTTCTGACCCGACTGTTCACAATATTACACTCGATCAAATCATAACCATCTCCAAAGAGAAGGCGGATGATTTGACTGGTAAAGGTGTCAAGCAGCGCTCATTGGAGGTCATGGGAACATGTGTCTCTATGCGTTGTCACATCGAAGGCATCGTGCCAAAGGATTTCATAATGCAGGTGAAAGCAGGAGAGCATGACGACAAATTCAATTGAAACACGAGTTGCGGGAGAGGGGAACCTCGCTGACCGCAGGGGTGAGGAAAAATGGAAAAACAAATTACTGAAGCAGTGAAAAAAGCGCTTGGAGAAGCGCCAGAGCGAAAATTCGTTGAAAGCATTGAGATGGCATTTACTATCAGAGATGTTGATTTGAAGAACCCATCAAACAGAATTGAAGAAAATGTCCGTCTACCGCATGGACGCGGTAAGGATATCAGCATTGCAATATTTGCTGAAGGTGAAATGGCAACCAAAGCAAAGGCTGCTGGAATAATTGTCATTGACCCTAATAAAATTGAGGATTTGGGTGGTGACCGCCAGAAGGCAAGAAAGTTGGCAAGAAGGCATGACTTTTTCCTATCAGAAGTCCCGCACATGGCAACTATCGGAAGATTCCTTGGAATCGTCCTTGGTCCTCGTGGAAAAATGCCTCGTCCTGTACCACCTAATGTTGATCCAGGCATGATTGCAGATGGACTTAGCAACACTGCTATCATTCGTAGTCGAGATAAAATCACTTTCCACACTATTGTCGGAGCAAGAAGCCAAACTGAAGAACACATCTCTGAAAACGCATTTGAGATGTGGAAGCGTGTTACATCAAAGTTAGAACGTGGCGCAGACAATATTCGTTCACTCTACATCAAGACCAGCATGGGTCCTTCTATCAAAGTGGAGGTGCTGATTTAATGATTCCAAAAGTAGTGAGCTGGAAGAAGGACCGAGTTGTGGAACTTACCGAAATCCTGCAAGAAGACGGGGTAATTGGCATAGTTGATACCAGTGGTGTACCAGCAACTGCAATGCTAGGTATGCGAGCAGAATTGCGCACAATGATGAGTCTGACAATGGCAAAGAAAACCCTGTTCCGTCTTGCTTGGAAAAATGCAGGGCTTGACGAACAATCCTTGGAGACAATGATGGAAAATGCTGCACAGCCTGTTATTGTTCATTCCTCAAATCTAAGTGCATTCCAATTATTCAACGAGTTAGAGAAGACTCGGACTGGAAGGTCCGCTAAAGAAGGTGATATTGCACCTCAAGACATTGTTGTAGAGGCTGGAGAAACTGATTTCGCTCCTGGACCAATTGTCGGAGAATTATCTGCAGTTGGTATCCCAGCAAAGATTGACAAAGGTAAGGTACTGATTCAGAAGACTGTTACTGTCGTCAATCAAGGCGATTTAATTCCAGGTGACCTAGGACTAATGTTAGACAAACTGGGAATCAAGCCAATTGAAATTGGTATTATTCTCTGTGGTGCCATGCAAGATGGTGTTCTAATGCCACCTGAAGATCTTGACCTTGACCTTGATGGGTTCCGCAACAATATCTCACAGGCGGTTTCCGCCTCGTTCAATGTTGCGTGTAATGTACGCTGGTTCACTCCAGAAACAATGCCCACTCTACTATCTAAAGCGAAGAGCGAGTCGCTCTCCGTGGCTATTGGGGCTGGTATCACAAATAGTGAAACCATGCCTCTATTCATCTCCCGTGCAAATTCACGGGCAATGGCCCTTGCAGGTCAACTAGATTCCTCCGCTCTCGACGAAGAATTGTCGGGAATGCTCGGCGCCGCAACAACAGTTGCCGCCGATGCTCCTGCTGAAGCCGCACCTGAAGAGGAAGCGGCTGAAGAGGAGCCAGTGGAGGAAGAAGAGGACGCCTTTGACGGCCTCGGTGACCTATTTGGTTGAAAGGAAGTGAGAAAAAATGGAATATGTATATGCTGCAATGTTATTGCACTCAGCAGAGAATGAGATCAACGAAAAGAATGTCGGTGCGGTCCTGAAGGCCGCTGGCGTATCAGGTGATAATGCACGCGTGAAAGCGCTTGTCGCTAGCCTTGATGACGTCGATATCGGAGAAGCGATGAGCGCTGCTGTCGCTGCACCCGCTGCCGTTGCACCTAGTGGTGCCGCCCCTGCCGCAGATGCTGCTGCTCCCGCTGAGGAAGCTGCTGCTGAAGAGGATGAGGACGACGCTAGCTTCGAAGGTCTTGGCTCTCTATTTGGTTGAGTTGTAAACAACGAATGACAAAATCGCTCGCCGCTATACGCGGCACGCTCAACCGTGCGGATGCTCATCTCTGAATTACATCTGATTGAAATTTGATTCAATACAATGAAATCTGGGTCTAGTTGAAGAAATCGTTGCAATTGATTATCACAAATGACGGAAAGGGAGTATCATGGCTGTGCCACGTCACCTCAAGGTTGAGACTTGCATCTCACCTACTGACGCCATCAGAGCATTACGCCAACTTGTAGTTGAAGCGAACTGGTCAGCCCGCCGAATCAGTGGTAGCAGACTTATTGATCGATGGGCAGTTATCGTGCCAATAGCTCAAGCGGCGAGAACAATTGGGATTGTCATTGAAAATGGACCTCTGAAAGATGTTGGGATGGAAGCGTATAGTCACGTACAAGGTGCTGCTGGTTCACTAACAATAGTAGAATGGCTCATCCCCAATGAACTTGAAAAAGAGTGGCGCACATTATTCGCTCAATGGGCTGCACGCCTACCAAAATGCCCCTGGAAATGGACTTTTGGAGAACGTTCAACTATCGGTTTTCTCCTACCAGTCTGGCGTCGCTCAAAAAGGACCTTCAAAAATCAAGGCGTGAATGTGAATAAGTCGGCTTGGCCAGACACAAACTTACCTTCATGGCCACCTACTGAATGGATTCTTTCTGCCGAGGAAGAGTGAACCACTAACGGTGGCACATTGATAACACAGTGGCCACCCACATACAGTTGAGGGGCGATAATGACAGGTATTGAGAAATTATTCAGTTCTCAGAGGGCAATTACTATATTGGTAGTTTCAGTTGTTTTCGCTATCATTTTCCCAGCCTATTTTTCCTTTATGGCGTCAAATTCTGACGACCTAGGTGGAGCCTCTTCTGGTGCGAAAGGCAAGTGGCAAGTAGATTTTATTCAAGACAATATCACCTCTGATGAAACTATGAATCTTGGTGATGGAGAGCAAGGTGATTACTTCTTTGAATTAGACTCTGGAGAAATGATGATTGGATTTGTTGAAATTACCGTTAGTTGCAATGACAATGATGACCCTGGGCCAGGGTTAACAGATAGTGTCGATGTCACTACTGATTTTTCAGGAGTAGAAGGAACACCGGATGATGAAACTGGAAGTGGCTCTTGTAATGGCGATGCTGTTACATTCACAATTCAAATAACCCCTGAATGGGATGGGTCCTCTTACATCGCTGATGGCGTTAGTAAGAATGACATTGAGGCACAATGGAATGATGGTGGAAATG
>CAXEOD010000004.1:0-53740 GCA_963997805.1 uncultured Candidatus Poseidoniales archaeon
AGCATCAGCGCGTAGAAATTCTACTGATTCTATACCTGACCGGTCTTGAGTTGATGAAGGAGCATCACTATGATAATTTACAATTATTTCAATCTCGGAAATTATGGCATTTAATTCCTCACCTTCATTCTCATCTGTTGATTGAATATCATAGGGGGGTGTTCCTGTGATGTCAATTAGTAAGCGATTTGAGGACCCAGGTTCAAGATTAGACAATCTCTCAAGTCCTGTGTCAGTCATATAACCAGTAACAAAGGTACCTGCTTCTGATGGTAACATTACCCCTTCTTGGGAAAAGAAGAGGTGTTGTGAGTGAAAACCGATTCCTACTACTGTGTAGTGTTTTTTACCGTGCCCAGCGCCGAGAACAACGGTATCGCCAATATCAATTTCCATACCTAATGCAGCGTGACTATCAAGAACAATTTCAGTTTCAGTTTCGGCTAAACGTCCAGAAGACATATCGCTATCAGTAGGCATCCATACTTTGTCAACGACCCCTTCATCAATACCGTGCCAAACTCCCGGGATTAGGTCCTCTTCACCAATTTCGTTTGTTTGGTACATTAATCCTTTTAAAATCAAACGAGGTTCACAATTCTCGAGCGAAAATTCTGATTCAGGCCACCCATCAGAAATTGATTGACAGAGGTTTCCGGAGGTACTTTCATTCCAAGTTCCGATAGAATTTTCAACCCAAACATCTGGGAGATTAACACCACCTTCGCTATCGTAAATTTCTTCATAGAGGTTAATCGCAGCATTTGCATAAGCTCCAAAAGTAATTCCAGCGAATACACCCACTGAAACCATCAGGATAACGGCTGAAAGCCGTAACTTGGTTCGCCATAGGCTTCTAGCCAATCGCTTGGTTAACAACATCGACATCTGTTCACCTCAATTTCTTACCTTTTCGTCTGAAATAATTTTACCACTATCAAGACGAACAACTCGTGTAGCATATTTTGCAAGCGATTCATCGTGAGTCACCATGATAAGAGTAATTCCTTCTGTTTCACATGCTTTGACAAGTACCTCCATCACTTTGGATGAGGTGGCAGAGTCTAGATTTCCAGTAAGTTCGTCTCCTAGCAATAACTTCGGACTCTTGGCTAAACTTCTAGCAATAGCAACTCGCTGTTGTTGCCCTCCACTGATTTCTGCTGGGAATCGGTCAATTTCAGATTCAAGTCCAACCAAGGATAGCAATTCTATAGCGCGCTTAGTGTCGCGGGCACCGGATAATTCCTGAATTAGCAGGATGTTCTCCAATACGGTGAGATCTTGGAGGAGGTTGAAGAATTGGAAGACATAACCAATATTTTCTCTGCGGAAAGAGGTCATCTTTTCTGCGTGTCCGCGAGGAACTTCCGCGCCCTCAAACGAATAATTTCCTTCTGTAGGGTTATCTAATGCAGCCACACAATTCAACAGAGTAGTTTTGCCAGAACCTGATGGTCCAAGCAAAATGATTCGCTCCCCTTTTTGTATATGTAAATCAATTCCATCAAGCGCTTTGACAGTTTCCGATGTCATCACATAATGTCTCTTCATTCCTGAAATTTCAATGAGTGCCATGGGCATCACTTATTGGGATAAGTTGCCATTATGTTTACTTTACTTCGACTAGTGAACCGATAGTAAGTTGGCTTTGATTAAAAAGGATTATTGGTTCAAAATTCTCAATATTATACCTTATAACATATCTCATGCAGGGGTGATTCTTGAATAGTGGTGGCTAACTTGGTGTACATCTGGGGTCAGAAAGTTGCGTGAGATTACAATTTTTTGGAAGCGCCAACGATTAGCCCTCAACCGAGTAAATATAGTTGAAGAAGTTTTTGAAAAATGTGTTTTTCTCGGCTATCTTGAACGGACTCCAAAGATTGTTTTAGCTTTCATGCGTGGGATTTGCAAGCCGGGCAAAACTCCCCATGATATTGGTGAAAGTGATGATTATGAGATTACAGAAATTTTATCGGAACCTTCTGACATTGATCCTGCATGGATGTTCGTCATCAACATCAAACATCCACTGACTCTCCTCTCGGCGAAAATCGGTAAGCTGACAGTTAAACCAGGTTCTTGTCTAAATGATGAAGGACTATTCTATATTATCAGAGGTAGCCCATTGTCAATCAAAGTTGTTACTACTGCTGCAAGAATGATGCTAAAACCAGATAGGATTTCAGCAACAACAATTTCACAGACTGATTTTAAAGACAACAATATCCTATCTGAAAAACAGATGAATGTTCTCCGAATTGCATATTCTGAAGGTTGGTACAACACTCCAAGAAACGTTAGTTTAGGAGAATTAGCAAATAAAATTGGTTTAGGCCGAAGTACAGTATCAGAACACCTCATTAAATCAGAGGCGAAAATCATACAATATTTCCTTGAAGGCGACCCGTCATTGTTTGAAGAGAAATGAATAAGAAATGATGTCTAAATTCAAATGATTATATCATATTAACAATACATAGTAGGGTTGGTTATGAGGATAGTAACTTGGAACCTCAATGGTATTCGTGCTGCGCATCGAAAAGGATTAGATGATTTTGTATCGCGTATTGATGCTGATATTTGGCTTTTCCAAGAAACCCGTGCATTACCAGAACAGATGCCAAATGATTGGCAAGCGCCAGAAGGTCACGATGTGATTTGGCATCCTGCGCAAAAAAAGGGCTACTCAGGTGTAATGACTTGTTCTAGGGTTGGACTTGAAGAGAAAGGCCGAGGGATTGATACTGATGTTGACCAAACACGCGACCCAGAAGGTCGGGTATTGCATACTAAGCATGGTGAACTCCATTGCATCAATATCTATTTGCCAAATGGGGGAGCAAGTATTGAGAGGCAATTGTACAAGGACCAGTGGGTTGAGGATCTGCTTGTTTGGTCTAAGCAATTTATCAATTCTAGTGAGCCGACTTTACTGTGCGGCGACCTCAATATTGCACACACTGAGGATGATATTTGGAATCCAACAGGTAACCGTAGAACATCGGGATTTTTAGAGCATGAACGCCAATGGTTCTCTCGTTTACTTGATGCAGGATGGTATGACCTTTTGCGAATCCATGAAGGTTCACGGAAGGGCCCATACACATGGTGGTCAAACAGGGGGCGCGCAAGAGAATTGAATAGGGGATGGAGGATTGATTACATTCTTGCAAACAAAGCGGCAAAGGACTTATTCAAATCAGCTGAAGTTATGCGTGAGGGTGGTTTGGTGGTCTCAGACCATGCCCCTCTTATCGTTGATTTAGAGATGTGATATTTTGCTCACATTGGTAACAGGACATAGTGCTAGTAGTGGATTTTAGGGGAATTTTGGGTAATTGAATGGTCGGACAGACTTTAGCATAGTTGCCGCCCCGTAGGGGCGGAAGAGGTGTAAGTAGTGTCAGAAATCACAGTTGATGAATTGAAACACGAGCGCCTAAAGCAACTACTTCCTACTGGGCGAGGGGTATGGATACCTATTGACCACGGAGCATCTGATTGGCCAGTATCGGGCCTAAGCGATGTTGGAGCGTTGGTTAGTGCTCTTACATCTAGCCGAGGCCCAGATGCAATCCTTTCCCATCGCGGCCCTCTTTCACATCATCAATCGGATACTAGAGAAAATTGGCGTGGCGGATGGGTACTTCATCTATCAGTATCTACTCGACATGGAGGAGGGAAATCAGACTTCAAAGTGTTAGCAGGTGAACCTAGCAATGTTGTTGTTTCTGCACTTGAGAGAGGGGCAATCGGCGTGAGTGTTCAAGTTAATCTTGGTAATGAAAACGAACCAGAAATGCTTGAGTTTTTGGCTTCAATTTCAGATGAATGTCATTTTTTGGGTGTACCTCTCCTAGGTATGATTTACCCACGCGGACCAAACTTGAATGTCTTGGAAGGTGATGAGACTAATGCTGTTGCTCATGCAGCAAGGATTGGTTGGGAATTGGGCTGTGATGTCGTAAAAGTTCCTTGGACTGGCTCAATTGAGTCATTTCAACAAGTCACATCTTCGGTGCCAATTCCAGTGTTGGTATCTGGTGGCTCTAAACAAGATGACTTCAAATCAGTCATCAGAACTGTTAGATCCGCAATGGCGGCTGGGGCTAGCGGAGTGTGTATGGGTAGACAAATTTTCTCAGATTCAGACCCAGCGGCTAGAGTCGCTGAGATTGTTGAGGTGGTTCATGGAATTCCATGGGACGCAGATGGACGATTCAAATTTGATTCTGACGAAGCTGATGACTTGGAAGATTTGGTAGAATCATTCCGGGACAGTCTTGGTAAATTCGGTAATAATTGAGGTGTTTCTGTGGAATTATGGCTTTCTTCAAAAGATGATGTGGGGGAGCATCCTGCAGATGCTTTGGTTAGCACCAAGGAAGAATCTTTCCCGAATTGGGCTAGGGATGAAAACCAAATTAGAAAATATCAAGTTGATGATGGAGCAGTTACTGATTGTGATGGCAGAACTATTGGCGCCTTCATTCAGATTGAAGATGATGAAGGCCAAGCGGCAGCATTAGAATTCGTTGGCTTAGCTGACTGGTTACTCATCGATTGTCCTGATTGGAAGATGATTCCACTTGAAAACTTAGTTGCAGCCGCCGACCAAACAAGCACCAAACTAGCCGCTACAATCTCAAACTCCGACCAGTTACAAGGTGCAGCATTTGCACTTCAGAGAGGCGTTGACGCCCTCATTCTCCCAGATGATGAAGGGATTTGGCGAGTTGCTCAACAACTTGCTGCTCAACGATTATCAGATTTAGGGGATGTCAATGAATCAAGTTCGGAAGTGATGACAGAATCACCTGAACTTGTGGAATTACAGGTTTTAAGTGTTGAACCTGGTGGAATGGGTGACCGAGTATGTGTGGATTTAGTGCAGATGCTAGAGATTGGTGAAGGTGTGCTGGTTGGTTCAAATGCCTCACTTTTGACTCTCGTCCATGGCGAGACCTTGTCATCACAATTCGTCCCCCCTCGTCCTTTCAGAATTAATGCTGGGCCGGTTCACTCATATATTCTCATGGCTGATAATTCAACTAAATACCTCTCAGAATTAGTGGCTGGGGATGAAGTGTTGGTAGTTTCCCCAACCGGCTCAAGGGCGGTTGCTGTAGGGCGCTTGAAAATTGAGCCTAGACCGCTTCTTTTGGTTCGCTTCAATAATGTACAGTTTGGTGAGGGTCAACTGTTCCTACAACAGGCTGAGACTGTCCGACTTGTGTTAAAACTTGAAAAGACAGTCTCCGTCACGCACCTTGAGGCGGGGATGAATATTCTCGGTGCTGCAGGTACTGCAGGGCGACATATCGGTCAGGCAATTAGTGGAGATGTGGAGGAAAAGTGAATGGGTGTTATCGGTCAAGGTGAAGGTCATGGAGGCGTAAGTCTCCTTCATGCTCTTGGCGCTGGATATGGTTGTTCATTGGGAATTAACTTGTCAATAAAAGCCCGGTTGCGAGATGATAAGCCCGGGAAAGGAGTTGAAGACCCAAATGGTGTCTTAGATGCGGCCGTGGATGCTTGGGTAGAGGCCGGTTTAGAGAAACCAGCAGATGAACTATTCTGGCAAGTACGTAGCACTATTCCAATGGGTATAGGATTGAAAAGTTCAGCAGCAATCGCAGTCGCTGCTATCAGGTCTTTGATGGATGCCACAAAAATTGAATTGTCAAATGCTGACATTGTTGATCTAGCATCTAGGGCTCAGTTGGCTGCAGGCGTATCCTTTACTGGTAGCATAGATGATTCTTGGGCTGCTGTTGAGCCGGGATGGAAAATCATTAATCCAAATTTACCAGCGGCTGAAGGCGTGATATTGGAGGGTGAATTCGTGGACCCTGAGGACTGGAAAATTCTCATTCTCCCACGGGGTGAACGTGAGTTATTGCCCGACCCAGAGCGATTTTCCCAGGTTGCTCCGCAATTCGAGAAAGCAATAGCGGCAATGGAGCAGGGCGCTCTGCTCGTTGCGCTAACTGAGAACGGGAGGGCTACTGCTAATGCATTGGGTGATGCTAAAGGTCGTCGACTATCCAATGATTTGCTTGTGTGGGGTGCGCGTGCTGCTGGTATAACAGGTTCAGGACCTGCAATTGCTGCCGTGATTCCAGTACAAAGTGAAGTTACTTTGAGGAGAATTCTTCAACTTGCAGAACAACGTGGCTACAAAACAATCGTAACTGATGTCTGGGTTGAATAGTTGAGGAGGTGGAATCCTGTCTATGCGCTTGGGTGACACATTAGCGGTAACCTTGTTTGGTGAAAGCCATGGTTTGGTTGTTGGCGCCTTAGTTGAAGGCATACCCCCTGGAATCAAGATTGATGCAGAATCTCTTGCTGATGATTTGTCTAAAAGGAGCCCTGGTGGTCATTTATCCTCAAAACGTCGTGAAGATGATGAGTGCCACATTCTAAGTGGCATCAATGAAGGATTCACAACCGGTTGGCCAATACTGTTGATAATTGCCAATAAAGACGCTCGCTCTTCTGACTATTCATTTCTTCCGAACCATCCACGACCCGGTCATGCAGACCTCCCAGAATTGATTCGTAGCAAAGGCCATTCTGATCTGCGTGGAGGCGGTGGAAATAGCGCTCGGCTTACAGCCGGCTTAGTTGCTGCTGCTAATCTATGTAGACCAATTGAAGAAAATTCAGATTGGCAAGTTGAAGCACATGTTCATTCAATTGGTGATGTTATATCTGCTGGAATCGAGATGCTCCCAGCAGGTTCTGGGGAAGAATGGGAAAGAACACGCTGTCGAGACAAAACGGTGTCTAGAAAAATGGTGGAGTTAGTTGAGAAAATGCGTTCTGAGCGAGATTCAATTGGAAGTTCAGTAGAGTTGAGAATTTCAGGACTCCCACTAGGTTTTGGTCAACCGTGGTATGATGGAATTGAACCTGCTTTAGCAAAAGCCTTGATGGCAATTCCTGCGGCAAGAGCAGTTGAATTTGGCCGAGGCACCAAAGCCAGCCAAATGCGCGGCAGTGAACATAATGACACCTGGAGCGAAACCGATGATGGCCCAAAGCCAACCGGAATACGAGCTGATGGCGCACTTGGAGGGATGGCCACAGGTGGCGACCTATTCGTAATGGTTCATTTCAAACCACCAAGTAGCATTTCGCAATCACAGAACACTCTCAACCTCGTGTCAGGTGAAGAAGAGGAACTTGTTGTACTTGGAAGACATGATCCCGTAATTGCTCCACGTGCTGTTGCTGTTGTCGAATCCTCAGCACGTCTCGTTTTGTCTGACCTATCTCTACAAGGGGGATGGTCTAGTGAGTGAAGTGAAAATATTCAAATTTGGGGGTTCTTGTCTAAAGGAGTCAGGTGACCTTGAAGCAGTTGTTCAGAGAATAGCGGAATCAAACTGTGAGAAAACTGTAGTTGTAGTTTCAGCATTACACGGCGTTACTGACAGAATACTTGAGAGATTAGAGCGTAACGAAAGAGAATCAATATCTGCTTTTGTAACTTCAATTGAGATGATTCACCTAGAGATATCACCAGCATTGGTTAACGACGCGTTTTATTGTAAGTTTCAGGATGCTTTAGCAGGCCTTTCAGATGCTCTTTTAGATAATTGTGATGAACCATCAGAAAGGTCACGGGTCAGAGCACAAATTGCTGGGGAACAGATGAGTAGTGTTACAGTTTCTGCAGCAGTTAGAGCTTGTGGAATTGATAGTATACCTATCTGGTCTGAAGAAATTGGAATCAAGATTCACAAAGTAAAGGGGGAATCTGTTATTGATATCAATTCAACTATTCAATCGCTCAATCTTCCAGATGCATCTGTGTTAGTGGTCACTGGTTGGTATGGTGTGTATAATGAGGGTCTTGGCCTACTTGCAAGAGGTGGTTCTGACTTGACAGCAACCTCTCTTGCGGCGGTAGTGAATGCATCAGAAGTAACCATTTGGAGGGATGTTCCTGGTGTATTGGCTCTATCGCCTAGATGGGCCATTCCTTCTCGCAATCTGCCGTATTTATCATACACTGAGGCTCAAGAGTTAGCATTGTTCAGTGAACCAGTTTTACACCCCTTCGCGGTTGAGCCACTTAGAAAAGAAGGAATCCCTTTGCGGCTGAGGCCTTTGCATGACCCGAATAATTTTGGTAGTTGTATAGGACCTTCGATAGCAACTGGGGAGCCAAGGGTATGTGCCGTAGGATGTCTTCCACATCTTGTACCATTAACAATGAGATTGTCAGGAGTGATGTCGGTTGCTAAGGTTGTTGCAGACGCTACAACATTGCTAGATCGTGCTCGCGTTCGCGTTTGGTCACTTCGCGCAAGACCAAATGAAGCTCGATTTTTAGTTTCAGAAAGAATTGCATCCCATGCAATGCGTCTACTTTCACAAAGTCCAGGGCTACCGACACCGAATCAGGGTGACCCAATTTCTATCCTGTGTCTTGTCGGTGAGTCAATAGGGGATAATTTTTCAATTAGTTCTGAGATTGAAGAATTCGCTCGCCAATCTGGATTGGAATTCACCCGTTTAGATGAGGGGAAGAGAGACCATGCCTTACATTACACAGTTTCTGATGGTCAGACTCAAGACGCTTTGATTGCAATTGCAAAAAACTTTGACCTTCTCATTCCTTGAGAATTAGTTTTAGTTAGTTATTCGTTGCTGCCGCCTTCACGCATTTTCTGGTAACGACCAGGAATATCAGCAATGAAAACAATAGCAACCAACATGAATACAATCATGGTTCCTAGAGCAACCCCATATACGCTTTCAAGTTCAACACTTTCCTCTAGTCTTAAGGCAGAAATTTCAGAAAACAATCCAACAAAACCTGATATTACATCTTTGAATAATAATGTTGTAATTGCAACTGCTGCGGCAATTATTGGAGTGATTACTAGACTAATGTGATACTTAGTCAAGACTTTCTTGACATTCATCACATAGACTTCACCAGTTCGGATACTAGTGTCTAGCATTGAGAAGCGGATTACGCCATTGGTTAATTCAATGTACATCACCAATAATACTGCGTAAGCGACTAATGCAATTTTCTGCAGCAGCTCATCATCAAATGAGAGCCATTCAAAACTTACTTTGCTAGCTGCAAACCGGAATGACACGATGATGAACAATACGTAGGAGATGAGTAAAAACCTTGAATCCCTAGAAATAATTCCCCAAAAGCCACATCCTATTGCGCTGAGTACGAGTAACAAATGGATTGCCAAACCAAGTACTTCAATGCCAATGGTTTCTCCAAGCCAAAACCATGCTGTTCCTGATACTGGTGTGACGATGTAAGTAAGAACACCTAGCATTATCATTACTGCGCCAGCAGCCATTTGCAACGTTTGAACCATTTTATCTGCTGGAAGGAATTTCATTTTTGGAACCAAAGGTCCGCCAAATAGACTTTCAACGAAGGATGGGATATGGACTTCAGGAATTGCGTCCGTTGGTATATTTGATGACCCGCCGGCCATCTTAGCAGCGAGCTTTTTTCGGCTCGGAGGGGCCGAACTGACCCTCTTAGCATCGTACAGGTGGCTAGTATCTTTGCTAACTCTCTGCTGTGCCATTTCAATACCTCCTAGAATCCTCTTGCCCCTGCTAGAGCAGTAGAGAGCAACATATCTGGTTCCCAGTCCATCACATAGGCACCAAGTCCTCGCAACTCGCTAATGAGAATGTCACGCTCAGTCTTGAGAACCTCGTAACCGGTTCTGTCAAGGCGCCGAGCATCGAATTCAAACTCAAGGCTTGATGGAGTGAGAATTGTAGTATCAAAATCACGGGCCCGTAGATCACGAACAGCATTGACAATTGTACTGTCGTCTTCCAAGCATGATAGGATAATTATCGGGCTTCCCTTGTTAATATGAGGGAGAATTCGGTTAGTCACCACTTGTAATGGTGTAGAACCTCGTGCCATCGCTCCTGCTAATTTTGTTAGAATAACATACAGTTGTTTCTTGCCTGTGTCACGGTCAACGCTGATGATTTCGTCAGCGTATGAAACCAGTCCGACGGAATCTCTTCTAGAAAGGAAGAAGGATGCTAGTGAAGCGGCCGCACGAGTCCCGTAGACCAATGAGTTCCTGCTAACAGGTCCGGTTTCAGCGACAGCTCGACTATCTAGAATCAGGATGATATCACTCACCGCATCACGTTCACGCTCGTTAACCATCAATTTTCCAGTCCTACCATAAGCAGGCCAGTTGATCGATTTCATCGGGTCACCAGCAATGTATTCACGTAGATTGTAGAATTCAGAACCAGGTCCAGGTTGGCGGATGTTGACAGCACCAGTGAAAATCTTAGGTACCTTACTCTTGACAAATGCATCCTTTAGGTCCTCGGTCTTAGGGAACACAAGGAAGTCGTCATAGACATGTAATTCCTTTTCCTTATGGAATAGTCCGAATGAATCTTGAATACGGATGCAAACAGGTCCAACAGTATAGAATCCACGCAGTGGACACTCAACGGTGTATTCGATAATAGTTTCACGGCGTGGGCCGAGTTCCATCAGAATGTAGTTCGCTCCTTCTTTAATGCGCATGACTTCAGGAAGGCTATCTCTAACTTCCAATACTTTGGAAAGAGGTGACATATTCTGTACTTTGAGAGTGACATCAACTGTGCCATCTTCAAACACTCGTGCTGCACTGAGTTTACGCATTGCTTCTAAGCGGCTGAGAGAAGCCCCCGCTTCTTCATCAGAGCGCTCTTCCATTCTGCGTCCACTTGCCGACACATCTGCGTGCGCGGCACGGAGTGCTGCCCAAGTCAAGAACGAGAGTAAAACAACTGCAACAGTTACGAGTTGATGGTTTCGTAGAGTCAAGCCCAGCAGGTATAGCGCTATCGCTAAACTACCAAACATGGCTGATTTACGGCTCCATGCCATTCAATTATTCCCTCCATTCCGCATGTCTGAGTTTATTGAAATAATCAGACAGTTGGGACAGGTACCTGTCCAAGAATTGTCTGAATAACTTCGTCACATTCAAGACCTTTAATTTGGTGCTCTGGCTTTAGAATTAATCTGTGAGCCAATGCTAGAACTGCCACTGACTTCACGTCATCAGGAGTTACGAAGTCTCGTCCGCGCATTGCTGCTGCGGCTCGACCGGTCTTGAGTAGTGCTTGTGAACCTCTTGGTGAGGCACCGACTAGAACTCGTGGATCCTCGCGTGTGCGGGCTACACATTCTACCATGTACATGCGTATTGCAGGGTCAACATAGACATCTTCAATCGCTTGCTGCATTGCAATCACACGCTGTGGGTCAGTAATGACTTCAACATCAACCGCATCTTTCTTTCTCTGAATACGGCGGGCAAGAATCTCATCCTCATCTGCACGGTCTGGGTATCCAACGCTCATCTTGAACATGAAACGGTCAAGTTGTGCTTCAGGTAGTGGGTAAGTTCCTTCTTGCTCCACAGGGTTCTGAGTAGCCATTGTTAGGAACGGTGATGGCAACTTGTGGGTCACAGTACCGATTGTCACTTGCTTCTCTTGCATAGCCTCAAGCAAAGCAGCTTGAGTCTTAGGCGGAGCACGGTTAATCTCGTCAGAAAGTAGTAGGTTACAGAAGATTGGACCAGGCTTGAAGGTAAACTCACCTTTCTTAGCATCGTAAATGTTGGTTCCAGTGATATCTGCTGGTAGCAAATCTGGGGTAAACGAAACACGCTTGAAGTCGCAACCAAGTGCGTCAGCGAAGGTGTTTGTCATCAAAGTCTTAGCTAGACCAGGATAATCTTCGAAAAGTAAGTTACCGTTTGCAAGAATGTTGACTAGAACATTGTCAATCACGTGCGCCTTACCGATAATCACTTTTTGGACTTCAGCACTAATTGCTTGTCCAATAGCGCCTACGGCTGCTAGTCGTTCTTTCACTTCGGGGCTACTTTGGTGTTTAGGGGCCGCTGGCGCAGCTGCTGCTTGAACCGCTGGTGCGGCTGGCGTTGCTACTGCTGGTGGTGGGGGCGCGGCTGCGCCTCCAGCGGCTTGATTCGTTCCGGGCGGGGGGGGTGGTGCTTGTACCATTTTTCATCTCTCCATTTTCTTCTCATCTGTGTTTTACTTTTTACCCCATCGGCGAATTGTCTGAAGCAACTCGCGCTGTTTTTCGGGGGAATATGATACATTTTGTGAGTAGGCTAACTCAACTAATCGTGGGTCTCCTATCATTGATTGGATTTCAGCTGGTGTTTTTAGAGCCATCTCATCACGCGTTAAATCATAGAAAACTCTAATCTTTGTCATCAGTGCTTCACGCATTCTTTGTTTGTAGGTACTTGGGTCAATTTTATCCGGCCTTTCTCGGAACCGAGTTAGGTCGAAAACATGTCGCCAATTCTCTTTTTCTGGTACTACCATAATGGCTACAAGTAACAGTAGTAAGAGATTGAGTACTATTAGCCACTTTAGGAAATTATCCGAAGTGAGCAAAACAATGGTACTCATGGTTTCTGTGAATGGGTTGGAAAGAGTGCCAGTTACGTGTCGGCTCTCATCAAATACAATTCGGAATTCTTCCATTTTCAGTTTGATACTGAATGGTAACATTTCGTTGTCAAATTCCATCATGTCATAAATTAGTGCTTTGAAGTAGGCGTCATTACCTTTCCAACCATTATCTCCTTCAAGATGACGTTGCCAACAGGAAGTAGACTCAACGTCACAATCTTGACGGACATCTGTTTCAGCTGCTTTAGCGGCAGACCAAAACCTGTTTGAAATCACTTCATCATCTGCGATGAACACAATTGAACCAGTAGCCTTTAGGGAGCCAAATGATGCACCATCTCCACCAGGGATTTTCCTTTCATCAAGGACGTCTACATTAGGATAATCCATTCTGAGGATAAGGGATAGGTTACTTATCGGGTTATCTTGTTGGTCACAGGAATTTGAACCTATTCTGTCAATACAAGATCCTTCGCTTGCCTTTGATAGGACATTCACATCTCTTTGGATGTAATCATCACTACTAGGGTCATCGCTATGCATAGCTTCCCAACGCATTGCTGTAGGGGCTTTGAACATTACAGCCATACGACAGTGGTCAAGGTCATCACTTCTTTCATCGAGCATGGCATCGCTACAACCTACAGGGTTCATACCAAACTGCTCTCCTGAAACAATATCATTTCTAATTCCAGAAATTCCCCAAACATTTGTGGGGTTCTGATTTCCAGCAATCCCGTCATCATCATAGGTTTGCCAATTTTGGTCTTCATCAAGAAGTGGTTCACCAAAGTAGGTGACTCCGAATTTAACTGCTAATCGGTTGGCATTTTTACCGTCTGTCGCTACGATCACCTTACCACCTAGTTCAGTCACGAAGTGATGAATTGCAGTTGCTTCAGTCTCATCAATTGGTTTTTCAGTACCAGCAATTACTAGCATTGTACGATGTGGTTCTTCCCAATCGTTCACTAACATTGGAGTTGAAAGTGTGTTACGTATCTTGTAACCTTCTCCACCAGAGTCGCCACCAAGACCAGATCTCATGTCTGTAACTTGAGCTAATTGGGTTTTCTCATCTTTAGCCTCAGTGACATATGCAGAGTAGTAAGTTTCCTTGTTTGCAGTAACTAAAGTCATTGATAACATCATCACAATAATTAGAATTGCAAATGTTGCACCGATGATGGTTCCAAAGTGCTTGGGGCCGTCATCGTCTTTTGCCATTTTCCAGTCACTTCCTTGTGGTTGAACGGGCTGAAGCCTACGATTACTAATTCGTGGAATTAAGTTCCGCAAATATAGGTTGGGGCTGTTAGAGTAGTGCGATTGTAGTAGTTTCAAACTAAGGTGTTGAGTATCATTTGCGAATATACCGTAATTGGCTGAAAAAAAGTGATAGTTTTTCTTTCACAATTTCCGACGGGATAAAGCACCAAAGAAAAGGGCACAAATCGCCGCACCCGGCCATATAGGGGTCCAGTTCTGAGATATAACATCCCCATCATTTGATGTTTCATCATTGTTGTTCGAGGGGTCGTCTCCATCGGAAATATCACCGCGGTCTTCAACGATACTGACAGTACTTTCATCTGAGTCGGCTGTTTGTGAACGCCCTGCATCTATATCACCTCTTGATTGTATTGAGATTTCAATCACGCAGTTTTTTGTTGGGTGGCTGTCAGAGGTTGAAATATTGAGAATTTGGGTTAGGTTGTTTCCCATCTCAATAGCAATGCTCTCCAATTCTTCAGCTCCTCCAACATCTAAGAGAGGGCAAGAATCAGTGACAGTGACTTTGTAAACTGAATCAACTGCATTTCCCTCGTTGCTTACAATTACTTCTAGTGAACTTACTGTTCCAGCATTCAGGGGTCCGGTGGGTTCTGCTAAATCAATGGTCAAATCAACAACCATTGGTATTGTGATGTTCCCCTCTCCATCTTTTGAATCGCCACCAATAGCCGGTATTCCTCCAGAATATCCAGTGACCGTCCCAGTTACTATGAATCGGTCGCTTTGGCTAGCGGCAAATGCTGCAACATCAATTTGGTTGATTGTGAAATCAAACGATTTATTGGATTGAGCTCCAACTTCTACTGTTTCCGGACCATTGGCTGAGCCATCAAAAGGTATGTCAAATTCAATGTCAAGATCTATTGAAACAGTGTTTTGATTGTCAATCCAAAATTTTACGCTCACTTCACCATCCAAGCCAAGTTCAAAGATAGGTTCTGTGTCCTGTGGCGATTCAATACCGATTTCCCATCCAGCCGGAATATCCGGGGGGTCATCTTGTGCAGTGGCCGAGAAAGGCATCATCGCGAGCACCAGTAAGAGGGTCAGTAGTTTGGCTCGCACGTTCACTTCGACACACTCCTCATTGTTGAAACCGCCGCTTACTTATGCAATATCTGATTCAAACATCGGCGTGCCAGAACTTTCACCATTTTCCGGCGATAATTTGGCTTTAAACCGGTGTTATTAACAGGTTTTATTGATTTTCTAAGCGCCTCAGAGAGGGTTTCAATGCTTTCTTTTCCACTCCAATCCGGCAGTACCGCTGCGACTTCATCATCATGAACACGTGGAATGGATTCTAGCCCAGTGGAAGCAATTTTTAGAGCTGAGATTTTCTTCCCATTAAGTTTCCATGCAGCAGCGATTCCTGCTTCTGGGAAATCCCAAGAATCTCGTAATGTCAATTTGTGATAACAACCAGTCAATTCAGAACTTTCATTTGGTAATGTAATGTGGGTTACTAATTCACCTGGTTCCAAAACATTTCTCGTCATCCCATCAAGTTCAAAGAAATCTGAAAGAAGCATCTCTCTTTTTCCTTTTGAGGAAGCTAGATGGATTGTTGCATTTAGACAGAGAAAAGCAGGCGCTAAGTCTGCCTGATAGGTGGCTACGCACAACGTGTTTTGGTTAGGGATAACACGGCAATCAGCATCTGTTCCACATTCGCATTTGTGACACCACTCAATAGATTCACGCCAATCTTCAGATTGGTTGAACCAGTAACAACGAGTGTCCAAACAGATATTCCCTCCTACTGTTCCAGACCTGCGAATCATTACTGAAGCAATGCTTCCAGCCGCATCCTTGAGTAATGGATGTGTGATTTTACTCTCGGCTAGGTCGTGTAATCGAACCATGCCGCCAATATGAGTTGGAGATAATTCACTCATTTCAGCAACTTTTGCAAGCGATATGACATGCGCTTTTGAATTTAGGTGCCACTTGTAATTTGGAATCAAATCGGTACCCCCAGCGATCCAATCAAATTCTTCTCCGGCTGCAATAAAATCTCCTGCTAATGTCAAAGCCTGCTCAAGGCTAGTTGGCATCAGTAACTCAAATGGAGGCATTCTCACGAGTCATCACCTCGGTGTCTACGCTCAGTGTGTTTCCATGCAGAGCCGGCCAATCTAGGATTATCGATATATTCTTGAGATGGCATTACAGAAACTTTCCAATCATCGGATTGTTCATCTGGAGGTAGTGTAGCAGTAAAGCCGAACAAGGCACCATTATGGTATGGTTCAATATCATCGTTATTGCGTCGGGCAATGTCACGTTTTTCATGTTCATCAGCCCGATTTGCGAGTGACTTCTGTAGAGAGGAGAGTTTGAGTGTAGGTGTTTTCAATTCTAAAGGATCAGTGATTCCTTGTGAGCGACATAATTTCTCAATACTTCGATGCATTCTGTCAGGTGTAATGGGCAGTTCATCAACTCTAACACCAATCGCATCGTATACTGCATTACAGACCGCAGGTAAAATTGGTAGTAGCGGCCCTTCACCAGCTTCTTTTGCTCCAAATGGGCCTTCTGGGTCGTTACTCTCGACAATGATTGGGAAGACCTTTGGCATTTCATGAACAGTTGGTATCTTGTAATCTAGAAGATTTCCGTTCAGCAGATGTCCCGTTCTGCCATATACCATTTCTTCAGACAGAACTTGGCCTAATCCCATATGGCAACTGCCAATTATTTGTCCTTCAACGGCAAGAGGATTCAGAGCCTTTCCACAGTCGTGTGCGGCCCAGACATTGATGACGCTGGTTTGTCCGGTTTCAACATCAACTTTCACTTCTGCAACATATGCTGAAAATGAGTATGCGGGGGCTAATCCAGCAGCGGCCCCTTTGTGTGCTCTACCCATTGGTGGAGTTCGGTATGCACCCGATGCCACCAGCGCTCCGCGATCTTCTTGTGCTTTGTGAAGTGCTTCAAGATATGAGACCCCGACAGCAGGATCCCGTTTATCGTAGATACGCCTGTCACCTAATACTATTTTTTGGGGGTCAGCGCCAGTGATATCAGCGGTAGCATCAATCAATTCTTGACGAATTTTCATAGCTGCTGAGATAGCCGCATTGGCATTCATAAATGTCACTCTGCTTGAATATGAGCCAAGGTCAACAGGAGCGGTATCTGTTTCTTGAGAGCGGACTCGAATCATGTCTAATGGAAGTCCCAAAACCTCTGCAACAGATTGAGAAACAACTGTGTCAGAACCTTGGCCGATTTCGGCGGCTCCAGTATGAATTGTAACTCCTCCATCCATATCGATTTTCAGATGAACTGTGGCGTGTGGGAATTTGTTTGGGTCCCAATGGATTGGCAATCCACTTCCAGAAATGAAGAAACCACAACCAACTCCGATACCATGACCTAGTGGCAGTTTACGAAATCTCTCATCCCAACTAGATGCTTTACGAACTTTTTCTAGACATTCTCTCATTCCAGTACTAGTAATCCTGAAACCTGTGATTGTTGCACTCATGGGGGGTAGCAGATTGGCTAGGCGAAATGTCATTGGGTCTACCTGAAGTTTGTCTGAGAGGTCATCCAGTCCAACTTCAAACGCACAACGTGAGTTAACAGCGCCGTGCCCGCGCATGGCGCCACTTGCTGGTTTGTTTGTCCAAACTCTAGCACCGGTGTAATGGAATGCTCCAATTTCGTAGGGTGCGGTGTGAAGAACGCCGTTGTAATAGGTTGTAACATGGCCGAATGAAGCGAATGCACCGCCATCAATTAGGGCATCAGTTTCAACCCCGCAAAGCCTTCCCTCTGAATCAGCATGGAGGTTCATTTCGATGTGTGATGGGTGTCTACCACGGTTAGTCAAGAAAACCTCTTCTCTATCAAATGTAATTCGTACAGGACGGCCAGATTTACGTGCTAATATTGCTGCGCACATCTCATGAGGAAAAGGGTCTGACTTACCGCCAAATCCCCCGCCTACAAACGTTCTATAGACATTTATTTGATGCATTGGAATTTCAAGGACATCTGCAAGTGATCGATGTAAATAGTGTGGCACTTGTTGTGGTGTGTAGATTGTGAGTCGCCCCCGCGGGTCCCAGTTTGCTACTGTGGCATGAGGTTCCGTAAAGCCGTGATTGACCCCCCTAAAAGTCCAATTTGAGTGGTGAGATGCGTTTGCATTTTCAATCATTTTGTCAACTTCACCGAACTCTTGGAAAACCCGCTTTTGGATATTCGCTTCGCCAATGTGATATTTACCACGGTCATGGATGGGATTTTCACTATCTTCCAATCCATCTTTCATGTCGTGAATGCTGTCTAATATCTCATATTCTACCTCAATGAGTTGCACTGCTTGTAATGCAGTTGCTTCATCTTCGGCTGCCACAGCTGCTACTAAATCGCCAACATGGCGTACTAAACTGACTGCTAAGGCGTGTTCATCTTTGGTGACTGGCAGAACACCAAATGAATTGCTTGCATCACTTCCTGTTGCGATTGCAATAACGCCTTCTAGTGCTTCAGCAGCCGAGGTGTCAATTGATTTAATACGTGCAAAATGATGCGGAGAGCGGAGAATTTTCCCAATCAATTCATTGTTTAATCGAATATCATCGCCATATTTTGCCTGCCCAGTCACTTTGTAGCGTGCATCTATCAGCGGGGTTCTACGGCCGATAGAGGAACTAGTGATGAGTTCATCATGGCGATGAGTACCCCAAGGTTGTGTCCGCTTTCCTCCCTGACTTTCAGGTATCATGTTCTCATCTTGGAGGTCACTGAATTGATCTTTGCCACCGCTTCCAGGGCGTGAAAATGGTAGTTTACCAGGTTGCTGTTTGTAGCCAACCATTTCATCTTCGTCACTCATGCAAGTATCACCTGACTATGCGTCATCTCCCATGAAACCTGGATGTGGGTCTGAGTGAGGTGAGGTTGGATTTGAGGTTGCTTTTCCATTGCGAAGTATTTCAGCTGCAGCTTGAATAGACTCAACAATCGGTTGATAGCCAGTACAGCGGCAAAGATTGCCTTCAATCGCGTTCTTGATTTCAGTCTCAGACGGATTGTCATTTTCTTCTAGAAGGGCAGTTATCACAATTAAGAAACCTGGGCTACAGAATCCACATTGACTACCACCATATATTGTAAATGTCTCTTGGATTGGTGACAGATGATGTCCGTCAGCGATCCCTTCAACAGTAGTTATTTCACACCCTTCAACCTCACTTGTAAGTGTTAGACAAGAGAGACGTGGTTGGCCGTTTACAAGAACTGCACAACATCCACAAGTACCCATGTCACAGCCTCTCTTCACTCCTAGAGTACCAATTTGGTCACGCAACACATCGAGTAGAATTGAATCACTTGAAATTGATTCAGTGACTTTCTTTTCGTTGACAGAAGCAGTCCATTCTAACTTACCTGCTTGAGGCAACATTGGAACACGATTTTTCTTTGACATGCCAAAAGCCCAGTGCCTACTCCGTAGGCATACTGACGAGTCGGGCTCCGTCTTTGATAGTTCGCCTCATTGTTAGAATGCATTACTTAGGGTTCAATGTTGATTTATGCCCGTAAATATACAGATTCATAATCATCTTTTCCAGTAGATGGTTCAATCCAATCCTTGTCAGCAGGAAGAACAAGTTCTTGTCCGATTTCATTGAGAGTTTCAGCCAAACTCTTCTGTTCTTGAGTTAATTCATCCCATGGGATTTCTCCTTTGCGAAGTCTTTTCCATTGTTTGAGAGTACCAATTGAACGAACTGAGCGGGCCCACAATAGAAGGTGTAGTCGAGCTGAAACTGACCAAAGAGGCATTAGGATGAATGCAAGAAGTACCCAATTTATTTGTGTCACATAGGGTTCAATTAAAGGTAAAATACCGTACAAATTTAGATTCCAAAGTGGACTGTTTGATGCTGCGAGTAGGAACGCTACCGGAAATGAAATCAGGACCCACCATATGGGAAGTAAAGCAAAACCTACGACAATTTTGTGGGTGCCAAGTGTATGATTTTCTTTGAGAGATAGTCGGGTAGCGATAGGCGCAGATAGGCGATAAGGTGGCCATGAACCAAGCATTGCTCCCCAAGTGATTAGTCCTGCCATGAATATCCATGAACCAATTATCTGGAAGACTGCAGAAATCAGATCACCTGCTCCTGGTCTTTTATCTCGGTCGTACAATTCATGCTCTTTTAGTCCATATATGTCCATTTTATTGGCATGGTCACTAACCTGTTCTTTCAGAGTAACCGCTTGTTCTGGTTTATTCTCTGATAGCCAAAGCCAAGCAGCGCGGGTACGGCGAGCACCCACAATTGCTTCTGCATATGTGGCCGCAGTTTTTCGCCCGAGCATTCGATTTCGGTGTACAGAAAGTAATCCTCTTGCCCGCCAAAGCAATTTTTTATCCTCCCATGTGTCAAGTCCTTGGCTACTGCGTTCCAGTTCTGTCCCGAGGGATTCTGTTACCGAGTTTACCCATGCACGCTCTGCGGCGATATCAGAACCAAACTCTGCAATTGCCTCTTCGCTAGGGATAGGGGCCCCTTCCTCACCTGGTAGAGGCGGCATACTCATTGGCTGATGTACAGATACGAGGGCCCTTTCTCGGAATCTATTGGCATTCGAATAGTGCAATCCAACAGGGACTAAAGAGGGTGGTTCATCACCACTTTCACGAGACTTGATTAGTGCTTTCAACATTATTCGAGCAGGTCCAGTTTTGGTCTTTTGTGGGCGGCTCATTAGATGAGATATTCCCTCAGGATAAATCGCGCACCAACCACCGTCACAGAGAACATCAGAAAGAGTATCAATAAGTCCTGTGTTTCCTCCTGTGGCAGATTTTTTAGAGTCGCCAGAATCAGATGTATCTTGCTTTCTATAGACTGGTTTTGCCCCAGCAGCTCTCATAAATTGTCCAAGAATTGGGGTCTTGAATAGTGTATGCTTTGCAACAAAAGTCATTTGCCCAGGGAGTAATGAAAGCATCAATAATGGATCTATCAAAGAGGCTGGATGCCATGCTGCAAAAAGGACCCCTCCCTGTTTAGGAATACACTCTTCATGAACAATGCCATGTTCGCGAAACCATGACGCAGTAATTTGACGGCAAAGCCAACGAATAACGCGGTAGACAAATGGCGGTCGCTTCACATCACCCACTCCTGTGAGATAGCCAACGTAGGGCTTTAGGCAATATGTGATTCCCCTGCACCTGCTATTTTTCATGAAGGTAAGGTTCATCCCGAATAGCAGGTCTCGACCGGCTTAGGAGATAGGCATGGCAAACAAGAATATGGTATTTATTGTGGTTGGGGTGATGCTTGCTGCTTTCAATATAGCAGTAGTTGGAACAGTAGCAACAGGTGCAGTTGAAGGTGCGGTGCAATCGACCTTCCAGACCCACACAAAAGATACTATTTGTGCGAATGATGATTGCTCAGAAGTGAATGAAGATTGGGCAATATCCACGAGTGAGCGTTCTTACTATGCGTGGAACCTCTCAAATTACGACGATGTTCTAGCAAATCCCATGACTGAGAAACAGTTTGAACAGGTTGGGCCGGTTATCTACAATATAACTGCAGAGAGAACCTTAGTTGAACATGATGCTGAGGAGGGGACCATATCTTACACTGAAGTCAAGAGTTTCACATGGGCAGGAGGTTCTCCCTCAACTTCAGAAGTAACAAACCTCAACATTTTATTTGAGCCTCAAAGAATCGCTGCGACTTCAACTTTCGTTGGTATTGTTGTTACTATGACTCAAGCAGGGTTTGCTGCTGGAATGATTGAAAACGATATGGAGGTAGGGGTTCCAAGTCAAAGAACTGCAGATGATCTTGCTACTTTGGTTCCTTCCAATCAATCAAGTTGGTCCAATAATGCATACTACAATTCTGTGGACCCTGGTGATTCAAGCGTATCAATTCATCTTACTAGTAAATGGGGCCCTGCTCTTTTCGTTGGTATGGGTAATCCCGATTCTACAATATCTATTCAACGTGCAGGATTATTCGGTTATCTTGCTATGGATGACCCTACTACTGTAAATGAGACTGAAACACTACAACGTGATTTAGATATTTACACAGTTGTAGCAAGCACATTTGCTAGTAATGGTGGAGGCGATGCAAACTGGGCTGAAGATATGAACGAGGTTGAAGACCGATTCTACGAAGTTTCAGGTTCAAGGATATCAAATCATGATTCACTCTATGACCTTCTCTGGGGTATGGATGGTGGGACACCACGCGGTATCCTAGTTTCAGATTCTGGCGGTATTATGTGGGGTCTTGGCCTCATCTTGTCAACTGCACTTGAAAATCCATTTGCAGTAATGTTAGGCTACAATATTGGTATTTCCGATGTAGCTAAGATTGGTGAATATGGTGGTAACTGGTTGCTTGGAAATACCGAACACCCGATGATTTTGAATGGAGGTTCAGGGACCCTGAACTCCACCGAATATCTCTATGCTCAGTTTGCAGGACCAGACCCGCTGACTGGAGGTTTTTCATCTGCAAGTCTCAACGTTGGAGGTATTTGGGGGGCGTTTCTTGGCAACACATACAGCGTTTCAGGCGAAGATGTAGTTCTAAGTTATTCAGAAGTTGAGAACATTCTATATGGGGAATTTGGAATCACAACAGATGCGGCTGTAGGATTCCTATACGGTGAGGTAACAGGTCATACTTTGCCAAGCGATCCTATCACTATGATTCCACAAACTGGTGGTGTTGAACTTGAATGGAACACAGCACTAGTGTCACAGATATACGGTATTGATGAGAACAGTGCTGCAGCACTACGCTACTTCGTCTATGAATTAATGTTCAATACCCAAATCCCCAATCTGCTTGGTAGCATGTTTGGTGGAGAAGAAGAATACCCTGGTGCAACAAAGTGGGTATCTCATACTGTTGACCAGTGGTTATTTGGATGGAGAGACCCGCTGATGGCTTACCTTGAGGGTAGTCAGACCAATTTGACTTATGGTTGGCAATCTCTTGAGACAAACAAGACTTTCTTTGGGTCCGTATCCGAACATGCACCAAATGGTGTATCAACAGGTGATGGGACTCTGTACAAGGTGTGCACTGGGGAAAACCCCGATTGTGATACTGGAGAAATTCTTGAACAGGACGGCTCACCATACCTAGCTTGGCGTACACCTGAGATGGAAGAGGACACTTATGGTATGATTACGAATGAGTCACTTGCTGGAACTTCTGGTGGGTTCATCACCGGTGAAGGCGATTTGCTGAACCTAGGTGATTATGCGATTTGCTCTCCATTACAGCAAGCAGATAGCGACCACCTCGGTCTTTTGACAGAAACATGGACTTGTCACATTGATGGTAATGAGAGATCGATTCAGGGCAAGTTGATTAATTCACATACTGCACTGGATATATTCCCTGGTGCCGTCCCGATTTATTTTGCTGCTGATGTTGAGTTGAAGGTTCAGCCGACTGCGAGGGTTATTGTTGCAGGTGCTTCTGAAAGTTACTTTTACATCGATATGAGGCCGATGAATAAGCAAGCAGAAAGCACTCCCGAAATGAGTGATATGCAAGCCGTGTTCAAGATTGAGTCTATCGGAGGAGCGGATGCTGAAACAGTAGAGTTGATGCAGTCTGGGATTGTTGATAACCAGAAGCAACTAACCTATTGGACTAACTTTGATACCGATGGTGGTTCTTTCTTCATTGACCAAGTAACTGCTGCAATTTACCTCGGTGCATTGGGTTGGATACTTCTAGGGGTTATTGGAATAGCGCGTACAGGTGCAACTGAAAGCCGTGCTCTAGGGACTACAGAAGAGGAATCGGAAGAGGAAAAAGCCCTTGAGGTTGAGGGCGATCTCGGCGGGGCAACAATAGTCAACCGCTAATGAACCGACTGTGCCGCCGGCGGGGATTTCTAGTCCTCATCCTGAGAAAAGTTTCCACATCTAGAACACTTGAGATTAGTATTCAATTGTCTTCTGAAATCCATTTGATGAGGGTTGATTCAGCTCCGTGGTGGTGTAGGCTTTCATCCTTCTTTATTCTAGGATAAGCACTAGTGGTCGGGTGAGAGTTAATGTGTAAGCATGCATAATGCTCCCATATGGCTAAGGGTACTGAAGAGGGTAGGACTAGATTCCGAGATTTTTCCAAAGTTAGGCAACAAGCAAGAATTGAATCAACGGTAGGTGAACAGCCAACATATTACCCAGGAGTTTCTGTAGAATCTCCAATTTCAACAATTGCAGATGTTGACAGCGCAAAAATGGGAATGTTATTCTCAATAATTGGTGGTATGATTGCGCTTGCCTTCGCCATCGGCCGCTTCATGACTAGTGAACTCGATAGCGACATGGAATTCCTCTATCTTGCTATTGGAGCGGGTTTGATGGTATTATTTTCCTATGGTTTTGTAGAGGTGCAATATCACCGACATCAAACCATCTCAATTATCCATGATTATGTTCTATCATTTGGTCATTTATTCGCTGTGCTTGGTGGCTTTTGGCTATCCCGCTGGGGGTTGTTTTTCTATTGTGGATATTTCCCCGATACAGGTGTATTATGCAATGGGGTTTCAGGCACTGATGGGTGGATGCCAGGGGAGTGGGGTGCACTCGTCCAAGCCTCCGTGTTCATCATGATTGGTTACTCTCAGTGGCGACAGAATGAACGAGTCAGAGCAACCATATTGCCGCGTTTGGTTACAACTCTTGCGCCACTGGTGGTTTTGTTCATAGGTGCTGAAATATGGGTTAATTGGGCTGGTGGAGTGATTTCACTGCCCTTGATTCTGAGCATGTTGGCGTTGACTGGCATGGGGATGTGGCTTGGTTCGGTCTCAAATAGAGCTCCACTTTTCCTTTCCTCTGCCTTCCTTTCTTCGGTAATCCCAATAATTTACGAGATGAAAGTTGGTGGCGGCGCTGGCCTCACGTTACTAGCAATAGTCGTGCTAATGCAAGGAATGTTTGCCTCAGCAAAGGGCTTGTCCCAAGCAATGATACAACGCGGTTCAATTGGCTTAGTTCTGATTGTTTTGATTGCAGAGTTTTGGGCTGTTGTTGGCGACTTGGATTTAGTACTGGTTCAGCCAATTGACCATGTGCTAGCAAGTTTGCCACTATTCCTTTGGTTATCTCTGCTAATCGGTTACTTTGCTGCAGTTCACATGAGGCGAGTTCCTTGGTTACCAATTGGCTTAGCAGTAGGTTTGGCATTTTTGCCATCTCCCGGTTCTGGCTTTGCATGGGCTACTGCGATTATCATGTTTGTTTATATGGTGACTAAGCCCCAAACAAGGCGTTGGGTTTCTGATTGGACTTTTTCAATGCTAGCAGTCTCTTGGTTCTTGGTTGATTGGCTTTCTTCAACTGAGCCCAATGCGTTTTCGATATTAGCTTTGGATCCATTCTTCCTAATAATTCCTCCAGCCGCTTTACTTTTCATTGGAGAAGTAGCAAGTAGAGAAGGTAAATTATCCAAAGCACCCCATCATTTGATGGTAATTTTAACCCTATTATCTCACGAAATGCTGTTCGGGGTTGGACCATACTTACCGGTAATCTTTGTTGTGTACCTTCTGGTACTAGTCTTACGCGAGGCGACTAATGTTGAATCAGTAGGCTTAGATGATATTGAAACAAGAAAAGAGATTTCAATATTGATCCTCGTGACCGGTGTTTCAATTTTTATTCTAGAATGGATGGGTCGTTTTGAAAGCGGGATTGGGGCCAAGATAGGGGTTTCGGAATTAGGTGTTGAAGCACTCATTTTTGCGGTTGCTTTGTACTCAATAGGTCGTTCATTGCGAGTAGTTGAGATTGATGTCGGTAAACTCAGTGGTTCACTTTTCGCCGCAGGTTCGCAAGTAGCAGATTGGAATCCATTGACAGGAGAGTGGTCCTCAAAATCTAGTGATTGGTTCAATAACAAGATTGGGGAATGGGGACCAGCAATGCGCGGAAGTATGATTCTACCGTTGTTGATATTTTCGTTAGCAGCCGCAGAGTCCACTGCGACTTGGACAGTCATGTTGCTGTTGTTGCCAATTATGGTGTTAATGCGGGAGGTATTGTTTGAACTACCTCAAGACAATCGTACTAGGGCTGGCGGGGTATGGTTACTTTTCTTCGTTGGACTTCCCTGGTCATTCCGTATCCATGAGTCGTTGATAGATGCAGGTGGAAGTGAAGTTGTTACTGCACAAATCATGTTTGATGTGATAATGTTAGCCGGTCCATTACTAGGTCAATTTATGTTGACAAAACAAGGTGTAGTAAAAGAGGAAGGTAGAGCCGCAGATTGGCTTCTCATAGGTGTAATGATGGTTGCATTACTAGATGTTTCAGGCGGTATTTTACTGCTTAGCATGATGCTATTGGCGACTACTCGTGCACTACAACATCGTCGAACAATTGCCATCAATTTACTACCATTTGCTTGGGCTGCTGGGATTTTAATGTTGATTCAGTTGCCAGTTGCACTCATTGACAGTGTGCCGTTCAGTGCATCACTTTTAGAGATGAAATCATCGTTTGTATTTGGCATTGATTATCCTGCATGGGCGGGAATAGGATGGGTGATTATCGGTGCCATACCATTGATCGGATTTGCTAGGGACCTTAGGCTAGCAAAGGGTGATGATGCGGGTGTGCGCGAAGACTTTGCCCAATATCCTACATTAATTCCAACACTTTCAATTCTAGTGGGTTTGCATATTCTTGTTTCTACCCCTTATATTCTAGTTTTAGTAGCAGTAGTAATTGCTGGGGTTGCTGCTTGGGCAACCGGACAGTTAGCAGCATTTTGGGTATGGCCCCCTGCATTCTGTATCTCCTTGATGTTCGCAGCGGTTGACAATAAATGGTTAGGGGATGATGAAATTGTTGAAGTATTCACAATTGCTTCACTAGTTACTTGGTTAGTGACGATTTTATTCTGGAAAGGGATAATGCAATCCCGCGCTCCCGAAGCACTTCCTGGAAAACATGAGTCCCCACCGTGGAATTTGCTTGGTTTTGATGTGGAGGTAAAATACCAAGACACAAGGAATATTCTAGTAAACGTACAACTTGGTTATGCAGTTATTTTCAGCCTCTTTGGTATGACTGCATGGGGTGGGGTCGCATTTTTGATAACAGCATTCTTGTTATCTTGGAGAATGTGGCATCAAAGGCATGCAAAATGGATGTTGGCAGCTGTTTTCCTTGAAGCCATTGCTATTGGAAACACTGTTGAGCATTTATGGGGTGAACTCGATTTACCTTGGGAAGCAGCAGGTGCTTGGTTGGTTCTTTCCGGGCTTGTTCTCACTTGGGCTTCATGGAGAATGTGGGACTTTGAGTGGACAGAGAAAAGTGACGAGGATATTCTTAACCTGACAAAATTGGCTGGGATTGCTGGCGCTATTTACGTTCCACTAGGTGCTCTCTTCCTCTCTGACGAAACTGGGGCGTGGTTATTTGGTTCTGTATTAGCGGTATTTGGTGGGATTCAGATGATGATTGGATTTGATCAAGATGAAAAATGGAGACGGATTTACACTCTTGTAGCAATTCCTGTAGGTATCTTGATTGTGGCAGGGGATATATCGAATGGAGTATTGCAAGGTGTGATGTATCTGTTAGCGGCTTTGACTTTATTTGGACAGGGATTCCTGTACATGAATCGAGCAGGAGTCATGGTATCAGGAACAGATGCAGGTTCTACTCTAGTTGCAGAAAATATTGTTCCAGCAAACACGTTGGTAACTGAAGTTGTGGTTGATGAAGAGTCGCAACAAGATGAGGGGGTAGAAGAAATTGTTGAAACAGTTTCAGAGCCTGAAACTGTTGATGAGGTATTGCCACAAGTTGAACCAGAACAGGTGGGTCCTACTCGATTTTACAGCGGAGAAGGGTTTGATGTTGAATTGCCGTCTGATGTATTGTTTAGAATCCGTACTTCCCTAAGGGAAGCTGAATATGATGGTTACAAGCCGATTGTAAAGTGGGACCAACATGGACGAGTCATCCTTGACTTTGAAGCACTAAATGATTGATTGAAATTAAGCATCACGCCAAGTAGCCTCTTCGGGGTCTTGGGATTTGATACGGGCAAGTAATTGCCCGACCACTGCAACCGCAATTTCAGCAGGAGTTTCAGCCCCAACATTGAGTCCAATAGGGCAGTCAACTTGGTCGAGGTATTGTTGCTGAATACCTGACTTCAAAGCGGATTTAGAGAATGCTTCCCACTTACTCTTTGAGCCAATCACTCCAATTCTACTTCTCCAAGCATCAGGGTCTTCTTGTTGTGCCAAAAGCATACCTTTCAACAATTCTTCATCAACAGACCATTCGTGACCAAGTAACAGGATATCAGAATATTGTGCTAACTCAGAAGTGCCTTTCCCCGTCAAGAAATTAGATGCTGATGAGTTGTGAAGTCCTACTGCATTGGGGTAGGTTTTTTGGTCAGTATATTCGTTTCTAACGTCAAATACTGAATATTTCCAGTCAAGCAATTCGCAAGCGTCAGCAATCGCTTTCCCACAATGTCCGCCGCCGCATAGAAGGATGTGTGGCATCGGTTGAATCACCTCAAAGGAGAGCGTTACTCGCCCTCCACAAAGGCTGTTGAGAGGTGTTCCTGCATGACCTTTTGCTTCTGTATGAAGTTGAAAAGTCTCAACAAAACCCCCCTGTTCACCATTCTTTTCCTCAAGTAGAGTTGAGAGTTTTTCGCTGGTTGTTAATTCTAGGCCTCCACCGCCAACAGTTCCACACAGTTCACCAAGGTCTGATAGTGCAAGACGTGCGCCAGGTTTCCTTGGTACCGATCCTCCAGAAGAAAGTACAGTAGCCACAGCAACACGCCTACCATTGGCCAGTTGGGCGGTGGTCCAGTCCAGTACAGTGTGCGTCACGGAACTTGCGAAGGCGTTCCTCCCCTTTGAATTTGGGAGAGGTGAAAAGTATTGAGAATGTTCTTCAACCAATGTCCTGTCAGAATATTTGGTTGTATGGGTTTAATCGTGTTCATGGAAGGGTTTAGCCCGGTTCAACAGGCCTTAATTGCTGGCATGTTCACTTGGTTTATGACCGCCTTAGGAGCCGGTTTAGTCTATTTTTTCAAGGAGGTTAACAGAAAGGTTCTCGATGCAATGCTCGGATTTGCAGGCGGTGTAATGATTGCAGCAAGTTTCTGGTCTTTACTCGCTCCGGCTCTTGAATTGTCTGAAGGTAAGAGTTTACCAATTTGGTTTCCTGCTTTAGTTGGTTTCATGCTAGGTGGTGTAAGTATGAGAATTATCGATATGTTTCTCCCCCATCTGCATCCAGGCGCTCCACCAGAAGAGACAGAAGGTGTCAAAACATCGTGGCATCGCAGTATGTTGCTAGTTTCTGCAATTACTCTTCACAATGTTCCCGAAGGATTAGCAGTCGGCGTTGCTTTTGGTGCAGCCGCTTCGGGATTACCTGGTGCTACAATTGGTACTGCCATCGCTTTGGCTATTGGCATTGGTATCCAAAATTTCCCAGAAGGTGCTGCAGTATCTTTGCCACTGAGGCGTGAAGGCTTATCGCGAAAGCAGAGTTTTGCCTGGGGGCAATTATCTGCAATGGTTGAGCCGATTGCTGCAGTTTTGGGTGCGGCATTGGTGATTGCCGCCGCCCCTATCCTACCCTATGCTCTTGCATTTGCAGCTGGCGCGATGATCTTCGTAGTTGCTGAGGAATTGATTCCTGAAGCCCATCGCGGCGGCAATGGGGATATTGCTACCATGGGTGTGATGATTGGATTCTCAGTGATGATGGTCTTAGACGTGGCCTTCGGTTAATTCGTTCTCTACACTACCAAGGAATTGGGTTACAATTCATCTGCTGCTTGTTGTAATTGTTCTAAATCATCTGGTGTGTCAATATTTAGATGAAGAAATTTGTCAGTAACGTTGATTTTCATCGGTGAAATTAAGTCGCGAAGTGATGTTTCTGGTTTTGCTAACATTATTTTTTCAACATCATTTTCGGTAATCAAAACTGGATGACCACCCCGTCCATCTTTTGTAGGGCATGCACTGAATTCAGTGTGACGAAGAACTTCTAGAGTTGAATTGGAGAATCCAGGTCTGTCAACAGGTGCTATCAATACCTGCATTCCCCTCTTACTCTTGAGATTGGAGATGATGGTTGCAAGGCCACACTGGATCGAACCAGTCCTGCCTTTCTCGGGGGCTGGATTAAGCACTACAGTACGTCCTGGAATTGCAAAGGTGACATCAATCAGTAATTCTTGATTAGTTACTACTATTGGTGTGATTCCACCTAGTTCTAATCGCTCAACAATCCACTTAACAAGGGGGATTTCACGGTTGCCTAGTTTGACAGGCACCATTGGTTTTGGTTGACCTAATCGCTCACTAGCACCTGCTGCTAGAATAACCGCGTAGAATTGCTGCATCTAACCTGATTCACACGGCGGAGGTTCTTGACGAGTTCGGTCACATAACTGAAAGTGATATGATAATTGGTCATCACTAAATCGCGAATGAATTACCAGGATAAATCAGACGATTCGGTGATTGGGGGTTTACAGGACATTCCTTCACACAGCCAAGCCATCCATGGCGCATCGCCTCTGTCTTTTCCATCGCTAGAACTCTGTGTTGAGATGACAAGTTGCCGGTCACCTGCAGTACTACGCAGTTGCTTCAATTCCTCTGGTTCAGTGCCGTCATGGTGAATATGCCACACAGCCCATGGTCTAAGCAGGTCTTGTGAAGCATTGAGAAGAGACCAATATGCTGGGCCACGCTGCTTGAGCCCTTCACCAAGTTTAGAGATAGAATCCATTGCATAGGTACGCCATGAGTCAGATTCTTCGTGGGCGGGCCATATCCCAAGCAGGTTTGAGATAAGACGTACAACAATAGAAGTTGAACCGGGGACAGCAGAGTCAGTTTCACAGCGTTGGCGGATTGGTAATTCACCATGATTGGAGGTTGATAGCCAGAATCCACCATCTGTATCTGAGAATTCTTCCAATAATCGCTTGGTTATCGATAATGCCCTTTTGATACAGGTTTCGTTATCAGTCGCAATTCCCCAATTTAGCAAGCCGAGTGCGGCCCATGCATGGTCATCCAAAAAACCGGGTCCTCCATCGATTTCACCACGCCAAGTTCGTAATACTGAACCATCTTCATTGGTTGAGCGTTCAAGGAGTCCTTGAGTGACATGTTCACCAATTTCACTGGCTAAATCACCTTCAAGTTCGGTAAGTGCGACAAGTAGCATGCCGTTCCAAGATGTCAAAACCTTGTCATCAGTTCCTGGTCGAGCGCGTTCTGCACGTTTTTTTAGCAATGCAAGACGTATCTTTTCCTCTTTCTCTTCACTGAGTTCCCCAACATCTGAAAGTGCTAATACACTGCTTCCACTATTCTCAAAGTTCCCTGCTTTCGTAATTGTCCAGCGGGAGCAAGCTAGTTCACCATCTTGCACCCCTAAGGCAGATTCAACCTGTTCTGGATTCCAGACATAGAATGCCCCTTCCTCTTTGTGTCCAGTCCCATCATCTGAGTCGGCATCTAGAGTTGACCAAACACCACCATTAGGGTCAAGCATCTCTCGTTTTAGCCATTCAAGTGTTAATTGGATAACCCTTTGATGAACTGATTGGTCACCGACTCCATCCCGTAATGCGCGTGTGTGTATTGGTAAGAGGAGTGCATTATCATAGAGCATTTTCTCAAAGTGTGGTACTGCCCAAGCGCTGTCAACACAGTATCGGTGCCAACCCCCTCCAAGATGGTCAAATAGGCCTCTCCCAGCCATATAACGCAGTGATACTTCAACGGCTTTCCTAGATTCATCCGAACCATATCTAAGTAAGGCCTCAAGTTCCATTGGGTGAGGGAATTTTGGTGCACCTCCGAAGCCACCATTTATGGCATCAAATAATTTCAATGAATGTTGTACTGAACCCTCGGTCACCGCCTCAATTAGTTCTTCTAGGTCAACTTCATCACTACTTGAGTCGCCTGCCATTTTATTGATGTGCTCGATTATCATATCTGAGTTATTGACTAGCCCATCTCGTTGCCCGCTCCACGCGTCACTCATGGCGATAACTAACTGAGTCCAAGATGGTCTTCCATGGCCTTGTTTAGGTGGGAAATAAGTTCCAGCAAAGAATGGTTTCAGTGTGTGTGGGTCAAGAAAAGCATTGAGAGGCCATCCGCCTTGACCAGTCATCACTTGGCAAGCAGCCATGTAAAGAGCATCAACATCAGGGCGCTCCTCTCTATCGACCTTAATGCAAACTAATTTTTCATTCATCAAGGCGGCAGTTTCCTCATCATCAAATGATTCATGCTCCATCACATGACACCAGTGGCATGCGGCATAGCCGATTGAGACCAGCAAAGGCCGATCCAATTTACGAGCCAATTCAATTGCTGTATCGTCCCAAGGTTGCCATGCAACTGGATTAGATGCATGTTGGAGAAGGTAAGGGGAGGTACATTCTGACAATCGGTTTGTAGGCTCTTGCTTGGCCATATACATTTACCTCAATTTAATTTTGTAAATAAATTCAGTCTTTTTCCCAAGGAGCCCATTCAGATTCGGAATTATTACGATACCACCAATCTTCACTTTCCGCTGGCCATTGGAGATATTCGTGGCCATCGTCCTCATATTTTCCCTTCATTTGCTGGTCAGGAGCCCCGTCATAAGTAACCTCTTCCCATTCTCCTTCAGTATCCTCTTCACGTTTTGCTCTCATAGCAAGGAACATTGCTACCGAGAAGAAAATTATGATACTAAGTCCACCTATAGCAAGCATAGATTGAGAAATGAAGAAGCCTTTCTCGGCCGAGGTTTTTTCTACAGAAACGGTCCAATTTTGGGTATTGGTTTCGTTTCGTTCAGTAATCAAATTTGTTGTGTCAAGTGTTACAATTAAATCAAGTTGACCATGCCACTCTGGAGCCCAATTAAATGAAATAATTGTGGTTGTTTCGCCTTCTAAGAATCTTATTTCTTGCAAACCAATTTCCGAGCCCTGCAGTTCCCCTTCGTGCTGAATTAAGGTTTCAAGAGAAACAAAAAATGGTTGATAAGTGTAATTCCCTAGGTTGACTATAGTTATGTTCACTAAGGTTTCTTTGCCATAGATTGGGGTTTCGGGAAATAAGGAAATATCGCTAGAGTGAAGGTCTGGCCTTAGTTCAATAACAGAGAAACTGATTGGCCAGTTTTGTGATGATCCAGCCCCAGTCAACTGATTACCAGCTAGGTCTTCCAATGTTAACCAGCACTCAAGTGAATCATCTTCTTGTAGAGGTTGCGATGTCAGATTTGCGGTATGACGGGATATCACTCCAGCGCTTTGTATGAGTGCAATACCGTGTATTTCAGTACCGACTGATTGGAAACCCCTGATGATTTTGCAGGTTACTAAGATATCTCCTTGTGAAATCCCTGAATCCTGTTCTTGAATGTCAAATTGTAAGGATAAATTGGTAGAATTTGCTGGTATGAAATTAGGTTTTGAACCAACGATTAAAGGGGCTTGGTCATCAATCTGTAATCTGAGGGAAGAAGTGGCTGGCGTAACAATTCCTTTACCTCCCAGTACTTCTAGAGAAACGCGAAATATTCCACTACCATGAGCGTTCATTTCTCCAAAAAAGGTCCCATCAAGAGCCGAGTTAACTGCAAGAGGTAAATCAAGTGGCACCTCAATTTTTACCTGAAACGAATCGGCCTGTGGAGGTAAGTCAATTGCTGAGTAACGCACTCTCCCTACAATTAGTAAATCCTGTTCTAATTTCAAATAATCATCGTCTTGAAGTTGAATATTTGAGGAGTCATTGATAAAAATTCCAAAATCTGTTAGCATGATATCGGCATTAAATTCCCAATCAAGGAATGTTGAAATTGAATTCAATCCCGATGTGTCAGTAATATGAATCAAAAACTCACCATGCGATTCAGCCGGATTAAAAAGTGAAGTCACCATGAATGAGAGATTTAGATATGCGACATCTCCGTTACTCTCAAAGAATGCGCCTTCAACTAAGACTTCATTGTTATTTGATGTAATGCTCCCGCCTTGTTGCCAAGTAAACTCAATTCCTTGGCCCATGTCAATAACTATGTTCTCAATATCTTCGCCACCATTGACATCGTTTAAGGTGAGGTTAAACCAGCCCTCGTAGGATGGTACAATCACAATTCCTGCTGGGAATTCAAGAGTTGCAGATGTCAAAGTTGTAGGTTCGGGTACCAATGAAATGTAGTGGTGCAAGTCATTGTCAAAGCCTGCTCCCCCACCATTTAGCGAATTCCCTGCATTATCTGTTCCTTCAACAAAGAGTGAGACTTGTTCACCCTGTACGTTTTGAAGGTCTTCGTAAGTGGCGTGGAAATGTTCAGAAGTCCCTTGTCGTATCAGTGGTCTATCCCGATACTCTTCTACTTCTGGAATTCCATTTTGATTATCATCGTGAAGAGATTCAACCCACCAGCGTAGTTGAAGAGTAGATTCAGCAATGCCGCTGGCACCAGTGGATTCTGCGATTGAAATGTTGAACAGTTGGTTATTACTAGGAATCATCCTTGAAAGAATTGGGGCATTAAGTACCATTCCAGGCATTGTATTATCTAGCCTGAATGAGAGAATACTTGTTCCCGCCGGAGTCGCATCAAGTGGTCCTGTGATTTCCGCTTCAATGGTAAATCCACCATAGCGATTTTCGCTTGGTGCTTGACTGTTGATTGAGAATGCTCCAGTAGCATCAACCGTTCCATTTCCAGTGATATTGATTAATTCAATTTGCACATCTTGTGGTAATGGATAACTCAACTCATCAAGGAATCTAACATCTCCCGAAATACGCAATAAATCACCACCTCCAACCCATTCATTATCAAAAATTTCGGGGCTGCCATCGGTTGGATTTGTCTCATCAATGACATGGAAACTAGTTATTTCCATTCTTCTTTCATGGTCTGTTGAACCAGGTGAGAGGCGTTCAGTGTGGTTAGAATCAACAGTGCCAGCCTGAGCTTCCCAAACAATATCTTTCTCAGGTGGCCAAGCCCAATCAACTTGTAAATCCCATTGAATAAGACCGGTGTCTGAGTTAAGAGACTGCCACTGTCCAGATAAACTTTCAACATAGCCTCCTGGGTCACTCACCCATGCGCTAGAGTTAGAGAGTGAATACAATAGAGTGGGTCGCAGTGCCACGTTTTGTAGTTGTGGAGTGAGGCCCACCCATGACAAGTTGGTCAATCCTTGGTACGAGGTAACCTGCACTGAAAATTGGTGAGATACTCCGTTTGGCACGAGTGTTCCAGCCGGTAATGAGATTGTACCAATTGAAGGTGGGCGGTCTCCTGTACTGATCATTAAGTTGGATAATTCTACAACTCCTGCGGAGCCAGAACTGACATTGATTGAGATACTGACATTCCCAGTCGCGTCTGGAGTGAGGTTTGAAAGATGCTGATTTACTTCAGTGACTAGATTTCCCTGTGGAGAAATAGTTACTGTTGGCTGCCAATCATAACGGATGTCAATATCGTCTAGAATTAATGTTGCGTTGCCACTGACATTTAGCGGTATGTCAACAAATTCATTGCCATAATCATCGGTGAAAGTTGCGCTTGAATTAGCTAATAATGAGTTTAGAGACGAGGAAAAATCGGGTATTGTCGTTGCGTTGCTGAGGTTTCCCGCGTGACTCCACTCCCAACTATTGTCGTTGCCAACATCAAATCCAGCCGTGACATCATTAGTTCCTTCAAACAAGATTACCAATTTTGGCCCATGAGTTGAATTATCACGGGACATTATTTTGAGCATCGATGCGTCTGGTTTGTTGGTATTTTCATCACCGAGAAAAAGAATCCCTTGATTGCTAACACTGCCATTTACCCAGCTTTGAACAAGGTTGGTTAGGCTTTGAGAATTGAATTCCATCCATGTTTGCTCAAGGTTGGCTGGACTTTCAGTAATACTTGCAACAGTAGCGCCACGGTCAAGGGTGCTTGAGGCGCCAGCAGAACTCCACGAGTAATCAGTTCCAGTCAAATTATCAATTGCTTTATTCCATGTGACACCAGGTCCTTGAGTGACCTGAACGTTGTAATCTAATCCTTCAAACCAGTCCTTTAGAAGTGGCCGAACAGTGTAGGTGTGTTGTGCGGTTACAGGTTGTCCTGTATTTGCATTGTTAGAAACATCATCAACCCAGTATGAGAGATTTGCATCTAGTACCGTTACAGAGGGAAGTTGGGTTAGGTCAAACCAGTATAAACTGCGATAAATATGCCAGTTTGACCATTCAGTTTTTCCAACTACAGTTATTGTTGAATTTCCATAATTGCAATCCTTGTAGGTTGCATTACCCCAAGTCGGATTTGGATTATGGATGTAAGCGTCACGCATGTCGTTACCTGAAAGCGTGAGTTCACTAAGAGTTGAGAAGTTGACCGTGGCGGAATTTATCGTTGCGTTGAGTGGTAGGCGTAAGGAATAACTTGTATTGTATCCTGTTGAGACATTAACTCCAACTCCTGTCCTGCCATTTGAAAGTTCATTCAAATGACCAAAGGATCCATTCCCCGGTCCTCCGAAGGCCCATTCCAAATCTTGGTCGTCCCCAATATCAATGGAAATTGTGTTTGGACTGTTGCCAAGGTTATCTGGTAAGCCCTTGACATCTAATTCAGCCCAACTAACAACTTCATTGGCGCCTAAAGTGAAATTGGTGCTGACATCGTAACCAGCCGAGGTGAATGTGAGGTTAACTGAGGACGGTTGGCCAGCCATACCAAAATTAGTGACTTGTCCAGCAGTTGCTGGGTTAACTATCAGATTTGGAATCGTGGCCAGCAACAAAAGTGACAGCAGCACGGCCCTTATCTTCATGGTTGTGATTTCCCCACCTCATCAAAGAGAGTTTTGGTGGATAGATTCAATTCTTGCTAGGTATTTTAGGCCCCGAAAACCTCAATTACCGTTCTTATTATTAAAAAAAACCACTTTTTAAGATATTTTCTGTCATGTCAATCTTGGTTTAGGCGTGCAATCTAATTTCGCCTTCATCCCCGTGAATTAGTAATTCACCAATCTGTTTTCCACTAATTTTTGAGGCGGCCATTACCCCGGTCATTACCACCCCAAGAACTCCATGTGCAGCGGTAGATTGGCCACAATGATACAGCCCTGAAATTTCAGTCTTAATCGGTAGCGCGCCTAGTCCGAGTTGCTGTTTTGATTTGGCAGTTGCATACAGGTTTCCACGATATGAATTGACATAATGTACATTGGTTAGTGGGGTTCCTAACTCACAAAGAACTAGATGGTCACGAAGATTTGGTACAACACCTTCAATGGTGTCAAACATCCTCTCAGTGAGACGTTTCTTAAATGCAGAGTATTCTTCTGGCCGTTCTTCAGTTTGACTATCTTTCCATTGCTCAAACGGCTTGTATGATACAAAAATGAACGCCTCCATTGTGTGAATACCATTTTTCATCTTACTCGGGTCTTTCTTTGTTGTCACCGTCAAAAATGCACCAGGAAATTTCCCCTCACCATCTAGTTCGTCTTTCTCAGCGAAACGATATGTTGCATCAACATCAGGGCTGTTCATTATCCAATAATTCCCTGAATCAAGTCCTAAAGAATCAATATCTAGGTCAGTTGCGAGATATAGACTCAAGGCGCTAACTGATGGTTCTAGATTAGTAATTTTCTTTGCCAGTTTTTTAGATAGGTTGGTTTTGCCAACAAGGCCATTGTAAGTAATCCAAGCGTCTGCATTGGAAATTATTGTCTTGGCACGTATTTCTTCGCCACTTTCTAGAAGTACGCCAACTGCACGTCGGTCTTTTCCCTGTCCTTCAATGATTATTTTTTCAACCTTTGTTTTGACACGAATTTCTCCACCATTTTTCTTCAATCGAGAGATGAATGCTTTGGGGATTGCTCCTCCTCCACCTTTTGGATACCAACCACCTTCCCAATAATGGCCATCAATAGCAACATGTTGTGCGAATGGCACTCTAGCTGGCGAGATTCCGTGGTCACCAGAACGTGATTCTAAAATTGCCTTCAGTTTAATGTCCTTAACATATTTATCAATTATTTTTGAGGCTGGTGTCAGCCCTTTGAAGACAACTACTGGGGCTTTGAAAATCAATTTCACACCATCTAATAGCCCGTTAACATCTCCTGCACTATTTAGCCCAGTATACATCTTTATCATCAAATTGAAGTATTTTTCAATCCCTTTTCTCTCATCAGGAAATCGTTCGATGAGGCGAGCCATGAACTTGTCTCGTCCTCGAGGAATGTCAAACGTCTCATCTTCAAACACTACGTGATCATAGCCATCAGGATTTAGTTCACAGAATTCTAGGTCTCCACCAACTCCCAATCCTTCAAACAATTTTCTTGCTGGCCCACCTTTCTGCATCTGGCCGATGTAGTGAACCCCTGGGCTGAACTTGTGTCCTTCCAATGAGAATGAATGGGTCCAGCCACCTGGGAGGTAATGTTGCTCAAGAACAAGTACACGTTTGCCGAGATTTGAGAGTGCGACAGCGGCGCTAAGGCCACCCGCACCTGAACCAATTATCACTACATCCCAAGTGGACATGTAGTTTCCAGCGAGTGGTGATGAATTATCATGCTTGTCTATGATAGAGGATTTGATTTTTGTTTGTTCTAACTAACATCTTTGAGCGATTATCCAAATGATTTGGTTTATTCACCGTGTGCTTCTAACATATCAAGAGGAATTATTGCCAACGCCTCTTCATGGGTACTTTCTAGGCTCACAGGACATGCTACTCCTTCTTGGACCGCATCCATCCATGTTTGAGCACACACACACCATCTGTCACCAGAAACAAGGCCAGGAAAGTTGAATTGTGGGGCAGGTGTAATCAAATCATTACCCTTTGAGCGAGCGAATTCAAGGAAATCGTTGGTTAAAATACAGCAAACAACGTGCAGGCCACGGTCGGTCTTGTCGGTGTTACAACAACCATCCCGATGCCAACCAGTAAGAGGGTCCATTGAGCAAGGTGCAAGTTCGGTGCCAAGGACATTGATACTTTCGTGCATGAGGGTTGGCTACCTGCTTGATGATATTAACCCGTGTTCTCACATTTATTCAACGAGTGATTTCATGGCCAATGATAAGTCTCCTAATCTCACAGCCAATATTAGGTCTTGATTCGTGACTACTATTGGAGTTCGGTGAACAAATTGAAAACAGTATATGATTCACGGTGTTAATCATTCTTCTTCACTTTGTTCGATTTTCAAAACATGAGTTATGGAAAGGAAGGTTGCTAAAATAATTGATATCAAAACACTGATACTCAATAATTTCCCTGAATTTTTCGCAAGTGGCCAAGTAGCAAATCCAAGCAAAAAGAAGATTGAAATTGAAGTAATCCCAGCACCCCATCTGGCCGCAGTATCATTTTTTGTCGGTAGATGTTCAGCACTAGCATGTGATAGATAATCGGCGGCAAATCCCATTCCCAAAAGGACAGTAGGAGCCGTGTTGATACTTCTGCCGCCGAACAAGCTAGCCAATCCATCGACTGCCAGACCTATTGCAATCGTTCCAATTGCTATACGTGCAGCTCTTGAGGGTGTTCTTGTTACCAAGATGGATGCTACGAAAATTGCTAATCCAGCTAATAATATCTGGTTCACCCTATTTTCTTCAAAGGTACGTGCGAGCCCCCCACCTGTTGGTAAATCGCCACCAATATCTCCTTGAATTTCCATTTGATTCAGTAGTTCTGCAACATCATCGGCGAAGATTAAGCCAGCATCTGCATTCTGTACATCAATTAATACTGCAATTGAAATTCCAGTTGTAACCCCATCTCTTTGTAGTCTTGCGTCGTCAAGCATTATCGTTCCAGGGCTCATTTCAGCGACTTGATCAATGGTTGTTTCTGTGCCTCCACCAGCAGGTATTCCCATGACCATTGGAGTCTTGATTAGACCTGTGTCAAATGAGATTACACTCGGGTGCCGACCTAATTGTTGTTGAAGGTCTCTAACCTGTTGTAAATCCTCAGTTGAGTCGCCTTCTACATCAACAACAATCCAAGCAGTAGTACTTGTTGCTAGCATATACTTTGATTGTAATTCTTCCATTTCTTTGTATCCAGGATCATCTTCGGGAAGGAGTTGTTGAATATCAAATACTTCAACTCCACCAGGGGCAATTACCGCAATAGATGCTAACATCAAGAGAGAGACAGGCCAACACCAAGAAAGTGAAGGGTGGATTTTTGGAGGTTTAGAGGAAATTGAATTATTGAAAGAGCGTCTTCTGAGATAAAATTCTTCGAGGATAAAACGAGTTACTAACCAATCAAGAAATATGCCAATCGCCATCACTAAGGCAATAGATCTATTTGCACGAATAGGTGAAAAAATTGCTAATGATACTGCCGCAATGGTTGTAATCATGGCAATAAATAGCATACTGCGCACCTCTTCTTTATTCCGTGATGATTTACAATACCAAAATGCGCCATCAACTGCTACTCCCATAATAATTGGAATAGCAATCCCATCAAGAATAGAAAAATCAAATCCAATTAATGACAGAAATCCAATTTCAGAGCATATGACTAATGCCACTCCTCCAAGAGTAACGGCAGTAAGAAGAAAATCTCTCATCCAAAAGAAAAGAATTAACGATAGCAATATTAGTGTCATTGGGAGTATTACCTGAAAATCATTTTCTGCCATTTCCTTTGATTTTTGGAATAACATATTCATTCCAACCGGGGTCACTTCAAATTCGGTTTCTTCACTGATTTTATCCGCCCAAATTGACAACTCTCCCCAATCAGTCTCTTTGTTATCGCTTTCTAACCAAATTAACCACAACAATTCATTTGCAGCAGGGGGTTGATTTACAGATGCGCCAGAGAATGAAGGGCAAGCCACCCCATAATTTGAGTCTTGAGGCAACATCAACATACTTGCTTCGAAAGCGGTTCTCTCTTCATCAGTGGCATTTTCTCCACACCACCCATCCTCAATGGTTGGTTGCAGTACATCAAGCCACCTCGTTGCATTTTCTAGTGAGCGGTTTCGTGAAGCAAAAGCATCTGACCATCTCATTAATGGCGTTTCAATTCTATTTAATCTAACATCTTCAGAATCAAAAGAAGTGTTTGAGTTTGAACCATCCATTACTTCTATTTCGAGTTGAATCAAACTTTGGACACGGCTCAAATTGTTGGTTAATTCCTTTCCATCATCATGCCGGAATAATAGTATAAGTTCTGATGAATGATCAATCTCCATTCGTTCATTTTCTATTCGCTCCTTCACTGGATCATCAAATAGTACATCAGTATTCATTGTTGGTTCTACAGGGAAGAAAAACAACATTCCAGAGCAAGCAAACATAATCACTAGTAAAATATGGCGGAGATTGACAGCCACCATATTGCTACCTCAGTTAGGTAATAATTGATATTTGGATTTAAGTCCATTCCATCCAGTGGCCGGTCTCGGCATCCCGCCACCACCACGCATCGGTGCCTTCTGGATATTCTATGACCTCATACCCGTCCCTCATTTCTCCTCTGATACTAGGGGGGGGTCGTTCTGGTGAATCAAACATTACATCCTCTTCGGAGTCAAAATCATCACTTTGACGCCTTTTGAAGATAATCAATGTTGCAACACCTATTGATGCTAAAATTAGACCTGTGATAATTGCCATGATCATGGTGGTGCTTATGATCGGATCACCTGAACCGGCACTGCCAGTATTATCTGTATTATCTGTATTATTAGTATTATCAGTTCCATCACTGATTGCACAACCGATGAAATCAACTGTAGTGCCAGCCGGTGTGTTTGGACATGTGTCCATGACGTCAGTAACACCATCTCCATCTGCATCCAGAATCGGAGTGGTCAATTCACACCCAACTGAATCAACTGTAGTTCCAGCCGGTGTGTTTGCGCATTCATCCACGCTGTCATCGACTCCATCTCCATCCGTATCTGAAGGTGGTATAATTACAATAGGGCAACCCAAATCATCTACTGTAGTGCCAACTGGTGTGTTTGAACATTCATCCACACTGTCATCAACGCCATCTCCATCATTGTCAGATGGAATCGTGGTTCCATTATCAGTGACGTTAATGGTGAGTTCTGCTGGGTAGTAATCGCTTCCTGAAGCCCTTACAATAATGATACCTTCGGGAATTACAAATTCTACTTGTCCATAATCATTTGATACCAAAGCCACTAGGGTTTGGTTATCTTTTACAACAGTGAAAGATAAACCTTCAACAGGCTGACCCCCTTCATCGGTAGCAGTAACCTGCACAATGTCATTGGGTAGTGGATTTGCAGGACTGAAAGAGAGAGTGAGGTTCTCCATTTGAGGCGGTTCTGGATTTGGTACTGAGATTTCTGAACCCCATGCTGATACCATTGTTGCATTCTCACCTTCACCTATCTGAACCATAGCTAATACGGTGTAATCATCACCGGGAGATGAAAGAATAGGAAGCCGTAAATCTGCACTTGACCCTTGTCCCCATGCAACAGAACTGAAATCACTTAAGAAATCATCAAACAGGTCAAAAATCTCATCGTCAGACATTTCTTCATTATCTCCTGAGCACACTGTATCATCATTGCGACGTTCCACATTTAGCCAACCATCTTCATAAGATAATTCAAATTCAAACATTCCAACATAATCTGTAGTGGAGTTGAGAAGGTAAGTTATCCCACCCTCTAGATCATAATTGGCGTAGTAACGACCATCGGTTTCTTGTACCCAATCTGAAATTGGAGTGACTAGGGAACCGTCATCATTGTTGGTTAGTACTGCATTGATTGGGTCATAACTAGGCCATGGAGATTGTTTAGGAACAAATTCGGACTGCATCTCTTGTGCTAGAGATAATCTTACATTGCTGTATGTGCCATTTTCCCAGCGTTCCTCACCCCAACCATCAAATTTTTCACAAATTTTTTCTAGGTCCTGCTCGACAGGAATCCATCCAACCCCTTCTCTCACTGCTTCCTTGTAGAACAGTTCAGTCATGGATGATAAGTCTAGAGTTGCTGGGTCAAAACCACTGCGTGGGGCAGCCATAGCTAGAATCCGTGAGGCTGTATCATTTCTAAGAGCGATATTCGTGACTTGTCCAGGTCCAAGTGCCCCAGTCATATTCAATTCTTCAGGATTATTAAGAATCAGACCAACACTAATAGCGGTAGGGAATAATTCACCTTCCTCCAATATCATTGCCGCTATCATAGAGATAGGTGCCTTGATTCTTACTTCTTGTGAGCGTGTTGTATCGCCTTGTTGGAATTCGAGTGCATGCTCTTCTTCTTCTCCCCAATCATCCTCATCAATGCTTTGGAATACATCACCCATTTCCATAGGCATAACCATCAGGCTGACATTGTAATTATCTTCACTCACTCCTGATGGAGTAACAGAGATTGTGGTCAAACCACCGGCCCCAGTTTGCACCGAGTAGACTGGTACTCCAGACAAAGTTGTTTCTTGAGTCAAACCACCAAAAGCAAGAGATGCTTCTGTGACCATAACGAAATTCATTCCCATGCCAGTATATGTGATTCCATTTTCTCCAACATTTTTGGTTTGTACAATGCTAAGATATGCCCCAGGTAAGGTTGGAGTGACAGTCATGCCAACTCCTCCACTTTGATTGGTGGTTAGGATTTGTTCGTCCATTACTTCCATAGGTCCATCAGTGAAAAACCCATTAATTATCAGAGCATTTGGCATTACAGATGTTTCCATTCTCAGTTCGCATTCACCCTTTTCGAAATGACCTTCAAACCATCCTTCTCCATCTTCTCCACTTCGCCAGAATCCTTGGTCTTCAGTAACGTTTTGAGAATGGATAACTTCCCTTCCATCGACAACAGAGTAATTGATGACAATGGTATATTCATCCACCCCGTCTCCAGTAGAATAGTCATGGCTCCACCAGCCGTCTTGATCTGTTGAGCCTGCTTGCCGTTCGTCGGTATTCCCGTCACCCCAATCAACTTCTACATTGCTGAGTTCCGGTTTATCGAAATCACCATCATCGTTTCTAAAGTTTTCATAACGCCATCCGATGTCAACGTGATTCCCGCTGTGAGCATTCCCTTCGGTTCTAGCACAGCCGGAAGTGTCGGGAAGTGGGACTTGCTTCATAATTTCGAATTCAAGGCCGTTCACAGTAGTTCCAGAAGTTGTAACATCCACTAAACCTCTGTGGGGGAGCTGCATAGATCCGATTTGGTTACTAGCGTCCCATGATGAACCCGAGCCAGCAACTTCGATATCATTTTCCAAACTGGATGCTTGTGGGTATTCTCGGTCGTCTTCATGACCACTGTATGGACTGATAGTCACACTAACATCCCCTGCGAGGTCATTACCAGTATAATTTCCAGAGAACTCCATCGCCGGCCCATTCATCTGTCCTTCAATCGAGGTAATTTCCACATCTCCATCAGGTGAAAATTGTGCAATAGCACCTTCAGCAAGTTGGGGTGAAATTCGTAGAATTGCAATATCAACTTCAGCGTTCTCTATAGGTCCGGTATAATTGTATGAAGTAGCACTCAAAGAATATGGTGCGCTAACTAGAGTTGTTTCATCTTGTTCAACAACAACTCCCAATGCTGAGACAATGAAAGTCTCATCAGCACCTTCGTATGACATAGCCCCCAACATAGAAGGCCTCATGTTTTCTAGTTTGAGATTAGCGCCTTCCATTCTTGACATATCTCCATTGAAATTTTCTAGAGGCTGCGTGAATGTCCATATTGCTTCGTCTACAGTTTCAGCAGTTAAACGTCCTATGTATTTTGCCCTGTCATTACTGCTTTGTTCCAAAATAGTGTTTATTGTAACGCCGTGATTATTGGTCATATTCATAAAATATTGGCTTGGGTAGTCACTTTCATTGTCAGGCCCCCAATATCTTAATTCGATTCCAATATCAAGGATATGTGAATTATAGAGAGTAGTTCTAACATCATACAATTCCTCAAAGATGATGACTGTGGACCCTGTTGGTTCGCCCGCTGCCTCTTCCTCTTCACTAGATTCCCATTCCAAATGTTTGTCACCAAAACTTGCGTTTTCCATCCATTGTCCAAATTCACCTAGGATTTGTCCAGTTGCATTCCACACGGGGTCTCTGAAAGAATCAGCGAGATCGTTGAGAACATCTTCTGGTAGGGTGTTGAAATTATCAAAAGCGTCGTTGACATAAGATGAAGAGGAACCGGTTTCCATGTTAGCAGTCCATGCCTGCCCTTCACTTGTTTCCAGTAGTTTCTCATATTCCCATATAATTTGGTCAGGGACCTCGTCTCCATCTGTATCTACAATATCCGTTTCCTCTAGTTTTTCAGCCATTTCAAACCAGCGAACAAGCAAAACTTGTACTGGTGTCATATTGCCAAGGTCTCCGTTGATTAATGGTGTAATCCAAACTTCTAATGCATCAATAATCGCATCTGGATGTCCCGAAACAGTAAGTAGGGCAAAATTATGAAGGATAGTTTGAATCGCTTCAGCCTCTTTGGTACTATTTGCAAGATCATCCATAGCCTGCTTCAGTGCAACCCATTCGTTACTGCCAACTAGTGCGTTGTAAGCAGCTTCAAAATCGCCAGTCCCTTCAAATCTGGTGTAATTTTCTATTGCATCAAAGGTTTTACCATAATCTGCAGCGACTCCAAAATCATCGAAAGTTCTAGGAATTGGAAATTCACCAGCATAAAGCAATAGCCCTGTGATAAATGACATACCAGCTCCTATATCATCAGAATCGAAGAACTCCATCAAAGCAGTCAGGAAGTTAGCACCGGCCGACATATTGTATTGATTGTGTCCAGCATTAATCATCGAATCCCATAATTGCTGGCTTCCACCAATTCCCTGCCCTTCAGTTGCTACAGTTACGAATGTGGACCAATTACCGTTCGCTTCTATAATGTTCTCCAAAGAATCGAATTCACCTTTGATCTCCAAGCAAGGATTTGCAGAGTCCCATGCATCATCAATTGCTTGGAGGACTTTCTCAAATTCACCTCGCAACACTTCAGTTAGTTGAGTAGGGTCATCAGTTGCCACTAAATTTCCATCTTCAGCAATCACTCTAGCCCCATATACGCCTCCAACAGAGTTGCTTGGAATGCTGTATATTCCCTCCCAAGTCATAGTGTTACTATCGTTATCGTGAACTCCAACTTGGGTCATCACTACTGTATCTATGACAACACCTGAGCCAGGTAAAGTAACAGAAGTCATCAAGTCAATAGGGTCGATATTTGGATATTTGATTATGTCTGCAGTCACTATAGTAGAGCCTGTGTGGCCTCTTGTTAGTGCCATTATTTCTACATCAGAACCTACACTGGCAATTTTGGTTGTCACATAGCCATCAATACTCAAAGTGGTTGTCACTCCATTCAAGGTAGTGGTGTCATTTGGCGCAGGTATTTGTGCTATGGCTGGCGAAAATGTCATGCACGTCATCAAAATTACAATGAATAGACTGATTCTCTTCATACGCGTCCGCGAGGAGGCATGGTTTTATTATCCCATTCCCAAGTTTTTCATCAAAAAATCATCTATTTTGATACCGAAATACCAAATCTTAAGTTACCATCATTATCCATTAATGAGCCACAATCTTGAGTTTGAAAATTGACTTCATTCCAAATTCCTGAGGTGGGTGTGAATGAACTACTGGGTAACCCAACAGCCTCAAACCAGATACCCATTGGCGAGATAATTGGGCCACTAGAATCAGCAATTTCCCACGATTTTGAGGCTATTATCTCCTCCTCAGTCGAAATACACCAAGGGCTATCCTCGTTAACTTCGTCACCTAACTCCATCATTTCTCGAATACCTCCTACATCTGTTGGTGAATTGTTTGTCTGAGGTTCCCCTTCGATAATTTCCCAATTATTGGGGTGTTGAATACTGACTGGTATGGTGGCTTGTTTGAATGTTGAAGTCAGATTTATTTCATGTGTAGTCAGAGAACTGCAGGTGAAACTTTCTGGAAGGCAGCCACGAGTGTTCTGTACATTTTTCGTTAATTCTTCTATTATTATCCAAGGTCCTGTACGACTATGCTGATTCCCATCATCTGTAACAAAGGAAGAATCGTATCTCCCTTCAGGCTCCCATTTTGGTGGATTATGGGCAATCACCACCTCCCAATGTTGTGAAATATCTCCTGCATCCCAGTCTATGGATAACCACTCTCTTGCAATCATGCCATTATCCAGTTCCTCTCGAAGATATTTGAAATCCAATTCCGCTTCAATCCTTCCTAAACGGCCTGCATCATCAATCAGTTCAGTAAGATTCACATTACCACTTATCTGTAAGCCAGTGGGTGCATTTACACAGTTTGCACAACCTTCACTGATGATTGAAATTGAATCCATATTGATAGTGGCTATAGCCCCGCGGTCGTAATCATCTAATCCAAGAGCATCCATTGATGCTCTAGTTGAGAGAATCATGGTTCCTGAGATATTTGAGATTTCAAGGTTAGATGTAGTTTCAATTTCATCTTTCACCCCTAAGGTTATCGTTGCTAGCACAACAATTGCTAGAACTATCCATTCTGCAATGGATACAACCTGTCTATTTTGGCTACTCACATTATTGCGAAGCGTCAGTTATTGATGGTTTTAACCCTAGAAATCAATAATTCTAATTATGTAAATTATCGAGTGATTTCGCGGCCAATGATAAGTCTCTGTATCTCAGACGCACCTTCGTAGATTTGGAATACCTTCGCAGCCCTCATTAATCTAGCAACTGGATATTCTTCTGAATATCCATATCCACCAAAAATTTGTACGGCTTCAATCGTTATTTCTGTTGCCATGTCAGCGCAAAACCGCTTGGCATGAGCCGCCGCCTCAGTATTTGGCTGACCATTATCAGCGAGCCAAGCAGATTTCCAGACCAATAATCTCCCCGCTTCAATACTGGTTTTCATATCAGCTAGTTTTGCCATTATCATTTGGTGATTGAAAATTGGTTTGCCAAATGTCTCTCTCTCTAGAGAGTAGGCAAGTGCGTGTTCGTAAGCGGCTCTAGCAACTCCTACTGCGTGTGCTGACACACAGGGTCTTGAGAGGTCAAATGCACTCATAGCATTGAACCACCCGTTTCCTTCTTTGCCACCTATGAGGTTCTCAACAGGCACTTTCACATCTTGGAAAATCACTGAGCGAGTATCAGAGCAACGTTGCCCCATGACATCTTCCTTCTTGCCAATGCTGACTCCATCCCAATTTGACTCAACGATGAATCCTGACATGCCTTTGTAGCCAGCCTCCTTATTGGTGTAAGCAAGAACAAAAAACCAGTCCGCATATTTTGCTCCAGTGATGAACATTTTTGTACCGTTAAGTATGTAGTGATCGCCATTCAGTACTGCATTTGTATTGATTCCTTGAACATCACTTCCAGCCACTGGTTCAGTAACACAATACGAGCAAAGCGCACCATCGTTGATCAACATCCCAAGATACTTTTCTTTTTGTGCCTCTGTTGCACCAGTGATGATGGGTGCACCAGTCAAACCATTGGCGTAGGCGGCAGTTGCAAATCCTGAGTCACCCCATGCAAGTTCCTCTTGAACAATCACTTCTGCCATCACTCCCATCCCCATTCCACCATAGGCTTCAGGGATGTGTAAATTCGTTAGTCCGGTTTCGTGGCACAGGCGAATTGCATCACGCGGGTATTCACGATTATTGTCCCAGTGTTCTGAGTTCGGGCGAAGTTCAGTTTCTGCAAATTCGTGAGCAAGGTCACGTAACATCTCTTCTTCTTCAGACAGAGAGAACTCGACCATGATTAGGGGAGAGGCCATTCTGCCTTTACTATTGGCATTTATTCATGATGGGTTTCATGTTAGGCAAGGTAGTAAAGTAACGATATGAAAACCACATAGCAACCAATCAAAATCCCACCTTCTTGGCGGTTAAATTTGAAGTCAGTCCACATGAATACCAATGCAAGTGCTGTACAAAACAGGGTTGCGGGGAATATCAGTTGGTAGAAAAGACTAGTGTTGTAAACTGTAATTGGGTTTACTAGTGCAGCTAACCCAACTGATAGAAGGGGGTCGGTGATGTTTGAGCCAATTAGAGTTCCAACTGCGACTCCGGTGCTTTTTCGTGCGGCCAAAATTGCAACTGCTAGTTCTGGCACTGATGTACCAATTGCAGCCAACGTAGTGCCTACCACTGCTGATGGTACTCCTAGTTGTACTGCAATATTAGCCGCAGATTCAACGACTCTTGCAGAAGCAAACATTGCCAGACCAAGACCAATGAGTAGCATCACAAAATATGTCGCACCAGTCCAATTCATTTCAAATCCAGTTTCGGTACGTATGTCCTCAATCATTTCAAATTCTTCAGTCCGTATTTCGTCTCTGTGCTGGACTAGATATGTGATGTAGAAAACATATAGCAGACACAGCAATCCACCTTCAACACGATTCAAATCACCATCAATCAAAATTAACATTGACAGTAGGACGACAGCAGCGAACATCATTGTACCATCTCGCTTAATCCAATCAGGTTTCACCTTCATTGGCTTGATAATAACAACAATTCCTAGAATCAATGTGATTTGTACTAAAACAGAACCATAGATGTTGCCAAGTGCAAAATCAGTAGCACAGTCGGTAGCACCTTGTACACAGGGATTTAGATGTGCTTCCCAAGCTGCCTGAGTTGAAATCAAAATTTCAGGAAGTGAAGTCCCTAGGGAGACAATTGTCAGCCCAATAATGATTTCAGCAATTCCAACACGGCGCGCCAATCCTTTTGCGCCTTCAACGAAGAAGTCTGCTGAAGTGATTAGAAGTCCTATTGCGAGAAGTAGAAGGAAACCCGTAACAGCCATTCCAGGAATACTGTTTTGCCCAGCAGTAATTGTCTGTAAACCCATCATAGCAAGGAACAGTGAAGCGATTATCAGCACTTGATTCCACATAAAAAGTGAGAGAATGCCTCGGACTTTACTGCTGTTTTTAGGCCTACTAGGACTAACCTCTTGGGACGTTTCGCTGGTCTGCTCAAGGTCGCTCTGTTCACCCTCGGACATGGCCCAAACCTAGCCTGCGCTAACACCATTACCCCAATACACTATCGCCTCAACTTTTCCTAAGTTGAACAGATATTTCGGAGGTGTTGAACCACTAAGTCAACATCTGGGATGCTGTGGTCTTCGAGTGTCGGCGAAAATGGTACCGGAGTATCCAATGCCCCGACTATTATTGGGGCCGCCTCAAGATGGTAGAATGCTTCTTCTTGGATGCGACTTGAAATCGTGTGACCAAATCCACCAGTGTATTGCGCCTCTTGTAATACTATGAAACGCCCAGTTTTCTTGACCGATTGAACGCAAGTAGTAGCATCAAAAGGTAAGATTGTTCTCAGGTCAACAATTTCAATTTCAATTCCATCTGCGGCTAAGATTTGTGCTGCTTTTAGGGCCACGTGAACCATCGCCCCATAGGTGATGATGGTTGCATTTTCACCACCTCGTACAATGTTGGCCTTACCTATTTTGAATTGTCCCGAGCCAGAATCAAGGTGTTTGAGCACACTATCTTTGTCTAACATTTGATTGATGTTGTCACCCCAACCAGTCAATCCACCTCTTAGCCCGTACATTCCAATGTGTTCAAGGAATACGACAGGGTCGGGTAGTTCTGCCGCTTCAACTAGCATATCGTAGGCATCTTGAGGTGTTGATGGGAACAGAATTGTCAGTCCGGGGTCATTGGTGAACCAAGACTCAATCATGTTTGCATGGAAAGGTCCAGAGCGAGTTTTGCCGCCCAGTGGGATTCTAACTACGAGTGGGACATCTGCGCCCCATCGCCATCGTAGTTGTGCGGCGTTGTTAATCAGTGGATTCATTGCTAAGGCCGCGAATCCGCCAAACTGTATCTCAGCCACCGGCCTCATTCCAGCCAAAGCTGCGCCGGTGGCTGCATGAATGATAATCGCCTCAGACAGAGGCATATCAAGCAATAGATCACCATGGCCTTTAGTTTTCAGAGGCAAATTCATCCCAAAAGCGCCAGCAAGTTCCATATCTTCACCCATGAAAATGGTTCGGCTACCCCAACGCTCAGCAATAGCTACCATGCCTTGCTGAATTGCTCGGCTGAAAGAAGATGAGCCAGTTTCAGAGGAAAACTCAACATAAGTTTCACCAGAAGAGACTGTACTTTCTGGTGGTTCTTCCCCTGCCCCTCCGGCTAACCTTGAGAGTTGGTCAGCGTGGCTGTCAGAGTCATGAAAACTGGTTATTCCTGTGGTGACACTTTCTCCTTCAGGCCACAGCATGTCGTCTAGCGTTTTGCGTGCGTCGTCAACATTGGTTTTCTCTTCTTGTTCAATGCGCTCCAGTTCTTCCCCTTCAACTCCAAGTTTCTTGAGTAAAGAGCGATGGTTGGGGAGAGGGTCTTTCGCCTCCCAATAGTCTAACAATTCACGGTTTACATATCCAGGAGGATTGCCACTTTCTGCCCCTAGGTATAGGTCATCATGATGGTGTGCGTGGCCACAGCCACGCATTGTTTCAACGTGGATGAGAGTTGGACCGCCCCCTGTTAGTGCGAATTCACGGGCGGTGGCGGTAGAAGCGTAGAATGCAGCTGGGTCTGAGCCATCAATTGTCCAAGAAGGCAGTCCAACTGCCTTACCTTTGTCAGCCCATAATTCAGCATTGTTCTGAGCCGATGGAAACGTGTCCAATGCAATCTGATTGTTTTGAATCATGTATGCTATCGGTAATCCTCTAGCGCCAGCAAAATTGAGTGCTTCCCAGAACTCACCACTGCTTGAACAGCCTTCACCAACTGGTGCTAGTTGGAAGCGGTCTAATCCCATTCGCTGGCTCGCAAGGGCAATGCCAGTAGTAGTTGCTGAGGCAATTGGTAGAGGTGCGGTTGGTGGTAGAATACCAATCGGCCAATTGCCAATATGCAAATCACGTCCACCAGCATTGTCATGACCTCCACTCATCAAGGATTGTGATTTCCCGACCTGAGCGGCAAAAATCTCTGCTGGAGTTTGACCCATCGCTAGAGCAAGACCTACATCGCGAATCATTGGTGCGACAATATCACCAGCGTGGCGTTGGCCTGATGGCTGGTCTATTGCTCGATTCAATGCACTAACACAAGCAACCACTGCTTCTTGCCAAGTTGAGCGGAAACCCTTGCCACCAAATTTACTACCATCCGGTGTCTCAAGTCCATCCATAAATAGGTCTTTGAGGTGATTGTCAAGGTTTCGAGTGCGTTGCATCCACCGTTGCCAATCAAGGCGCTGTTCAACGGTTACTGATTGTAGGTGAGCGATTCTACGAAGTGCGAGCCGCAAGTCAATTACAAATCGTGTTGTACGCCGCATAAGGTGTAGTTCTCCACTGCGCCTTGGGATTATCTCATCAGCAGAAACTGCCTCAGTTAGATCTTCTTCAGAGCGGCGGTTTAGATTCCCTCTAATTCGTTCACATAATTGAGAAGAAAATTCGTGGAATTCGTTGCCATCCCATCTCTCAATATCAGCGGTCATTTCATCCCAGATAAAGGCGAATACTCGAAGATGACCATCTTGTTGTTGAGCGACTTCAGCCATCATCATTGAGCGAGCATCCGCCACTGTAAGTGGCGAAGAAAACTCAAGGTGAAAATTAGGTTCCCAGTCCGAACCCCAAATCGGTGGTAAGCCATCCTGTTCAGCCACAACTCATTCCTCCTAACTACTGCGAGGTGAAGTCAGCCTTCAATTCATTCGCAAGTTAATCTTCATTTTCAGGCAGGAAGCCCTCAAGTGCTTCTTTTGCATCTTTGGCCAAAACTACCGCATCTTCAACCCGATGTGATAGCGTAGAATCTGCTAATCGCCCTGGTATCCCAATTTCCCAAAGTAGTTCATGGATTATCTCGAGCGTGCGCACAGTCATGTTGAGTGCGTCTGGGTCTGTAGGGATTAGGCCAGTCTCCTCAGTTAGTATCGCCACTTTGTCTGGTTGTTCATCCAACACTGGGTCAAGTGCCGCCTCCAAGACCTTCTCAATGTGCTCGGCCTGCTTGTCTAGAACCTCTTCTAAACGGCTCATGCGCTTGGCTTCGTCACCATCACCATGCTCTTCAGTGGCATCTAAAATTAGTGCGTCGAATGTTGTTCTGAGGATAGTTTTCACGGTTTCAGGGTCAAGGTCTTCAAAGCCATCAAGTTGGCCTTCGACTTTGGCCATGATTTCACTCACAAAATCGTCGTCCAGCGAATCTTCACCGAGTAGTTGCTCAAGTATTGGCAGGCTCCAAGAAGGGTCCCCTGCAGTTACTTTGATGTCAAAAAAGCCACCCTTTGAGCCTTTGTTTACATCTGCTGGCGGCGGCACAAACAACTTGTTAGCGTGTTTTGTCAATTGAGTGAGTAGTTTACTCATATCAACTGGTTTTGCTAAAACTTCTGAAACACCTGCTTGTGCGGCAGACATTAGGTATTCAGAACCAGAGTCACCTGACATAATTACAACTCGGCACTTCAAGTTAAATTCTGGATCAGAAGTCAGTTTACTAGCGGTGTCAACTGCATCTCCTGATTTCCAATCACTGTTTATCAATACCACATCTGGCATGGTTGCTAGAGCAGTACCTTCATTTAAAAGATTTAAATGTAATATCGCCCCCATCCCTTGCAACAGTAGGTCTAATTTTTGAATCCAAAACTTCATTAATTTTATTGATTATTTCACTTGATTGAACTGATTTAGAATCTGGAGCTGAGTTGATCAA
>CAXEOD010000005.1:0-40891 GCA_963997805.1 uncultured Candidatus Poseidoniales archaeon
CTGCTTCTTAGCATATTGCCGAATTAGGCCATAGCCATTTAGTTGTTTTTCCGTCAATATTATGATGATAAAAATCTTTCAATTAGTTTTCTTCAAGCCATTTTTCAGCGTCCATGGCTGCTTCGCATCCCATGCCAGCCGCCGTAATCGCTTGGCGGTAGCGTGTATCAACCACATCTCCTGCAGCAAAAACTCCAGGTACTGATGTCATGGTGTGCTCAGAGTGAATGATGTATCCATTATCGTCAGTCTTAACTTGTCCTTCAAGGAAGGGGGTGTTCGGAGTGTGGCCTATTGCGATGAATGCTCCAGTGCAGGAAATTTCGTGTTCTGAACCATCTCTAGGGTCTTCAAGAATTGCTCCGGATAATCCTGATTCGTCGGATAACCAGCGCTTGACTTGTCTGTGTAGTGCGATCTCAATTTTTGGATGGTTAGCCACACGGTCATACATTGTTTGCGAGGCGCGGAAGTACTCTCGTCGGTGAACAACGGTTACCTTAGAGGCAAATCGAGTAAGAAAATGAGCCTCTTCCATTGCTGAATCTCCACCTCCAACCACAATTACTTCTTGGTCTCGGAAGAAGAATCCATCACAGGTTGCGCAGGTGCTAACACCCTTTCCTTTCTGCTCCACTTCACCTTCTGCATTGAGCCAGATTGCATCGGCTCCGGTGGTGACGATGACGGCTTTAGCAAGGTGTTCTTCGCCCTCTACCGTGATTTTGAATGGGCGGGAGGAAAAGTCAACTTTCTCTACATTCTTATCCTCAACTTTCAAACCAAATCTCTCAGCTTGTTGGCGGAGTTCGACCATCATTTCTGGGCCACCGATACCCTCAGGGTAACCGGGGAAATTTTCGATGTCAGATGTTAGCATCAGTTGGCCGCCAGAAGCATATCCTGCAAACATTAGCGGTTCTAGCATACCTCTTGCTGTGTACAATCCAGCGGTGTATCCTGCCGGGCCCGAGCCGATAATGATGACCTCGTGGACATCTGCCATGATGTGGCGGGGGTGTAGGCCCCTCATCAATCTTGAGAATGAAATTCAATTCAACATCTTGGCGATTGCTGCTATTGAAGCACGAGCGTGCGGTTCTAGCCGAGATGCTATGTGCTGGGGTTCAGCACCCGGTCCAATGATTCCAAGTCCAACTGGTTTGTCAAAAGCGAGTTGTGCTTCAATAAGTGATTTGATGACCGCTTGACCCATTGCCAAACCGTGCTGTGTTTCACCTTTCTCAATGATTCCTAGACATGCTACGCCTACGATGTCATCTTGCTCAAGCAGTCTTGTGGCTGCTAATGGTGCTTCCATTGAGCCAGGGACCCAAACCACTTCTGCGATAGATAGGCCGAGCTCTTGTGCGGTGTCGTTTGCGAAAGCGAGCATCTGCTCAACTTCAGTGCGGTGGAATTCCCCACAAACGATGCCGATGTTGTTGCTCATCTCTTCACTTCCATTTTTCGGTAGGCTTCTTGGATTTCATCCTTATTGCTGGTTTGCTACCATCTGTTTTGCTACTTCAACCGCGGCAACTGTTGCTGAATCAAGTTCAAGATTGACTTTGTCTCCAACCTGTTTTTCACCAATTGTCGTGACAGCGATTGTCTCTGGAATCAAATGCACATCAAAGGTAGCGGTTGAGCGATTCACTTCACCAACTGTAAGGCTGATTCCATCAATTGCAACAAATCCCTTTGGCATCAGATAGGAAATTTCTTTTTCTTCACTGGTTAACTGTAGAGTTCTGCCGTTTACACCTTGTTTGACTTCGCTGATGGTAGCCACCGAAGTAACGTGCCCAGATACATTGTGGCCGCCGATTTCATCACCAAATTTTAGTGAGCGCTCAATGTTTGCCTGAGTGTTTTTACGCACCATATCTAGAGTGGTGCAACGGATGGTTTCCTCAATAATATCAAATTTTGCTGTTGATTCAACGATTTCAACTGCTGTTAAGCAGACTCCATCAACTGCAACGCTAGCGCCAATTTCTAACCCTTCAATCAGGTGTTTACCCAACTCTATCTCAATTGTTAAGACATCATCACGTTGGATGGCTGAGATAATTTCAGCAGTTCCCTGAACGATTCCACTGAACATTAATCTTCACTCCCTTCAATATCATCAATCTGCTTTCGCACCGCTGATAATTCAAGAATTCGGGAGATAATTTTACGCGTGCCATCAAGGTCGTCTAGCAGTCCTTCAACTCGACAAACTTTGATGTGTTCTTTTCCTCTCTTTAGGAGTTCTCCTTTGACCCACTCTTCCGCGTGGTCTTGGTCATAACCCAATGCAATAATATCTGGTTTTACATCATCAAGAATGTCAAACATTGATTCAGATGGTGGAAGTCCGGTAATGGCCACATCTACCGGTTTTAATCCTTCAACCATGCGCCTTCTTAGATCCATCCCAGTAACAGGTTCATGCTTCCTTTTTCTGACGGTTTCATCATGAGCAACTACTACTGTCAAATGGTCACCAAGAGCCTTTGCTTGCTCAAGATAATGAAGATGACCAGCATGTAGCAGGTCAAACACTCCAACTGCCATCACCCGTGACATCAAATTCAACTCCTTGGTCGTCCCACTTCAACTCATTGATTGTCCATTGCTGCTAACAAGTCAGCTCCGCTGACGAAAGGAATTCCTCTTTCTTGGCCGTATTTCTTTGCTTCTTCAAAAGGCAATGCACCATCGCCATTTGGTTGTAGCATTTCTGCACCGATGGTGCAAGCAACGTTGCCTGAAAGCCGCGCAATCGCAACTGCAAGTTCTGTGTGGCCTTGGCGCGTAGCAAGTCCTCCAGGTGATTCGCGGCACAAAGGAATGTGTCCAGGCGTGCGGAATTCTGCACCAAGTGCGGTAATTGCTTGTTCCCGTTTTGCCTTAGTTTCCACTAGTTCACCGGTCAATTCTCCAAAACGGCGAGTGGTTAAGGATCGGTCACGGTCGGTAATTCCAGTAAATGTGTCTCGGTGGTTTAGTGAGAGTGTGAAAGCGCTACGAGTGTCGTACCGTAAATCATCGGTGATTAACACATCCAAAACCGGGTGCTCTACTAAGATGGTAGGGTTAGTATGTAGGTCTTGGAGATAAGGAAGGTCGAAAAGTTCGCCCACGTCGTCGCCGATTGCAAGGAAAAGCAAGCCTCCGCAATCTTTGCGCAATTGGCGCATTACCTCTGGAGTTGCTGCAGTGGCTGGCCAAAGAAGGTCGGTTTCCCTCTCTCTAAAGTCTGAATCAAAGACTAAAACGGGGTTTCCGTCACGAAATGCTGAGATTGCATCAGTAAGCGCCGACTCGCTCATGTATCGCGGAGGGGGCTCAGATACCCGTTACTTTCGGTCGATTAGTTTTTCATTATTTTATGAGGAGATTATTCATGCAATAACTTCTCCCGAGGCCTGTAAGAGGTTGAGTGCCGATGAATCAAAGTGGTTGTCGAAGTTTACCAACTCTAGTATTGTTGGTTTTGTTTGCTTCTGCTTTTTCGCCGGCTCTTGGGGGAGCTGTACAAAGTTCAGGCGCTGACCCTTTGGGGGTTGAGTTCACTGATGTTAGTAATATTACGGGACTTTACAACCTCTCTTCTGGCCCGCTTTCCAACTGGGCATCTTATGGGCCAGGAACATCATGGGGTGATTATGATGGAGATGGCGATTTAGACCTCTATGTCACGGCTCGCTTTGATCAATTTGGGATGGAAACTGAAGAGAGTTTTGCAGAAGGTACTGATCAGTCAGTGATTGATGCTGCAATAGTTGAGAATCGTGTTGGCCAGACATTTTTGATGCGAAATGATGATGGCCAATTTGTTGATGTTTCAGTAGCCGCAGGTGTGAAATTAGTTAATTCAACAGCAATTGGTGCAAGTTGGGCAGATTTTGATGGAGACGGTGATGTGGACCTTTACATTTCCAACTTCGGGGCTGCAGACTTTTCAGGATCTGCAATTAATTCCGCTGGTGAAAAAAACATCATGTTTTCCAACAATGGAGATGGTACATTTAGTGATGTGACTGAACTTACTAATCTTGGAAACCCAGGTCATTCTTCAGGCGGAGTATGGGCTGATTATGACCATGATGGTGACCTTGATTTGTATTCTTTCAATTCGGGGATTGTTGATGAGAGAGATTTTGAGATGTGGCCTGAGACAAACATTCTGTATCGGAATGAGGGTGATTCTAACGGTGATGGAGTTCCCGAATTTAGTGACCAGACAATTGAAGCAGGTCGTATGTCTGGTCAACAACTCAACCCCACAGAGGATTTTATTCCAGCAGTTTTGAATGAATCACAAGATGGTGCATCATCTGGAAATCAGGGAGGTGATGTAGCGCTTGGGGGTGGGAATATCCCTTCACCAGCTGGTACAGGGGTTACTTGGGCGGCATTGTGGTTTGATTACAATCAAGATGGTTGGGAAGACCTCTTCATTGCCAGTGACTTTGGTATTTCACCCTTATACGAAAATAATGGTGATGGTACCTTTGATTTGGTGACGGTTGAAGCGGGACTGTTACTACAAGGGACAGGCATGGGTGCTCATGCTGCTGACATTGATGGGGATGGGGATTTTGACCTTTGTCAGACAAATTTCGGCCCAAATTTCATTTGGTATAATCAAAATGGCAAATCATTTGAAAGAGAACTAGATAGTGATTTTCATAATAATGATGACAAGAGAATCACAGTAAACTGGGATTGCCACTTTTTTGATTACGACCTTGATGGGGACTTTGACTTATTCACAACTGCTGGCCGAATCAACACATATGTTACTACTCAGGAAAATACCTTGTTCCGCAACGATGGTTTTGGTCGGTTAACTGATATCACCGATGAAGTTGGTTTAGGTGGTCACAAAAAGAGCATGGGTGCTTCAACGATTGACTTTGACGGTGATGGAGATATTGACATAATAGTCGCTAACTCTGATGGGCCATTACAACTGTTTGAGAATAATGCTGCCCAAATCACTGGCAATCATTGGCTCAAAATTGAATTGAGAGGAAACCAGTCAAACAGTTATGGGATTGGAATGTTGGTTGAGGTTGAATTATCCAACGGTAGTGTAATTTCACAACAAACCTATGCAGGCTCAGGTTATCTTGGCTCAGGTGACCCTGTAGTCCATGTTGGATTGGGTAGTGAAACTCAAGTCAAAGAAGTGCGAGTGCAGTGGTCAACAGGTCATGTTCAAGTTATTCAAAATGTAGTGATTGATCAGACATTAGTGGTGCTAGAGGAGGCTCCACCACCTGTTGAAGACAATTTGTGGTTTATTTTAACAGTAATCGCAGTCTTATTGATGGGAATCCGCGTAGTCGTTTTCGTAATTCAATTACGCAAAAACTCTGACCTTAGTGAAGTTGAGTCTAATTCCTCTGAAGATTAATCAATTGGTTCAAGTAGGGCGGGTCACAAACTAATAATGGCGGAGGACTTTTTGGCAATTTATTAGCCGTAATGAGCCTGTCTGCACACAGTATTAACAAAGAACAGCGATTCGGCCGGGAGGTCGGAGGGGATGATGAGGTGTCACTAAAACTAGGTCCGGCGGGTGTTCCGCTTTCATGTAAGGGTAGAACAATCGTTGAAGGGATGGATGATATCACCACTCTTGGTCTTGAAACAATGGAAATCCAAACCGTCAGAACCGTGCAACCAAAGCACTTTGACCAGTACTGGCAAGCAGGTGTACTTTCTCATAAAACCAAATTTGAGATGAACTTGCATGGCCCTTACTACGCGGAGTTGCTTGGTAATCGCCGAGAACGAAGCAGAACCTTGGCAAAAATGGAATCATCAATTCAAGCAGCTAAGGTTGTAAATGCAAGGCATATTGTGTTCCATGTTGGACCTTATATGGGATTCAGCAGGGGTAAAGATGCCAACGAGCAGGTTGCTAACATTATGGCCGGAGTAGTTGAGAGAGTTGGCGAATTGTGGGGTGATAAATCGCTTGAAGAACAGCACATCGCATTCCCTTGGTTAAACGATGACACGCCAGCGTTAGTTGGAATTGAAACCAGTGGCCGACAAGAATTGTGGGGCACTCTAGAGGAAGTTTTGGAGGTTAGTAATCACGTTGAAGGCACTGTTCCTGTGCTCAATATGACACACATCCATTCCCGCGGCCATGGACGTCTCAGAACCAGTGAAGATTATGGGGAATTATTTGATTTGGTGCGCGACACACTAGGTGGTAAAACGTTCTACTGCCACTTTTCTGGAGTTGAACATCGCATGGGTAATGCTCTACACTATACTCAAGTCAAAAAGTCTGACCTAAAGTTTGAGCCTTTGGCAGAATTCTTGGCAGAAGATGGCGACTGGCTAGATGTTACTGTGATTTCAGATTCACCATTGCTTGAGCACGATGCAATGTTCATGTTGCAGCAATATGACCGCTCAAGACACAGATTGCTAGAGAAGCAAGCTCGTGATGAGCGCAGGATAAAGTTGGCATTACAACAGGGCCTTGACCCAGAAGAGTTGGCTGCTAGAGAAGAAGAAGAAAAGAAGAAGCGTTTGGCAGCGGAAGAAGGAGATGATAAGTCCAAAAAAGGTAAGAAACCTGCTAAGAAACCCGCTGAAAAACCTGCTGAAAAACCTGCTGAAAAATCAAAAGATAAACCTGCTGAGAAATCGGCTAAGAAACCTGCTAAATCTAAGGCTAAAGGTAGCAAAGCCAAGGGCGATGATGAAATGTTTGATGACAATGATGATGATGATGATATCTTCTGAAATCAATATCAATCCATTTCTCCAAGAATTTAATTTACACCGTTAAATCGGTTCTTGGTTATCATTAGCGAGGCAATCGTGATATCCTCTATTACTTGGCCGCAATTATATGAGTGAGAAGAAGGCGTGGTATACACCATTCACCAAGTCACTCATCAATACCCAAGAGATTATTTTTCTAACATCATCTTTGCTGGCAATTGGTATCATAGTTTATGATTCAATCAATGATTTACAGAACACAAATTCTTTTGAATGGAAAATTTTAGTTATCATTGACATTATTCTGTTGGGTTATTTTGTCACAATATTAGCAGATTCACATTCTAAAAGTGAAAATCGCGCTGAATGGTGGAAATGGAATTGCTTTCAGGTAATCGCCTTGTTCCCGCTCCTAGGAACTGCCATCCCTGGATTGGGTGAAGCAGGGGTACTCAGATTTCTTCTGTTAGTTCCCGCAATACAAGCAATTTTGCGAATGCTCAATATTGCTGAAGGCGGAGAAGTATCAGTGCAAAAACGTATAACTCATTTATTCATTATCGTTTCACTACTAACCCTTGCAGGTGCAGTATTAACTCTCATGTTTGAGATTCAGTATGAAGACAAATGTATTGCTGACCCCACCTGTAATGAGGCCACACTAGTACTGACTTTTGATAATTCGATTTGGTATGCTGTTGAGACGATTACTACGGTTGGATATGGGGAATATTTCCCACATTCCGTTGGTGCAAGAGTGGTTGCTACATTCTTACTCTTTGTCGGAATTGGAATGTTTGGTACATTAGCTGCTACGTTATCTCAACTATTCTTTTCCAATCAGATGTGGAGAAACAAACAACGTGAAGATTTTATTGCCAAACTTCACCTCCTTACAGAACTCCATGACAAAGGGGATCTTTCGGATCCACAATTTATGAGGGCCAAAAAAAGGCTTGCAGAAGTTCGTCAAGATGATGAAAAGGAGTTGTCAGAACTAGATGCTTCCACTGGCATGATTGCGAGAAAAAAATCTGTTGATATTTCCGAGCGAAAAGAGCGGTTAGATGAAGCAAAACAATTCTTCAGTGAGATTGCTGAGAACGGTGATTCAAAAGACAAGAAATGATTTTTGAAAATGCTACAAGTTAAGCATGTTTTAATTATTATAATAAGTAGCAAGCAAGTCGTCTTTGACATGCATATTAGTGGTAAGATTCTGATCCCCGTTGGAATTGCTTTGATGATTATTGGCGGTGTGATGATGTTTTGGGGTACCTCTGATGGTATTTCTGGAATGGAAGATGCTCAAATATACGAAGGCAGTGATGGGGAGATGGAATTATCAGGTTATTCTGAATCTAGTTTTTTAATTGTTGTAATGGAAGGGGCATATGCAGATGGCACTGACTATGCAGATGGTTCCCGTGGAGCCACTAATCTTACGGAAGAAGATTGTGAATTAGTTAGTAATTTTACAATGATAAACTCAGAGGGCGTGAATTATTTTGAACCAGCATGCGAAATTTCAGATGACACTACTGGTGGAGATGGTCACATACATATTGGATATATTTGCAAAGAAGGTTGTTCTGATGAAACATATACTTGGGACACTAACAACACAGCTATCCAAATTTGGGATGTAGATATTTTACTAGGAGGTCTGTTTCAAGCTCTTGGTGCTGGAGTCGGTGGTTTTAGTTCATGCTGTTGTGGTGGATTTGTTGCATTTATTGGCTTGATTCTAGGGTTTGCTTTGAAAACACCTGAACAAAAAATGGCTCTAGCACAGGGGCACCAAACTCCTGGTGTAATGCCACAACAAGAAGGAACTATGCATTCAGTAGGTAATCATCCAGGTAATATCTGATTAGAAATACTCTATTCAGCGCTAGTGATACGACGTCTACTTTTGGGGCGTTCTTGATATGCAGGTGATGCGTGGACTTGCCATGACTGGTGTTGGTGAGTTTATCCAAATAGGTATTCTCACATCTTCCGACCGTGCGAGTAGTGGGGAATACGAGGACCTAAGTGGACCAGCAATTCGTGGCTTCTTTGAGGAGGCCTTACTCTCTGAATGGGATGCACTTTCTGTTGTTGTGGCAGATGAGCAGGAGGCTATTGAAGCGGCCCTCATCGATTTGATTGATGTACGAGGGTGTAATCTTGTTGTTACCACTGGTGGAACAGGGCCAGCACCAAGAGACGTGACACCAGATGCGACTGAATCAGTGTGCAGTAGGATGCTACCAGGATTTGGTGAACAGATGCGTGCAGTTTCACTTCGTTATGTGCCTACAGCGATTTTATCGCGCCAAAGCGCTGGCATCCGTGGCCAAGCCTTAATCATCAATTTACCAGGTGCACCAAAGGCAATTCGTGAAACAATTGACGCAATATTTGCTGCAGTCCCATACTGCATTGACTTGATTGGTGGACCGTACATTGAGACAGACCCTGCAGTTGTAGATGCATTTAGGCCAAAGCACGCACGCCGCTAAGGATGGAAGGCATTCTGCTACGAACGCGCTTAAGAGGGATGGGCAGGTCGGCGGCTCAATGGCGAAATTGAAGAAGACCGACCTTGAAATCTCAAGGGACAACGATGAGATGAGAGAAATCTCAGTTACACTAGATTTCACACCGAATGCATTGGCATCAGTTCTTTACAAGCAAGGTGACACGGTTGTGCTAGCTTGCTGCACCAAGCAGAACGCCCTACCACGCTGGTTCCCTCGAGATGCAGACCGTGGTTGGATTCACTCAGAATACTCTCTTTTACCGGGTTCAACAGACTCAAGGTTTCAGAGAGAAAGGAGAGGTGCTAAAGGCCGCACTTACGAGATAGAGAGACTCATCGCCCGTTCACTACGTGGCGCGATTGACCTAGAGGCACTTGGTCCAGTTGCTCTTACAGTTGACTGCGATGTCCTGAACGCAGACGGGGGAACTCGCTGTGCTTCAATTACTGCAGCAAATATTGCTCTGAGATTAGGAATTCGTAGGTTAATTGCAAGTGGCGATTCGCTACCAAAGGATTTGCGCCCAACTTACGAACAGAAAAAATCTGGTTGGAAAGCACCTGAACTTGATTCAGATGCACGTAATGCACACGAGCAATCTATTCTTGCTAACGATATTGCAGCGGTTAGTGTTGGGCTCGTTGATGGCGAGACCTACCTTGATTTGGATTATATTCTTGATAGTAATGCAGATGTTGACATGAATGTTGTAATGACCAGTGATGGCCGCTTCATTGAGGTTCAGTCAACTGGTGAAGAATCCACTTATTCTCGTGAAGAATTGAATGAACTTGTTGACTTGGCCGAAATTGGAATGAAGCAGATACATGACTTCCAGAAGGCAACTCTTGACGGCGTGGAATGAATCGGCTAGGCCAAAAGGCTTGAAGAGCGAGGCCGAGTCGCCGGAGCACAAGCGATAGTAACTCAGCTGGGAGAGTGCCAGACTGAAGATCTGGAAGCCGCCGGTTCAAGTCCGGCCTATCGCACTTTTTTATACACCCTAACTTCTGAATTATAGAGGAATTTGGGTAATTTTTCCTTAACCTCATAGGAACCGTTTGTCTAACATTAAGTGACAAATTCAGTTTCATCAAGGGTTGAGCCATCTTCGTCATCAATGTCTTGTTCTGCCACTTCTTCATCAGGGCTGGTTTGAGATTCTTTCTCATCAGCTTCTTTTTCAATAATCTCCCGAATCTTTTTTTCTCTTACAAATACGATGTTTGCTATCGGGTCACCAGGCCGGACCAAAGGTGTAGTTGCAAGGCCCACAACGTAACCATTTACTGGGCTGGTCACATCATCAACGCGGGCACCGAAGGGGTCAGTCACATAGGCAATAGTCTCCCCTTCTTTCACCGTTGAACCTCCTACTAATAGGGTGTGTAGAATGCCTCCAACTGGCGCCCGAACCCAACGGAATTTCCTCACGATAATCCTCCAGTTTGGTCTGATAATGTCGCGTTTTAGCATACCCAGGTGGGCTAGGACATTGAGAATCCCCAACACTCCACTCTCCAATGATTCAGGTTCAAATCGGTGAGAAGTGCCACTTTCAAATAGAATTGTTGGGATTCCTGCCTTAGTTGCTTCGCGACGGATGCTACCTTTGGGGCCCCTTGAATTCATGATAACTTTTGTTCCAAAGGCACGAGCAATTTTTCGGCATTTTGCATCATCTAGGTCGGCTCTGATTTGTGGCACATTCATCCGCGTGATTGGTGCTGTATGAAGGTCAATCAGGTAGTCAGAACGTTGGATGACCTCGGTGAAAAGAGCATGAGCAAGGCGGCGGGATTGATTTCCTGATTCTGAGCCCGGAAAAAGTCGATTTAGGTCTCGGCCATCAGGAGTTGTGCGCGCCCCCATCATCATTCCTTCAACATTTACTACTGGAACTAGAATCAACGTACCAGATAATTGAGTTGGATCAATATGGTCATCTGGAGTACCAGGGATGTGGTCGTCACCGTAAACTAGGTGATGGATAATTCCCGTACCGTTTAGTTCGTCACCATGGATTGCAGCAGTTACTGCGATTGTTGGACCTTTTTTTGCCCCGTGTAGAATTTGCACAGGGATATCCGCGCTTTGCCCCATAGGGTCTTTGCCAACAGACAGGGCGGTCTCCAAACGGTTGCCAGGTGCTACTTTTTGGCCATTAAATACGAAATCGTCCCAATCGCCCATTGACTTGAGGCAACCAGTGTCTGCTTCTAAGCCCATGCACTATGATTACCTGTTTTGGAAGCAATCTATTATGAACTGTCGGGCATCGGTGATGACTCCCGGAGGTGATGGAGTGCAGAGTCTTACCCAACCCGCACGCCAGACTGTTGCCTCGGATGCATACACACGGAGACGTGCGCGTTCGGAGTTGTCTGAAGCGGTTGGGTTACTCAAGCACTCTTGAATTTCCAATTGCAAGAGGAATTGCGTATGACAGCAGACGAAATAGATGATTATGTAAAGAGAGTACTGGAACAGGCTAAGGATGCTGATCCAGAAAAAGTTAGAGAAGAGTTTGAGAAATATCTCAAAGATTTTTTACTTCCACCTAAGGATTCATTCCGTTCAGTTCTGAGGCGCTTTGAAGTTAGTGAAGAGAAGGTACAAAGTGCAGCTAGAACAGCATACAGAGAGACGAAGAAGGTCGACCGGTTTGCTGAATTAGGTGGTGAAGACAGTAATGTCACCATTGATGTCAAAGTAGTTACGTATGTTTCGCGTATCCAAACGGTTCGTGGCGAAGAAAAACAAATTGCATTCGGCTGGATTGAGGATACCCCTTACGGTGAATCAGGAAAATCCGAGCGTTGGGATTTCAAAGATTGGGGTGAGCATGCCGAAAACATGGCCCCAGGTTCAGTAGTTCGCATGGAAGGTGTGAGTGTGAATGAATGGAAAGGAAAGAAATCAATCAACATCAATCGCAGTAGTCGAATAGTTGTTCTTGAAGAGGGCGGACCTGCAGTCTCGCTTGCTACTAGTGACCCGATTACAATTGAGGAAGCCTGGAAACGAGATGGCTTCGTAACTATCGTTGGTCGTTTGATGTCAGTCAATGCGCAAACGATTAGCAAAAAAGATGGCAGTGGTGATTTAGACATTATCAAAGGAAAAGTAGCGGATTCTTCAGGTGCAATTGGATTTGTTTGTTGGTCAGATTTTGACCACGAAGTGGGAACTCTAATTCGCATTGAAGGGGCATCAATCCGCCGCTTCCGAGATACTCCAGAATTGAATATTGGTGACCAAACAAAAGTTGAGGTCTTCCATGATAGCAACTTTGCTGACGCTGTCCAACTTGAAAGTGCATCGAGGTTGGAAATTTCAAAACTTACAGATGGTTCTAGGGATGTTTCAGTAGTTGCGCAAATAGTTGAGTGGGCGGAACGGAATTTCACTAATTCAGATGGCGAAGAGAAGACACTTTGGGGAGGGGAAATAATTGACCCGACTGGAAGATGTAGAATGACTGCTTGGGAAAAAGTGCCAATCAATGCCGATGATTTACCAGTATATGTGTCAGTAAGTGGTGTAAGAGTGCGGGCATGGCAAGGCACCCCAGATATCACAATTGATAGTGCAGACCAAGTTGAGATATTGAAGAGCCCACCTTGGGATGAGATTGACGCAAGCAATCATTGGGTGGCACATGACCTCTCAACACTTTTGCATGGAGGTTCAGTAAATGGTGTTGAGACTTCTGGCTGTATTGTATCAGTTCGTTCAGATAGCGGTATTATTCACCGGTGTCCGGAGTGCAGGCGGGTTCTCAGAGACCATGCTTGTGCTGACCATGGTCATGTCGAAGGCGTCAAGGATATGCGCTTGAGGTTAGTAATCGACAATGGCGCTTTCAGCGCCTCACTTCTATTAAATCGTGAATCCAGTGAAGCATATCTTGGAAAGAATATTGATGAAGTAACCTCTCAAATTGATGATTTTGGCGCTGAAGTTTTCGTTGATGGCTTGCGTGCAGAACTTCTTGGTAGGTCTGTTACTGCACGGGGCCGTTGCCTAGTTGACGAGCAGGGGGCAATGTTCCTTGCATCTGAATTAGAGGCCTCAAATGTAGCACCTGCTGAAGGTGCGAAAGCAGTTAGAGCAAAGTGGGGGGTGGCAATTTGAGCCGTTTCACCCGACAACCAGCAATCCGATTATTCGCTAGAGAATACTTTGAGTCAGATCTCATTGAACAAGGTTCTGGAGAATATGACCCAACTTTCGTTATCACCAAATTGGGGGCTAAAGTGAACCGAATGATGGTAGCTGGATTGCTTGAGCGTATGGAACGAAGAGATGGTGATAGTGGAGCAAATTATCGTGGGTCAATTCGAGACCCAACTGGGCTTCACATGTTCAACGTAGGCTCATTCCAACCAGAAATCCATGCACAAGTAGAGGAATTGGTTGCTAAATTTGACCAAAACGAAGAACCAATTTTACTTCTCGCAATAGGAAAAGCCAGTCCGTATCAAACCGACGATGGCGGTGTTTTCACCGGCATGAGGTTAGAAGAGTTCACCATGATAAATGGTGAGGGGTATGCTAATTGGCTAGTTGAAACAGCTGATGCAACTCTTCGGCGCATTGATTTCTTTCAAAAGAGCCGTGACTTAGAACCCTCTGCAGATGTGTACCGTAAGGTGGGGATTCCAGATGACCTTGTTTCGGGATTGATTACAGGTAGGGGTCATTACTCCTCCATTGATCCAGATGTGTACATGGTTGGTGTCTTGAGGGCACTTGATTATTCAGAGGGTAATCTTACCACAATTTCGTTGCAGACAGAGTCCTCAAGCGATGAATCTTCTGATGAATCAGAATCCTCTTCTGAGCAAGTGAAAGAATGGATTTCTGAATACTTGTTAGCAAACAATCCTGGTGATGGTGTACCTTATGATTCAATAATGAATGATCTAGCATCAAAAGGAATTTCGAGAAGTGTTGGAGAAGCAACAGTTGACCTATTGATGGATGATGGCTTGGTGTTTGAGCAATCCTTTGGATTCCTTGGTCACATTGACTCAAATTGAGTTAGTTACGCGCTACCTTCAATTAGAGTCCGGCATGTGTCCCTACTTGAGGGAACTCAGATGTCGGGCGGTCTATCCTGTTTCATTCGCTCTTTAGATGGTGATTGGTTGCAATTAGATGGTTGCACCGTAGCGATTGAAATTAGGCGTAGATTTCAACGTGAAATCGCTCGCGACGGCGAAGGTGATGATTTAATTGACCAAGGGTCAGAGAGTATGGAATTCACATTGAGTGGCCGTATGGACCTCCCAACTTATCTAAAGGCTCAGACAATATTTCGCTCTGGAACCTGTTGGTTCATCGATCCGTTTGAAGAACAGGAGATTAAGGTCTGTTTTGCCCGTATTCGCTATAATGGCGATAGCAATGAATTTGAGTTTCAAATTATTGAGGATGTAGTCTGAAGGAGTCATGAATTAAATGGCGGCTCAAGAGGAGGAAATCAACCTCATCTACGCGCTCAGAGGTATCCAAGTGTTAATTGGTGCCGGAGTTGGGCTTGAGGCATCTATGACTCATATCGCCAAGGGTGGTTATGGAATCATTTCATCAGATTTTTCTAGGGCTTTATCTGGTGTTAATTCAGGACAGCGATTAGAAGATGAATTACGTCGTCTCATCAAATCATCAAAAAGTTCTGATTATCAACGTTTACTTACCTCAATGCTGAACAATGTCGTCTCAAACACGGATCTGGTAGCGTCTCTTGAGCAACAAGCCGCAAGGGCAGAAGAGAATCGAACAGACCGATTGAAGCGTTACATCGAAGAATTGGCAGGTCTCCCAGAAAAAGCACTTATCCTTGGATTTCTAGCCCCGCTGATTCTCGGCCTTTTGGCAATTTCACCATTCTTATTGGGTGGCTTACAAGGGGTTCCTGGGGTTACTATTCCTCCAGTTGACAAGATGATGTTTGCTTACAAAGGTGGATTGCTAGTTACTATTGTTTTACTTGTATTCATGTTGTTAGGTGCTAAAGCGAAGGACCCGGGGGTGTGATAATGGCAATTGGAATTCCAGGTCTCTTGGACATGGTAACAGATTCGTTTCTTATGTCCATATTTGTACCACTAACAATCGTTTCAATGGGTGGTGGCTTACCATTTATGTTAGAAGACAGAAGGTTGAAGAAAATAGAATCAGGTTTACCTGAACTTCTTGAAGGAATCTCTACATCTCTTGGAGCAGGTCTTGGATTACAACAAGCGGTTACTTCAATGGCCACTCAAAGGGACGATTTACTGGGTCACATGTTACGAAAAGCAATAGCTCGTAGTCAGGTGACTACATTTGATGCAGCAATTTCTGAATTCGCTCTCGACACCCGCTCTGCAACGGTGCAAAGGGCCTTCAATCTTCTACAAACAGCTGATGAAAATGAGGCCCCACTGGCAGATGTAACCTTCTCGATGAGTCTTGAATATGATCGATTAATGCGTTTACGGAATAAGAGAACTCTAGACTTGAAGGGTCACGCACTTACCCTTCAGATACTAATGGCCGCACTACTACCAGCAACAATTGGATTCATGTTTGGCCTCTTTGCAGGTCCAGAATCTGGGATTCCTATGGCTCTGTTCCATCCTTCAATGCTACTTTATTTTACGGCAGGCTCAGCATTTTCAGTGTTGGTATCTGGAGTAATGTTAGGTAAATCACTAAATTCATCTGTTTGGTGGATAGCACCGTGGGCATTACTCTCACAGATTATTTACATGGGGTCATATTTGGTATCATCATTATTTGGTTGAAAATGGAAGTGAAAAAATGAGTGAAGAAATCATGGCAAGATATGACAACGTTACGATTTACATGGAGGGTAATCACCCTAGTCCAATGTATCATGTTGATGGAAATACTCCCGCAAATCCCTATGGTGCTCTTAAACCACTTTTAGAAGACGATTTACTTGAGGAAGTGATGTACAACGGTGGACAACAATGTGTGAAAGTTGCTCACCGAGAGCATGGGATGTGCCGAACGAATATTTGGATTGAAGATGATGAAGGGTTGAAGATTGCATTAAACATCGCTGCGTTTACCAACGTGCCATTAGGAGATGGTCCAGGGCAAGTACCACTTTTTGATGGAAGATTGCCTGACGGGAGTAGAGTGAACGGAGTTATTCCACCGGTTTCCCCTGATGGACCTACACTAACTATTCGAAAATTCCGAGCCGACCCAATTACAATCATTGATTTGATTGAGTTTGGTACTATTGATGTTGCCCTTGCTGCCACTATGTGGTGCTGGGTAGATGGTCTTGGTTCTCGTCCAGCAAATTTCATTATTTCGGGTGGTACTGGTTCAGGAAAAACAACTACTCTGAATTGCCTTGGAATGTTCATTCCGTGGGATAAGAGATTGTTGACTGTTGAGGATACTGCTGAATTACAACTATTCCATGACCACTGGTTGCGCATGGAGACCCGCTCCGAGCGTCCTGACGGCACTAGCGAGGTTAATATGGACGATTGCTTGAGGTCAAGCCTTAGAATGCGCCCTGATCGAATTATAGTCGGTGAAGTAAGAGGTCCTGAGGCATCTACTCTTTTGACTGCAATGAATACCGGACATGATGGTTCATTCGGCAGTCTTCACGCAAATACAGCAATGGAGACAGTCACTAGGATGACGAGCCCACCGATGAATGTGCCGTCAATCATGATGAGTGGGCTTGACTTGATTATTGTACAAAGTAGAATTAACAGGGGTGGTAAGCAGATACGTCGGATAATGGAAATTGCTGAAATTGCTGGAATGGAGGGCGACCGACCTCGTCTGAATCCTATTTGGAAATATGATCCGGCTACAGATACAACAACTCAAACCGGGGTTCCAAGTAAATTAAGAGAATTGATTTGCACTGCAGTTGGATGCCGGCCAGCAGATTTCGAAGCTCACGTCAGACAACGAGAGAAGATTTTGTTAGATATGATTTCAAGAGGTATTCGTGACATTGAAAGCGTAGCGCAGATTCTCCAAACCTTCTATTCACGACAATGAAAATTGTTTTCAATTTTCACCGCGGTTGAGTTTACGAAGCAATGCATCGGCAGCATCAAGTTTTGATTTTACTCTATCAACTTCAGTTTTTTCAGTTCCATCATCAGAAGTTACTGATTCAATTGTCGGAGGTGCTCTACCCATATCAGTGAGAATTTCTCGCATTGAATCAACGACACTGGACACTTTTTCAGCATCCAAGGAGATTGAAGTTGGTAGAGACGGAATGTCTTTGGCAGCAATGTATCCCATTTCAGAGGCTAAAATACCAGCAGCGGCGAGTAATCGTGGTCGAACTTCAGGCTGATTAGGATCCCATCCCCGTCGTTCAAGGAATCGAACAAGAAGTGCATGTTCGGTAGGCCCGAATTCACCTTCGGAACGACGGACAATGGTTTCAACAACTCGTTCAAAAGCTTCCATTTGGGTCTCAATCTTTCCAAGTTGAGCCATTGCCTCATCACTAACCTCGTGGCTTCGTCGATAGAGCGTCTCCATGGCTCGATGGCGTCTTGCAGTCACTGGGTCAATCTCTGCCTCACTAGCACGTAGTGATACTTGCAGGTCAAACAAACCATGTACTCGGCCACTAATTGCAGCCAATTCTAAATCAAGACCTACATCAAGTGCGGCATTTTCGAAATCGACTCTAGCAGAAGCGATTTCACCGCCTCGCCTTTCAAGAATCTCATCTAATCTGTCAAGTAAGTTAGGGCGGGCATCCTCTAATTGTCGTAATGCTTGCTTTTCACGCCAAGAACCTGGTAATGCAGAGCGAGCAGAATCTTCTTGCTGCTTCAGTTGAATCATCTTTTGTAATTCATCCAATATTTTTCCTCGTACAACTTCGTGCTCAATTCCAAATCCTAAACGGCCTAAATCTTCAATGAATGCAGAAACATCATCCTCATCTTGTTCTCGCCCAATTAACAAGAATTCTCTCAGATGGCTTGTGAGTTCAGCCTTACGAGACTCAAGACGTACTAATGCTTCTCCTGATCCTTCATCTAATGTGATTGGTGTGGGTGAGTCATCTATTTCGTCATCCACTTCCAAAGGAACCTCTCCAATCTCTGGAGGTTCAATTAATTCCACTGGTGTGACTGGTATTGGGTCAACTGTAGTATCTCCCTCATCTACCTCAATCATCTTCTGGCCAGTTCGTAAACTCTTCTTCACCTTCCCCCAAGATTTCTCTTCAGACGATAGCACTCCGGCAACTCTCCCCATCAAGACGGTCTTATTGCCTGAGCGTGGTAAATCAAATGTAACACAAAGTGCATGTAAATCTTCTCGAGTCATCTCTCCAATGGTTGAGACATTGAGCTTTTTTGGGTCGCCATTTAGATGCAACCAAAGTCGGCGCATCTTTGCTTTTTTCGAGCCAGATTTCTTTACTCCAAAGAGTCCGAGGACTTCTGTCAAATCATTATTTTGCATCTTATTGATGCCTGCATCTGAGAGGTCAAATTGGTTCAAAACTAGTGTTGCAATGAGTTTTGCCCGTAGTTGTTCAACATTGCCGGTTTTTGGGAGGTCATTTTCCACAGCAAGGTCCCGTAACTCTGCGAGTTTCGCCTGAAAAAGCGAATTCAGCAACTCTGTGTTGATGGCCAAACCCCGTTCACCTATGGTGTAGTCTTCACCATCCTAACATCTATGTTGCGCTTGGTGAGGGCGCGAAAGTGGCAGTTGTGGAGGCTAAAGGGTGAAACCGAGATGTCGCTCAAATGTGGATTGGCGACATATTCACTCGTGTACCTTACGTTACTGTTTCAGAGATCTAGGAATTTCCCTTCTCGAGTTCCAAGTTTTACTAGTTTTAACCATTCATCGGAGAGGAAGTTTGTGACAGCAATAGCGTCTTGTAAATCAGCGATTCGTTGCATACTGATTGTAGAGTTTCCTCGATGGCTCACGAGTTCAATTTGAATATCGATTTTCACTTCATCGGTCGTAATTTCGCCCTCAGGGTTGATGAGTGCATTGCGGGTCAATAGGTCTCGCCTTCGCTCCGCTTCACGTATCAGAGTCCCAGGTTGCCGGTGTCTTACTAGAATACCAACTTTGTACTTTATTTCTGGATTCATATTTTTTACAAGTGTTTCACTGACTTGCCATGAGGTTTCAGCTTCTTGGTCAAGTAGAGGGGCAATTCTATTGCGGGGGAATCCAGTTCTGCCGATGATAACGATAGTGCCAGCGTGAGGTAGTGGGAGGAAACGGAAAAGTTCCTCTTCGCCAGCATCTTGTGTGAGTGCGTGGCGACGGGTTTTGAAACCTGCGAGGCGATGAATGTGGCGTGGGATTGCATATCCGTCAATGTCTTCTGATTGTCGTAGTTCTTCTGCCCAATTTACGAATGAATAGATATCATCATAATCTAGGGATTCAGGTTTTTTAGATTCTGTAATTCCAAGATGTGCTTTTGCTGACCGTACCCTAGTATCGGGGCGGAATCTTCTGAGTTGTCGTCGTACCAGTTGATTTTGACTCAAAATGATTGCATTTTTTGGCAGGTGATTTGGGCGGTTTTCACTAACTAGGACATAATTCCAGTCACGTAGAGGTAGTGCCCCCACTACCATCAATCCTTCTTCCAATTCGCCCGATTCAGAGATATCAATTGCCGCGGCTAGTAAGAGGTCAGTCTCACCATTTTGTAATTTCTCAAAACCCTCAATAAGGGAGTTGGTTGAAACCTCTGTGAATTCAATTTCAACATCCTCTAAGCCAGCGAAAGATCCGAGGAGGTCAGCCGAATCGGTAGGGGCTCGAGCGATCAACAGTGGCCCATCTTCGCTCATTATGGCACTTCCAGTATCGCACCCCCTCAGCCACCTGTTGATATATCCGACCCTTGTGCAATGGATGAGTCGGATGCAATCAGCGGAGAATCAGATCATTTTCCTCGAGACTAAACGAGATGAGGTTGAATCTGCTTTGCTTGCTCATGTTGAGGCGGCTAGAAAGGGTGAAAATTCCGAAATAATGGCCCTTGCACAAGAAGTTCTGATGGCTGGAGGAAAACGATGGCGACCGATTTTGGTTTTACTTTCCTATCAATTGGCTGGCGGAGAGGATGAGAGCGAAATAATGCCATTAGCCCTTGCATTTGAGATGATACACACTGCAACTCTTGTACATGATGATATCAATGATGGAGCCAAGTTTCGGCGCAATGTTCCAACATTGCATGAACGATATGATTCTGCTAGAGCGCTAATTGCTGGAGATTACCTTTTCGTTGAAGGCTTTGGATTAGGAGGCAGATATGACGAACAGATAGTTCGGATAATGGCAAATTGCTGTGCTCAAATTGCTTCTGCGGAATTGATGCAACTACGTCATGTGGGTAATTTAGCAACGACTCCAGAAGATTACTATCAAATCATCTCTGGGAAAACCGCTGGGCCTTTCGCTGCTGGATGTACGGCAGCCGCTTTAGTTGCTGGCGCTAGTCCAGCCCTATCTGATATCCTAGGGCAATTCGGGCTAGAATTAGGATTAGCTTTCCAAATCGTTGATGATTTACTCGACCTTGAAGGTGATGAACGCATGGGTAAACCCCGTGGTACTGATGTAATTGAGGGGAAAATGACACTACCGCTAATCCATTCACTTACCCTTTCACACGGGGATGATCGCCGAAGATTAGCGGATGTGATTGCTGGATTTCATCATGGGTTGTGGGACGAATTAACTGAACTGCTAAACCGTGCAGGGAGTTTTGGATATGCTCAAACTCTTACAAATAACCATCTTGAAAGGGCTATTGATGCCCTCCTTCAGTTCCCAAAAAGTGAGGCTAGGGATGCCCTAGAATGGCTCACAAGACAGGTGATAGGGCGGCATGAGTAAGGGATCAGAACCAGAACATCGAGAGGTGTTGGTAGTTGGTGCTGGACCTGGTGGTTCAACTGCTGCGAACCGTTTGGCAGAGGAAGGAATGGATGTTGTTGTAATTGAGCGCCGACAAACTGTAGGGAATCCTGCTCAGTGTGGTGAATGTGTTCCAGCGTGGGGTGAAATGAGTGATGCATTTCCTGCCATCAAAAAAGACCCTTGGCTTGAGGATTATTGGAATTTCCCAGACCATGTGTTAGGACAGTACCTTGAGTGGATGCGTGTATACACACCGTCAATGAAGGAATATGGATTTGAACTTGATTGCTATGGGGCACACCGTCTTCAATTCGATGGCCACTTGGCTGATAGAGCGGTCTCTATGGGTGCAGAAATTAGAACTGGTACAGAGTTGAGAAAGGTGCAAAACCAAAGAAAGTTAAATCGAGAAGTCTATCGTACTAACAACGGTTCATTTACCGCTGATTATGTGATAGATGCTTCAGGTGCTTTAGCCCATGTTGGGAGATTGCGAGGAAGTAAGGATAGGCCAGGGGGCCAGTTGCCTACAATCTACTGTCAAGTGACAGGTCATGATTCTGATTCATTTGATATTTTCATGGGTAGTGTAGCACCTGGTGGATATGCATGGATAATTCCAAAGGGAGATATTGCGAATGTCGGTATTGGGGTGCGATATGATCACCTAAACGTGCCACTGAAAGAGCGGTTAGACAAGTTCTGTGACGGCCTTGGGTTGACCGTTCACTCTTATGGAGGTGGATGGATTCCACTTGGTGGAATGGTGAAATCAGCTGTGAATGATAATGTACTGTCAGTCGGTGATGCTGCTGGTTTGGTAATGCCATCAAATGGAGGTGGGATTGGACAAGCAATAATTTCAGGAAAATATGCGGCCGAAGCAATTCTTGCTGACAAAATGGATGGCACATCTTTATCTTCTTATGATAATATATTGAAGAAGACAATGGCAAAGCAGTTGCGAATTTCTCGACGCTCAAAAAATCTATTCTGGACTTTCTGTCGCAACGATTTTTCTACTGAATGTGCCATGAGATTGCTTGGGACTAATGGGTTGCGGCGAGCAGTTGACTGCAGGCGCCCTCTGATAATCATCTGAGTAGTCAGATATTGTTTACAGACTTTGAATTACTCTGGTTTCATAGCAATGAAACGGACTGCCATTCCAGGGAACAATAGTCTTCCCTTCACTGGAGCAAACCCAACTTCTCGCATCATCAGTTTGTATTGACGAGTTGTGCCAAAGTGGACATAGGTCTTGGTCAGCCATTTCCAGGGGTGCTCATCTTGTTTACAGACTAGACGAGCGTAAGTTCCAACCCACAGTTTCATCCACAGCCAGCCAAGCCATCCGTGTAGGAAATTTGCTTTTCCAGCATCACAGATGATGAGTTTCCCACCTGGTTTTAGAACCCTTAGCATCTCCTGTAACCCCTTACGTTTGTCTTGAAAATCCCTGAATGAAAATATACAACAGACTACATCAAATGAGTTGTCGGGAAGTGGTATTTCTTCTGCTGTACCAGCCACAAATGTTGCTACAGTTTCTTGGCGCACTGCACGGGCAGCGTTGACACGAGTACGTGCTACATCTAACATCGCCGGTATTGGGTCTAAACAGGTGACTTCGCAACCCTCAATTCGCTCGGCGAAAGTTCCCGGCCCACATCCAACTTCTAAGACGGTGCTTCCGATTGGGATTTGTGCTCTCACTCCTTTGCGCCAGCGTTGGTCTTGACCGAGTGTAGCGAAGCGGTTTATGCGATCATAGACGGGAATGGTTGCTTCTAAATTTGTTTGCAATTCAGACCAGTCAGAGTCACCAATATGCTCGCTGTCCATGACTCTCCCTCTACCTTGGGTCAGGGGTTTTATGTTTCAACGCGTCGGATGGTTGGTACTCGGTGAAACCCACTGTCAAGGCGAGTGAAAACGTACCTATTTTCGTACCCTATTTCCTCGTCGGATTGGCAACTAATTTTCTGGGTTGTTGGAGAACCTTGAAAAATCGTTTTGTTTATCGGTCGGTTACACTCATAAACCGTTCATCTGTCGCCCATCCACCCAAGGGGTGGTTCTATGTCTCGTGAGGAAGTTCTTCGTTCAATAAAGGATGCTGAGAAAAAGGCTAATCAAAAACTTGCCAAGGCTCAAAATGATGCTAGTGGCATTGTCACTAAGTCTCGTACTGATGCAGGTGAAGTAGTTGCAAATGGAAAGAAGGAAGCAGAGGCCGCTGCACAAGAGATTCTCGGTGATGCACACAATGCAGCCAACAAAGATGCCGACAAAGTTCGTGCAAAAGGAGAGAAAGACCTTGATACAATTCGAAGCCAAAGTGAGAACAACCGTACAGCAGCAATTGAAGCGGTTCTAGACAACTTTACTGCCGAGTAATTGAAGTGGGTTTTGGAGTTGAAGATATGGGTAAATTAACGACTCAAGGGATGTCTCGGTTAACTGCCGCAGGCACATCCCCTAACCTCGATAATGCCATTGAAGCGCTTGCGGCTCTGAAAGCAATTCACGTAGTTGATTATTCGGGCGATGAAGAGGGCCTTAAGTTGGGCAAGCCAAATCCTTCTTCGGAGGGAATTGGGAGAAACTTGAACCGATACCGAAGCGTCATCTCACAAATTACTACTAGTGACATCAAAGTTCCCCTTGAAGCTAAACCAATCCGCTTGAAGATGGCTGCAGATTTGCCTTCTCTAGTTGATGAAATGCTAACTTCCTCTGACAGAATAGATACTATTGAGGCTGAACAAGGTGCAATCGCTGAAGAGGCGGGTTCACTTGAAACACTCAAGCCACTTGGTATTGATCTTGATTTGCTTTCAGGATACGAAGGTGTCACAGTATTTGTTGGCAATGTCAGTAGTGCACCTGCTACTAAGAAAGCAGCTGGTGATGGAATCGCAATTATTGGCGGTGACAAGAAAAAAGTTGCTGCAGTATTCTGCAGAAATGAAAATGCACCGACAGTTCAGTCCGCACTTGATGATGCAGACTTCTCTTCATTAACCGTTCCAGCAGGTGAAGGGGATATAGGTGAGCGACTTTCTGATTTAGCAGCACGCAACAAAGTCCTATCAAATGAAATGGATGAACTCCAATCAGAATTAGATACTTGGGGCGAAAATAATGGTGCATCTTTGCAAGGGGGTGTTGAACTCCTTGAGAGAGACATGGCAATTGCCCTAGGCCCAGTAAAGGTCGCAACTAGTGAGCACACTTTCGTTCTTGATGGGTGGATAGAAACCAGTCGAAGCGATGAAGTGAAAGCAGCCCTTTCTGAAACCTGCCTCTATGTTGAAACCGAGGCATTCAAGATAACACCTGGTGGCGGCGGACATGGCCACCATGGTCCCGAATTAGAGATGCCCCCAATCAAGTTTGCAGACCGACATATAAGCAAGCCAATGGAATTGATTACTGATTTGATGGGTCGGCCATCTTACGGTAAAGTTGACCCGACATTATTCATGTTCTTCACTTACCCACTTTTCTTCGGGCTAATGCTTGGAGATATGGCGTACGGATTTATGACAATGGGTGTTGGTTACGCCCTTTACAGAGCAAAGGGTCATGATGAAACCATGATGCTAGCGGCTAAATTCCTAGGTTATATTGGATTAGCCACAGTATTCTTTGGTTATCTATACGGTGAGTTTGCAGGCTTTGAGATATTGCCTCATGGTGGTTGCGACATTGGAACGATTGTTAGCGCCCACGCGTGCGAGGCCGCACATGGGCACTGGCACTGGACAGCTTCTGAAGCACCTGCTTGGGCAACATGGCCAACAATATTCTATCCAAATGGTGGAGCATTCCACTGGTCAACTAGTGAGTTGAGTTTCTTTGCTTTCGCTGGAATTGAGCACGGACTTCCTTTCGGTGCTGCCTTCTCATATCCATTCCACAGAGTCACAATGGCATCTGTTGGTGGTAATCTTGAGGATTTAATTCTGCTAACAATTTACATGGGTGTTTTCCACACCTTGTTAGGATTGGCAATCGGATTCCGAGATTCATGGCTTTACGGCGATTCACATGGGAATGTTGGGCCATCAGTTGCCTTCTTTGACAAAGGCTCTTGGATTGCAATATTGGTTGGTGGATTCTTCTTTGCATATGCCTTCCTTGGGCTGAAAGGTGATCACGGCCAAGGCTATCTTGACTTCCTTTCTCAGATGCAACTTATTGGCGGCATCATTGCTGGTATCGGTGTATTGATGTTGATTTATGCTTCTTACAAATTCCACGGCATGCCACTTGCCATCGCTGCGATGTTGGGTCCTATTGAGGGAATTGGTATGATGTCAACAGTCGTATCCTATGTGCGTTTATTCGCAGTAGGTATTGTGGGTGTCAAAATCGCTGAGACTGGGAATCATATGATTTATGGACATATGGAAGATGGTCACGGTACTGGAATGGTGGGACTGATTAACGATTTATCTCATCAGGACGTTAGTGGATTTATTCTGGCTGCAATTCTTTTGCCAATGATACTGCCATTTGTTCTTAAGATGCTCAAGGTAAGCGTCCCACAACTTAGTTTCAAGATGCAACTCCTAGCAGGATTTGTTATCTCAGGAGGTCTTGGTTTCGCATTTGGTGTAGGTAGCAGTATTTTCCTACTAATTGTCCTATTCTTTGGTTGGTTGGTTGTTCAAGGGTTCGCTTGGTTACTAGGTGTTGTTAGCCCTAACATCCACGCCGCTCGACTTCACTTGGTTGAGTGGATGAAACAATTCTATGAGGTTCTAGGTGAGAAGTTCTCACCATTTGGGTTTACAGCTCGAACTGTGGAGGTTGAGCAATAATATATCAGATTCCTATGCAAAGCATGGAAAAAATGGAGGAAATAAATATGAAAATAAATATGGTAAGAGGAATGCGTTTGATGCTTGTTTTAATGAGCATCAGCCTGATTGCTGGAGTAGTTAGTGGACAAACCGCTGACGAAATAGCTGAGAAGGATACAATGGCAAAGTTGGGTGCGGGTATCGCACTTGCAGGTTGTGGAATTGGAACAGGTCTTGGACAAGGACAGATTGGGGCTGCAGCAGTCGGAATGATTGCAGAAGACAGTTCAAAATTCGGTACTGGTCTACTGTTCACTGTACTACCTGAGACCGTTGTGTTGTTCGGATTCCTTGCAATGTTCTTGTTGTGAGTAAATCGTAATTGGAGAATTGGAGGAGGATGAACTGAAATGACGCTAGAAGCGTTGGCAAGCGAAATCGCCATTGCGGCGAAAAAGGAGGCGAAGGGTATCACCGACGCAGCCAAAACAGAAGCCAAGGGAATTCTCAATGAAGCAAAGGCTGAGGCGAATTCGCACAGTGAGGATATCAATTCTCGTGCTGTTCGTGAGAGTTCCCAGATTAAGACTGAAACAGTTGCAAGTGCACGACAGGCTAACCAAAAGGCACAACTTATCGCAAGGCGCGAAGAGTTGGATACCACATGGGACGTAATACGTGAACAGGTAGGTTCCTCTGGCATGAAGGGTCGAGCAGGGCTAATCAAAGTACTTCTCGCTCAAGCCAAAGGTGAAGCGGAAAAAGGCATGATCATACGTCCGGTTGGTATTGACCGACCGGCATTAGAAAAGGCCAACCCAGGTTTTGACTTCGGAAACGATGTTGAGGGCTTAGGTGGGTTTGTGCTGGAAACTGGGGACGGCTCAGTCGTTCTTGATTACCGCTTTGATGGACGTTTAGAAGATTCATGGAAATCATGTCTCTCAAGCGTGACATCAATACTTTTCGGAGACGTCTAAGCGGATGGTGGATTAGTTATGGCATCGGTATCTCGTGGCAAGTCAAATTGGGCAAATGCCTCTGCGCGTAGTAAAGCGCGTAAGGCTGGCTTAATTGACTCAATACAAATGCGACAATTATTGTTGCAGGAACCCGATGCTATGGCTTCCAGCATTTCTGAAATGGGTTACAGGGCTGATTTAGACCTGTATGCTACCCGGCTCAGCGGTGCAGACCTGGTTGAGGCGGCACTAAATCACAATATGGACCGAGACTTGAATCAAGTACTCAGATTCTGTCAAGGACACCTTGGCGATTTGGTATCTATCTATGTTGAGAGATACACCTACCAGAAAGTAAAGACAGCTCTGCGGGCTGTGCGTAGTGGAGTATCAGATGAGATGGTATCAAGTCAAGTGCTCCCAGCAGAGAATCAAGCTAACAGCCAGTGGCTAGAACTTGTAAAGAATTCAAACACCCTTGCCGATGCGGTCTCAGCACTGTCTGGGACAAAGTTCGGCAAGGCATTGTCATCAGTTGAGGATAGTAACAACTTGATGGCTTTGGAAGATGCTCTTGACAGGCAATACTACCATGATGCTTCTGAGAAGTTACGAGCAGGTGCAAGTAGTCACCCACAGTTACTCAAGTACCTGCGTACTGAAATTGACCATCGAAATGTGATTAATTTATTCCGCGCCCTGAAACAGGGCTTCTCTTCGGAGAAAAGGAACGAATTAATGTTGAAAGGTGGTCATGCTCTCAATTCAACGACTCTAAGACAGGCTGCAGAAGCAGAAACTGAGGAAGCGTTGATTGAGATATTACGTAGAGCACAGAATTTCAATGATAGTGGCTTTGATGATGCTCTTATCGCTTCACGCGAGAGGGGCACACTTGACCCAATAGTGAACAACTTAGTTGACCAACGTATGGTTATGCTGAACCGAATGGCGGCATTGAATCCTCTTTCGGCTTTCCCTGTAATCAACTATGTAGAACGAAAGGCTTGCGAGGTTTCTAACCTGCGCATGATGATTCGTGGAAGGGCAGCGGGCCTTTCTGATGAAGTCATTGAAGCCCATTTGAGAATTTAAGGAGGGAATGACATGGAGATAGCAGTAGTAGGCACACCAGAATTCAGCCTTGGATTCCAACTTGCGGGAGTAACCCGCATACTAAACCCGCCAAATGATGAGGAGATGGAGAAGGATTTACGCCAACTCCTCAATGACAATGAGGTCGGTATCGTCGTGATTGATGCTACTGACCTTATCAAGATGCCCGACAGGCTTCGCATCCAGCTGTCGGACAGCATATCTCCGACGTTTCTTGGCATCGGCACCGAGCAGGATAACACCCTGCGGGAGCAGATAAAGAGTGCAATAGGCGTTGACCTCTGGAAGTGAAACTCAAAAAATAATTTGAAGGAAGTGATGAAATGAGTAAAAATGGACAAATATACAGAATATCTGGACCAGTAGTGACAGCAATTGGATTGGACGCGAAAATGTACGACGTGGTACGAGTCGGTGACGAAGGCCTAATGGGTGAAGTTATCGAATTGCACGGCGAAAAAGCGGTCATTCAAGTGTATGAAGATACCTCGGGTGTACGCCCTGGTGAACCGGTTACAAACACCGGCCAAACCTTGTCGGTACAGTTGGGACCTGGTCTGTTGACCCAGATTTATGATGGGATACAGCGGCCTCTACCAATTCTCCTTGAGAAGATGGGTACGTTCATCACCAGAGGTGTTGATGCAGACGGTCTTGACCAAGAGAGAAAGTGGGCCTTTGTGGCTACTGCTAAGAAGGGAGACAAAGTTGAGGGTGGCCAAGTAATTGGCACCGTTCAAGAGACTGAAACAATCTCCCATAAAATCATGATTCCTCCAAACATGAGTGGTACAATTAAGAGTATCAAAGGTGGAGATTACACAGTATCAGAAACTGTCTGTGTACTTGATGATGGCACAGAGATTGCAATGATGCAGCGCTGGCCAGTCCGTGCACCTCGCCCATACAAGCAGAAGTATGCGCCAGACACTCCTCTAGTGACTGGCATGAGAATCCTTGACTTCTTGTTCCCACTTGCAAAGGGTGGAGCAGCAGGTATTCCAGGGCCTTTTGGTTCTGGAAAGACTGTGACGCAGCAATCACTAGCAAAGTACTCCGATGCACAAATTGTTGTTTACATTGGTTGTGGTGAGCGAGGTAACGAGATGACAGAAGTGTTGGACGAATTCCCTCACTTGATTGATCCAAACACAGGTAAGCCTCTAATGAACAGAACAGTTATGATTGCAAATACTTCTAACATGCCTGTAGCTGCTCGTGAAGCATCTGTTTACACAGGAATCACAATTGCAGAATATTTCCGTGACATGGGTTACGATGTTGCTCTAATGGCAGATTCTACCAGCCGCTGGGCAGAAGCAATGCGTGAGATATCTTCACGTCTTGAAGAGATGCCTGGTGAGGAGGGTTATCCTGCTTACCTATCCAGCAGACTTGCTGAGTTCTACGAGCGCGCTGGCCGTGTTGAAACTCTTGAGGGTGAAGATGGTTCAGTTACAGTAATTGGCGCTGTGTCTCCACCTGGTGGTGACATTTCCGAGCCTGTCAGTCAAGGTACTCTTCGTATTGTGAAGGTTTTCTGGGGTCTTGACGCACCTCTCGCAAGGCAGCGTCACTTCCCGGCAATCAACTGGCTAAATTCGTACTCTTTGTACCCACAGTCACTTGACCAGTGGTTCAAGGACAACATTGCGCCTGACTTCCCTGAGATTCGGACTGAAATCAGCGGTTTGCTTCAAATTGAAGCGGAGTTGCAAGAGATTGTACAGTTGGTAGGTTCTGATGCTTTACCAGTTGACCAACAGTTGACTCTAGAAGTTGCACGAATGATTCGCGAATACTTCCTACAACAGAATGCATTCCATGAAATTGACTGTTTCACTGGTGTTGAACAGCAATACCACATGGCAAAGGCAATTTTGACATTCCAGAGAGAAGCCAAGATGGCGATTGAATCAGGTGGAATGCTTGAGGATGTTGTTAACGTTCCAGCCCGTAGTAATTTGATGCGCGCAAGATTTGAAGAAAATTATCTTGACCGAATTGAAGGCTTAGTTGCTGAAATGACAAAAGAAATTGCCGCTGCGGCGGAGGAGAATTAAGGGGGAATTTAGATGGCAGGAAAAGAATATCGTACTATTACAGACGTTAAGGGACCACTCGTGTTCCTGAACAAGACAGAGCCAGTCGCATTCGGAGAAATCGTTGAATTGCGTCTAAATGATGGCAGCATGAAGAACGGACAAGTTCTCGACACCAGCGATGATCTGGTGGTTGTACAAGTTTTCGAAGGGACCGCAGGAGTTGATAGAACAACAGGCGTCAAGTTCCTTGGTGATGTTTTCAAACTCCCAGTTAGTAAGGACCTAATCGGTAGAATTCTAGACGGTGCTGGCCGCCCTCGTGACGGCGGTCCAGAAATTATTGCTGAAGGGAAAGCAGACATTATCGGTGCTGCAATCAATCCGTATGCTCGTCAGAGTCCACACGACTTTATCCAGACTGGAATCAGTGCAATTGACTGCTGTACAACGCTTGTACGCGGACAGAAATTGCCTATCTTCAGCGCATCTGGTCTACCACACAACGACATCGCTCTGCAAATTGCTCGTCAAGCAAAGTTGACTGCAAGCGATGAAGAATTCATTGTCGTATTCTGTGCAATGGGAATTACTGCAGAAGAATACAATTTCTTCAGAAGCGATTTGGAGCGCACAGGTGCACTAGAAAACGCGGTTCTGTTCGTCAACCTAGCCGACGACCCAGCAGTTGAGCGACTTATCACACCAAGACTTGCTCTAACTGCTGCAGAGTATCTCGCTTTCGAGCAAGATTACCACGTGCTAGTAATTTACACTGACGTTACCAACTACTGTGACGCACTGCGTCAAATTGGAGCGGCTCGAGAAGAGGTTCCAGGACGACGTGGTTACCCTGGTTACATGTACACTGACCTAGCAATGTTGTACGAACGTGCAGGACTAGTGAAGGGGAAGAAGGGGTCAATTACTCAATTCCCTATCCTTACCATGCCTGGTGACGATATTACCCACCCAATCCCTGACCTTTCAGGATATATTACTGAAGGCCAGATTGTGATTTCAAGAGAGTTACATGGAAGTGGTATCTATCCACCAATCAACGTTCTGCCAAGTTTGTCCCGCCTGATGGGTGGTACAATCGGTGAGAAGACTACTCGAGAAGACCACAAGTCGGTTTCTGACCAGATGTATGCTGCATATGCACAAGGGCGTGAATTGCGCGGTCTTGTAGCGATTGTCGGTGAAGATGCACTAAATGAGCGTGACAAGCAATTGTTGGCTTTCTCAGGATTGTTTGAGGACAAGTTCCTGCGCCAAGGTCGATACGAAGACCGAAGCATCGATGAAACTCTTGACTTGTGCTGGGAACTAATGTCTACAATTGAGACAAAGTACCTAGTCAGGCTTGACCAGCAATGGATTGACAAGTATCATCCAACTGACAAGAAAGAGTGATTTTTGGTGATGGAAACTTAGAACGGATGTAAGGGGGGGTTAGGAAATGGCATTGGATATCAAACCAACGCGAAGTGAACTGATTAACCTGAAACGCCGAATTAAGCAGACAAAAAATGGTTACAATCTCTTGAAGTTGAAGCGAGACGGGCTGTTCTACGAATTCCGAGTACTTTTATCCGAGATGATTGAGGCTAAGCAAGCACTTGTTGCAACCTATATCGAAGCAAAGCAGGCAATCAATTTGGCAAGTTCAATTGAAGGTGGTTTGGCAGTAAAGAGTGCTGCAATAGCAGTAGCACAAAGCCCAGAGGTCGAGGTCATTCGCCACAACATCATGGGTGTCGTGGTTCCAAAAGTGGAGGGCAAGTACCTCTCACAATCTTTGCAAGAACGCGGTCTTGGACTAATAGGCGGTTCACCTTACTTGGATGAGGCAGCTGATTCGTATGGCACTCTGATTGAGAGCATTGTAAAAGCAGCAGAGATGGAATCTACTCTCAAGCGATTACTTGTTGAGATTGAAGCAACCAAGCGCCGTGTAAACGCTCTGGAGTTCAAGGTGATTCCTGAGATGCTAGATGCACAGGCATTCATCCAACTCCGACTTGAAGAAATGGAAAGAGAGGAAACTTTCCGTCTCAAGCGATTCAAGAACAAGTGATTCGCTTCTCAAGCAATCGGATTTTTGAAAACATTTCCACTCTTACAGAGTGGATTAATTGGTCAAGGGTTGATACGGCATGAGCCTTCCCCGTGTTGTGGAGGCAGTGCATGTCTGAGGATGAGGAGCAACTCAAACCACTCTTGCTTCAGAAGAAAGCATGGAGCAGTCTTGAACTTCTTGAACATATAATTGATCGCCACTTCAGACGGTTGAGGGATGAGTTAGGTCCCTTTCCATCTTGGCAGGTAACTCCCATTGAAGGCACTGCTAGTGAAGCAGTTGCGCAATTGGATGAACATTTACACGAGCATGAATGGAGAGCATTGCTTGATGTTGGTGAACCTTATGTTCTAACTCTCATTGACTTACCAAGTGACAGACATCCTGACCAAACCCCCTTAGTACAAACCTTATTTTGGGTATTAGCAACTCTGTTTAGCCTCACTCTTGGTGCGTCTTGGATAGCACATCAGGATAGTAGTGTAAATTGGTATGATACCGCAGTGTTGCAGTCTTCAGCGATTTATTTCTGTGCCCCGTTGATGACTGCGATTGCGATTACCTCAGTAATCAGAAAGAATATTTTTCAGAAGCATGGCGTTGATGTTGGCCACTTTCTTGTGGCGATTTCCCCAATCATGTTTGTCAGCAAAGCAGTCATCATTTGGCCGTTTGGCTTATTTTTCTTCATGAATCAAAAATTCATGCAAACTGTTGCTTGGGCAAATCGGCGAGGTATGTTGATTTCCGGTGTTGTAACGCCGATGTGTTTCATCACATCAGGTCTAGTTTTTTCCGTTGTTGGAATTCTTATGACAGCAAATAATCCAGTAGATTTCGTAGATATGCCGGCAATAATACAACTTAATTCAATCACTAATCTCATCGTTTCATTCTTCATTACACCTGAAGAAATCGCGGTTCGTACTGTTTGGTTACATCCGCTAGCATTAGCTGGCCAATCACTGATGACATTTGGTTGGATTCTATTATTGCCTATCCCTGGGTTCCCCGGTTACCGATTGGTATGGGCGATTTTTGGGCGAGAAACGATGACTGATTCTGGCACTGAGTTTGCTCTTTATGGCTTATTTTTGTTTGCTGCGGTGATAATTTTACTCACATCAGGATATATGCCTTGGTTAATCGTAATTTCACTTGGGGTTTGGCGGATGTTTAGCGAACAATCGATCACTTCAGCCGGCCTTATTACTGATGATGTAACTGAATTAGACAGTAGATATGGATTCCGAGTTTTCATCAGTGTCGCATTCGCTCTGATGCTCACCTTCCCAGGATTTGCAGCAGTTTCACCTTACGAAAATTGGGAGGAAGGATTGGCCCTTGAATGGGTTGATGAACTAGAATTACAGGTTGACGAAGAATGGTCACACACACTTGATTTCGAGATGGTAGGGATTTCACAACGATTCGTGCAAGTATCGGTTTGGGCTGACCCTCCACGGCCGGATTGGAATCTAGCAATTGATTGCGGTTCTGAAAATATAGCGCTGCCCACAACATGTGATGTTGGCAATGTTGATTTGCTAAATGATGGTGAAGCGACTCTTACAGCCTCAATCTCTAACAATAGCACGATGTTGTTGCCAACTGTGCTACAATTCATCATTGATGCAGGCTCGGAACGGTCGGTAAAAACCATCATTTTAAACCCTGAAATAGCGGTTTCACCAATTCAAGCACATTGGCAACTTGAGCCTACTTTTGATGGTCTCCTAGCCTGCACGAACCTCACTTTTAGTGATGGCCAAATGGCAGGAAATCTCTCAACCTCAGCCCTTCTATGGGCCGTTACGACTCCAACAGATGGGATTTTCACAACAGATAGCGAGCCAGAAATTTGTGTAAGCGGTCCTAATCACGGTAGGATGGTTCTAGAATCTGATGACTTTGGACAGATTTTACCTCTATCATTCATCAGTGATGAAGGAGAAGAAACTCAATGGCCACTGAGATTACAGAATCCAACCTACACTCTACCTATCCCCAATGAAGGTTGGTTATTAGAAGGTAAATCTGAGCAAACCCCGTCTTGGTTGTCAGCGGGAAGTCATGTGGCATGGGGCGAAGGCGACGACGTCTGCACCAATATTGCTCGGGAGCCAGGCCTAGTAGATGGCGAGGTAACTTGGAATGTAGAAACTAGGAATGAAGTGATTATCCCAGATGTTGATGGTGATAATCAGATGCACTTTATTCCGCCAATTGGAGGTGTAGTGTCAGCTTGTGATGGTGACATGATTCCACCTTTGCGAGCGAACTTCACTACTGCTTCAGGACCAAGCCTAGCATTGCGACTTGGAGAAGAAGTCACCTGGGCATGGGTTGACAAGCCACTGGCAAGTGGAGAATGGGAGTTTATCAATCTTGGAAACACCTCAATTGTAATTGTCACCATGAGTCATCATGGACTAGACGATACAGACACAGGATGGGCTGATTCTTCTGGCGTTACAATTCCACCTGGAGCGTCAATACAACTAGATTTGACTCAGTCTTTTGACTCAAACGAGGTATTACAAGTTGCTTGGCTTTCTTTACATGAAGAATCAGGTGTTACTGATTCAATCAGGCTGAATTTCGGCTCATGGTGCTATCAGGGTGCTGATATTGACCAGACTGATGGCCAAGTCGAATGCATTATTTCGGAGGCTTGAACTTGCGAGTTGCAATCCTTGGAGTCGGAGCAATTGGTTCTCTTTTTGCCTCTGCTTTTGCAAAAACAGATGTTGATTTGATTCTCTACTCACGCGGTTCCCAAAGTGCTGCTTTGGCATCAACAGGAATAATTTTCACGACTATTGAAGGTGATGTTGAGCACCATCAACCAGACCGCTGGGTAGTTTCAGATTTAGAAATAATTGAACCACTCTACAGTTGCGCAGATGTTGCAATCATCTGCGGCAAATCAAACTCAACACCGGCTTTAGCCGTCGCTGCCGAGATACTGTTGCGCCCGAATGGAATTGCAATTAGTGTGCAAAACGGTATGGGTCATGCGGAGAGGTTAGTGGCTCGGCTTGGTAAACACCGAGTGTTGGCTGGTTGCACAACGCATGCGGCTATGAGAAATGGTCCAGGTGAGGTACAGTGGACTGGACGTGGTGCGGTACGCCTTGCTTCTCTTGATGAATCAGACCTTACTCCTGATGACCGGAGAGTTGACGATTTGCTGAACTTATTGGATATTTCAGGACTGAATCCAGAATGGGAATTTGATTGTGCTGAGATGCTTTGGCAAAAACTTCTGATTAATGTTGCAATCAACCCTTTAGCGGCAATTTGTGGGGTCAGAAATGGCGAGTTGTTGGCGCGGCCAGATCTGCATGAGCAAGCGCTTTCAGCAATGTTAGAAGCGTTTCAAGTAGCAACTGCAGAAGGAGTTGATATGTCCTTCTTTGATTGTGGGCCTGAACTGAAAAGAGTTCTTGAGGCTACTGCGACTAACCGTTGTTCAATGTTGCAGGATGTAATGGCTGGGAGAATAACTGAGATTGACTCGCTTTGTGGAGAGGTTGTTAGGCGGGGTGAGGAATTAGGGATTCCAACGCCGTTGAACCAACAGTTGTTGACGCTTGTGAAAGGAATTGAGCATTCAACAAAAACCGGGTGACTGGGGCGCTGCTCAGCCCCTACCCTCTAGGTAAGGTCAAGGTTGTAGTGAAGCCCAACATTGACTTTTCTAGCCAAAGAAGCAGACATAATCATCTGTGCTAATTGCACCATATTTCTCAACTCAACAATTTCCCTAGAGGGTAGACAACGCTGCCAAATGAGTTCAACTTCCTCATTGAGCAGAGCCAATCTCCTTTGTGCTCTTTCCATTCTCCTGTTACTCTTCACTAGCCCGAGGTCATCACTCATGGTGGAGCGCAGTTGTGCTCGGTCGTGGACCAAAGGTGCATGTTCCTCTAGGTCAGCAAGCCCTTCAGCTCGCCACTCAGGTAGGTTGGTTTTTTCTTCCCCTCCAGTCTCTAGCCACTCAAGCACCCTAATCCCTGCTCGGTGAGAGAATACCACCGCCTCAAGCAATGAGTTACTGGCTAGTCGGTTAGCCCCGTGAAGCCCTGTGCATGCAGTTTCGCCAATTGCAAATAAGCCGTCAACTAATCTGTCACTTTTCTTACTGAATGTTGGGTCATCAGAGTTGAGGTCACGTTGCCAAACTTCCCCCCATTCATTAACCGCTAATCCTCCTACAATGTAGTGGGCTGCAGGTGCTACAGGGATTGCATCAATGCCGATTCTTAAGCCATTTTCAAGCATTTTACCTGCTATATTTGGGAATCTAGTTGCAAGATGCTCAGCATCTAAATGCTCAGTTACTAGCAATACATGGTGGCGGCCACTGCGTTTCAATTCAGTATCAATCGCCCTTGCGACAATGTCGCGAGTGGCAAGACTTCCCCGTGCATCAGTTTTGCGTATAAATGAGAAATCGTTTGGGTCAGCGTTTGAGTCAGTTTGCTTGGCTTGATGCCAGTTGTCAAGGTCTTCTGCGGTCATCAAGACTGCACCATCGCCTCTTACTGCCTCTGAAATCAGGAACGGATTTGAATCTCCGTTGCTGTATGCTGTGGGATGAAATTGGGCGAATTCTAGGTCAGCAACAGCAGCGCCAGCTCTGACAGCCATAGCGATTCCATCTCCTGTTGCAACCGATGGATTTGTTGTGTGCCGCCATAACTGTCCAGCACCTCCGGTGGCAATTAGAACAGTGCGGCTTGGCAGAGTAAAAACAGAACCATCAGAATTGAGGCACCATAAACCAGCGACTTTTCTTTCATCTGAATCTCTGTCATCTAAAATAAGGTCAAGAGCAAGGCAATCTTCGTAGATTTTAATCCTCTCCTCTGAGTGACAAGACGCAATCAATGCGCGTTCTATTTCAGCCCCAGTTGCATCTTTAGTGTGTAGGATGCGGCGTTCTTTGTGTCCCCCTTCCATGGCTAAATCGTAAGCACCAGTCTCTTCTTTGTCGAAGTTTACCCCTTCAGTTATCAAATCTTGGATTCTTGCTGCTGCCTCCTGAACCACCATGCGTACTATTCTTTCATCGCCAATCCCCGCTCCAGCCTCTAGAGTGTCACGAATATGTGCCTCAACTGCTTCTGAATTATCGGTGTCTAAAACCCCTGCAATACCACCTTGAGCACGGTTGGTTGACGAGTCTGAAAGCCGTTGTTTAGTTACTAGTGCAACATTTTGCCCAGCCCTGGCACAACGAGTTGCAACGAAGAGGCCGGCGATACCTGAGCCGACTATGGTTACATCTACCACACTTAGCCCTCCGGGTCATCGCCTCTAGCCCATATGAATTGAATGTTGCTCTTCGGCATCCTATATTCTGGTGCAGGAGAGTTGTGTTTTACTTCCGATGTTACAAAACTACTAACAATCTCCAATGGCGCCTTATCAATTGTGACAAAGGCGAAGCCGTTGATTCTCGCCATCGTCGGGGTACTTCTACTGTCATTTGTGATTTACAATGTTGAAGTTGGATTGTACTACTTTCAGTATCCAGACCAACTAGTTCATTACAAAATGGAAATCATTGAAATCTTATCTGGTAATTGTGATAGGGAAGTCATCAACGCTGATTTGGCAGACCATCAAAGCAATGAATGCCTATCTCCTTTGGGAACATATTACGCAATTGATATCATTATTGCAGCAGTTGGATTCGTGTTTTCAATTTCAGCACCAATATCTGCATTGAAGCAATCAGGCAAATTAAGAATTTCACGAGGTTGGTCAAAAAATATGGCTCGGCTGCGTCTAGTTTTAGGTGTTAGTTTAATCACAATCGCAGTTTGTGATGCGATTGGTCTGCTCACAACTGAGGGACAACCTCTTGATTGGGCACTGGTTCTAGGGATTCCGATGCCTGCATTCATTGTTGAAGTTTCACTCCTGATTTTGGGTGTAATGGTCATCAAAAAGGCGGTACGTCGCCTTAAGTCAAGGCCAAAGTCTGAGTTTACTGAACCATGGCAAATGGCAGGCGCTAGTGACTTCCGCGGCTCGCTTGAAAAGAAGGATAAAGGCTCCGAGAAAGGAGGCGTGATGACCGTCGGTGACCTTCGTTCAGCACTCTCACTAGATCAGTACGAGGATATCTTTCAACTTGGCACTAGTACAAGTGACGATATTTCAGTAGGTCGCACGTGCCATTATTGCAATGGCCAAGGTTGCACACAATGTGATTTCAAAGGCGAATTCATGTGAGATGGGTGGTTTTACCCAGCAAGATTTAATTTAATTCCATTCTCATGAATTGTTGTGTGAGAATGAACTACTGAGAAAAGTGGTTTCTCGTGATATTATTGCGAGTTGTTGATAGAATCTATGAAACGCTTGACGGCGCTTAAATTGAGGTCTTGAAACCGTCCTGCCGCGCGTGTCGGACCACTATCATTTATAGCCCCTTGAAATCCCCCGAAGAATTCGTGGTCGCGTTTCGCGGCCAAAAAGCAGGGGATGGGATACTTGCATCTGAAAGCAATAGAAATGGAGAATTTTAAATCGTTCAAAGGAGAAGTTGTAATACCGTTTGAAGTCGGTTTTACAGGGATAACTGGGCCTAATGGTTCGGGTAAATCAAATTGTGGTGATGCACTACAGTTCGTGTTAGGGGCGAAAAGTTCGAAAAGCCTACGCGCTGAAAATGTTGGCCAACTTATTTTCAATGGCGGTAACCGCGGCAAGGCTGCAAAAAATTGCAAAGTCACCCTGATTTTCAACAACCCAAAAGATTCCTCTGGAAATCGAAGATTGAAGGTTGACACAGACGAGGTTCTCCTGACAAGAACTGTCAGGCTAAGTCGTAAAGGCAACCCAAACTCTGCTTACTACCTCAATGAGAGGCCTTCTACTGCAACTGAATTCCGACGTCTCTTGACGGGAGCAGGTGCTAGAGGGGATGGTTACAATATCGTACTCCAAGGTGATGTTACCCACCTCGCTACCATGACTGATAGGGCTCGCCGTAAGGTGCTTGAAAATGTTGCAGGTGTGACTTCCTATGATGATGAGATTCGTAAGGCAAATCGCCAGCGTGACAAAGTTGAGCAGTATCTAGAACAGATTACTCTGTTAGAAGATGAAATCAACAAGCGAATCAAAACCCTGGCTAAAGAACGTGAGCAAGCGATGAAATATCGTGATTTAAAGGAATCATTAGAAACCGCTCGTAGAACTTTGATGCACTCTCGCCACCGCAGCCGATTGGAAGAAATTGAGTTGGTTACCGATGAGCGGGGTAACTACATCCTCCGTCTCAGCGATATCGGTAAAGAGATTGAAGCTGATAACAAGCAAGAATTGTCGATTGATGACGAGTTGGCTGAAATCCAGCGCCAATTGAACGAAGTGCTTGGCGATGATGGAAAAAAATTAGGCGACCAACAGCGTCGATTGGAAGTTGAAGTTGAAACTAGGAAAGACCGTATTTCTAGTTTGAAGGAAGACATAGACGATGCAGGTGATGAACAAGAAGTTCTCCTTGCAGAACAAGTTGAAGCCGAACAAGCACTAACCAATCATGAAGAATCTCTAGATTCAGCAAGAGCAACACTCAATCAGGCAGAAGAGGACCTTCAAGATGCTGCAGATGTTGAAGAAGATGCTCGGTCTGCCCTTGATTCAGGAGATAAAGTAGTACACGAACTCAACCGTGCTTTCGGTAAAGCAACCGAAGCAGTTGAAAAGACGCAAGAAGTTGAGAATAAAACAATACTAAATGTCGGTGCTGAAACTCAGAATGTAGAATTTTTGCACCAACAACTTGCAGACCTAGAGGGCGCTCTTGATGAAGCAAGATTGAATCGCGATGACCTTTTACTTCAAGGTGAAGACTTAGATGCTAATGCACCAGAACAGGACCGCACAAAATTGGCTGAAGAGTTAGCAAGAATCCAACGCCAAGAACGGGGGTTGCTTGATGATGTGCAAAGATCAGAGGAGCAATTACGAGATGCGGAGATGGCCTTGGTCAGAGCTCGTGGTGAACTTGAGAATCGAAGTGGTAGCACTACTGGCATGGCCCGCGCAGTGAAGGCTGTATTGGACCTCAGGGATTCTGGAGATGTTAGAGGGATACTCGGCTCAATGTCAGAACTTTGTTCACCTAAAGATTCTCGGGATGAAGAAGCCCTCGCTTACGCAATGGGTGGCGGAATGAATAGTATTGTAGTCCGTGATGATGAAACTGCTTCCCAGTGTATTTCTTGGCTACGAAAGAACAGGGCGGGTAGGGCAACTTTCCTACCGTTGAATCGTTTACAGTCTCGCCGCCCAGGTGGCCGTTCTGTGATGGTTTCACGCCAACCCGGTGTAGTGGGATTCGCTTCTGATTTGTTGGAGTACGATAATTCAATTGAACTCGCAGTCATCAATGTAGTACGCGATACTCTAATCGTTGAATCAATGGATGTTGCCCGTCGCCACATGGGTGGCGTGAGAATGGTAACTCGAACTGGCTCAGTGGTTGAAGGAAGTGGTGCGATGGTTGGAGGCTCAACCAGAACAAACAGGCCACAATTTGGCGGTAAGATGGCTGGTAGTTCAGTAGTTGAGAAGTCTGAAGCAGATGTTGACCGCCTTAGCTTAGTGGCTGAGACGGTGCGAGCGGCATTGG
>CAXEOD010000006.1:0-36256 GCA_963997805.1 uncultured Candidatus Poseidoniales archaeon
TATTTCCAAATATAGCATTGTTGTAAAAATAACCACAGACATAGGTATTTCCAAATGCATCCATTTCTATTGCTTCAACTGAGTCAGTACTAGAACTACCTGCCACAGATTCACCCCACAGTAAAGTCTCCTGAGGTGAAGTGAAATTTATGACAGATTCATCGGCTAATTCTGCATTCTGAATCATGGTTGACATGATTGAAAATATGAATATTGCGACTAAAATTGCCGATTTAGCAAACATTCCCCGTCCAGCAGTTGGCCCGTCACTCATAGTCATCCCTCACGCGCACGCGGGGTAGGAAGAATAGAACCTTTCGCCGTACTTTTTAGCGACTCAAACACCTGGGAATGATGTTAGGTAAGACTCTAATCTAGCCATCAATCGATTATCGCCTTGATTTACTATCATCTCTCTAACAGATTCCTCAACCAACGCATGTTCATTTGGTTGGAGTCCCATTGCTCGCCGTAAGCAATCAAGCATTGCCATCTCATCATCACTAATCACATCGTCATCAAGGGCTGCTATCAATGCAGATTGGTAACACGTTGCATCACCGATGTGACGCTTTGACCATTCATCTTCCTGGGCCGATGTAATTGGTGATATCTCAATCTGGTTTAGAATAGCACTAGCGAACTTTGCAGATTCTTCATCTAGCCCAATACAGTTGGCCAAAATATTGAGAATTGCCATTTCATCATCTGTGACAATTTTATCTTCCATCGCCACTCTCAAGGTTCTAAGATAGACCATCAATCCACGACTCGCAGTGTGCGTCATGAACAACGCCAATCGCCTCCGCTATTTGACGGTGACCTTAGACTCATTACAGTAGCCAGAGGGCCATCAAACCAGCATTTCATCTGAAATCATATATCAGCACCCCCCTTTCCGCACATATGGGGGGCCGAGTGAAGTGAAGGGAAACATCCCCCCCGAAGTTCTTTCTGCAGCCGGTCACCCTCAAAGTGTAGCCAAAGTTGTTTCATCATTATCAAACAATAATTATCTTACAATCAAACAATTATCAGAAGACTGTGGACTGTCAGTTAGCCAGGTTTCTAGTGGATTGAAACAGTGTCGTTTTCGAGGCTGGGTATTGTCAACCCAAGGTGCCGTGAGCGGAAAGGGCAGACCTCGACATTTGTGGGAATTAAAGGTCTCCCCACTTGAACTAATAAGAGAGTTAGAAACTGAGGCAAAGACAAAACATGTGATCTTGGCTAATGCTGTGAAAAGATTACGAGCTGAATTAGAGAAATGACCAAACATTGTCGGTTGGAAAACATGTTTCCGTTTGTGTGTATTACAAAAATCGGCATTTCTAGGTTATTTGCCTTTTTTATCAACCAAATCATTGTACTACGTTGCATTACACTTCACCTAAATCTGTATGACATTGTATTAACTTCGTAAGACAGGATAATATACCCCACCCTCCGTGGAAAGGTCGGAGAGAAACAGATGGGCAGTCCAAGTCAGATGGTTTCAGTGCGCCTCACCGAAGAGGAAATCTTCGAAATTGAGCGCCGCGTTGGGTTTGACGGAATGCGTAACCGTAGCGATGTATTACGTCGCGGACTTCACAAGTTGTTAGATGAGACAGCTGCTGGAAATGTTGGCCGCCGACAGACTATCAGAATCAGTGAAGGCGTATCACAACAATTGAAAATTCTAGAACAGATGCTTGAAATGGATGCAAGTTCCGCAATGGCGCTTGGAATTGGACTGCTTCTGGAGCAACAAACAGAAAAAATGGACACTAGAGTTACAGGTGCTCTAAATGTCCTGAAGAAAATTGATCTTCGAGGTTCTCATGAGGACCATACTGAGTAAAAGGGTGAGAGAAAGTGAGCAATGGGATGCACACCAAGAAGAACCAGGGGGGGTGTGAAAACCCCCCCGCCCCCACTCTGGGGATATTCAATCTACGTCTCCGTGCCCGCCACTCAGTCATTTCAGTAGCAAATTCAAACAATACCCCCGTTCCCGCATATGCGGGAACACCCCCTCACGACGAACTTTGATTCGTTATACCCCGGCCCCTAACGGGGCCCCCCAAATAGAGTCAGGCCGATAGGCTCTCTATGATACCATCAAGCAGGGAAAATACCCAACCTTATTGAGCGTCCGAATCGCCGGTCAAACTCATGGTGGCAGATGAACCTAGAATACCCGGTTATCTCGCACATGAAGAATTACGACCAGGCCAAGCAGAAATGATTACTGAAGCGTATGATGTCCTAGTCAACAAGGGCAGTCACCTCGCCTGCGCCCCTACTGGAATTGGCAAAACTGCTGCAGCTCTTTCCGCTGCACTTGACGCTTCATTTTCATCAAACGAAAAACGAACTATCTTCTTTCTTACTGGACGTCAGGCGCAACACCGCATTGTTGTTGAAACGGTACGCCGCATCAACAAACGCCTCAAAGGCGACCAAAACAAAGTGAAATTGGTAGATATTGTAGGCCAACAATCAATGTGTATTGATGACATTCGCAAGGAATTTTCTTCAATATTTTCTCGCCTCTGTGCCGACAAAAGAAAGAACCGGCATTGTCGGCCATATCTTCAGGAAGTTGAAGGATTAAAGTTGAAAGTCCTACAAGAACCACTGCATGTGAATGAACTAATTCAAGTTTCAAAAAGTTTCACTGAAGATGGTAAAAGCAAATCAACATGTCCGTGGAAAGTTGCACGTGAAAGCGCTATCGGTGCAGACATTATTGTTTGTGACTACAATCACTTATTCCATGAGCGGGTGAGGGCAGCATCACTAGATGCGATGGGAATAAAATTGGGCGAAGTCATAATCATAGTTGATGAAGCACACAACCTTCCCGACAGAATCACCAAAGGAATGCAGAGAACAATAAACGATGAATTGGTTTTATCAGCACGCCTTGAAATGGAAGAACACATTGAAACTCTTGAAGAGAAAGAACAGAAAGGTTTGTTTGATGTTAGACCTGAAACTTATGCTAATTTGCGAGCCGTCAAAGCAGCTATTGAAAGGATTCGTGCGGATTTAGCAGGCTTTTTCAGAACCCAAACTCAATCACTCTACAAAGAAAAATCTGAAGAGACTCGAATTGATAATCAAGACCTGCTAAATCTATTATCATCAGCATTAGCCAGTGATATAAGTGGTAACAATCTCAGCCTAAATCAAATCTCAGAGACATTGGCTACAATAGAGGTTGAACTAGACCCTGACCTAGATGAAGGCAAAGAAACCGCTAGCGAGCGCCTTTCAGAATTATTCAACCTCATTGATAGATTAGGCGAGAACAACGCATTGGCGTTCATCTTCTCCCATGGTAAGGGGGACGCACCACGACTTACCACCCATTTACTTGACCCTGGAATTGTGGCTGGACCTGTATTTGAACAGGCGGCTGGAGCCTTACTGATGTCTGGAACCCTCTCGCCACCAGAGATGTACGGCGAACTTCTAGCCTTACCTAGCACAAGACCTATTTCTTCCAAGGAGTATCCCTCCCCATTCCTTTCCGATAAACGTCCAGTAGCGATTGCAACTGGCGTGACCTCAAAATACACTAGGCGAGGACCACAAAATAATGAGAAAATTCGCGCACATATTCGGGCAATTTCTGTAGCTGCACCGGGTCATATTGCTGTATTCGCCCCATCCTATGCAATGTTAGAAGAGATTGTTGGAGGCGAGATATGGCACGGCCGCAGGGTCCTGAAAGAGGAATCTGGTTGGTCAAAAGGACGTATTGACTCACTCCTACGCGATATGGACATGGCACGTTCTGCAGGAGAAAAAATCCTGCTTGCAGGGGTATTCTCAGCAAAGTTAGGAGAAGGCGTAGATTATCATCGGAATCTGTTAGATGCAGTGGTTTGCATTGGACTTCAGATTCCGCCTCCATCAGAAGAACTGAAAGCTCGAAAAGACTACTATGAAGAGAGATTCGGGAGCAGTAAATCATATCGCTGGGCGGTACAACAACCTGCTGTAAACTCACTAATGCAAGCGATGGGGAGACCGATCCGAAAAATGGGTGACCGCGCCTTTGTATTATTGTTAGAAGATAGACTATTGATGCCACAATTCAAGCGATTACTTCCAACCAACATCAACATCTTGACGGTGTCAAGTGAAGAGTCAACTAGTCGCCATGCAACACGTTTCTTCAAACGCCATCCAGACCCAGCAATTGAAGATGATTAGACACGAAGGCTTCAATGAGGTCGGGCTCAACGGAGTAAGTAGGTGAGAACAATGAAGTGGCACCCAATCACTATTCAAGTTGACCAACATGAGGACAACGGAGTACCTGATAAACGCTTTACTGAGGGGCTAAGTGCCTCTCCTGAATCCCTTCACCAAAACTTCCTCTCTGACCTTGGACACCTTCAAGAGATTCATGATATTCATCAAACGACCATGGAAAGCAACTTTGCACCAGTAGAAGCAAATTTTGAACGCATTGCCGGTGTATTGTCAACGGAAACAATGTTGGAAAAATTTGACGGGAAATCCAGCGATGACCATCTCTCATTCCCACTCCATGGCTGTGAACTATCCGGTGTCAAACTTAGTGCTGCTGAATTAGGTGAAAATTCAATCTTCAAATTGAATGTGACTGGTCGCGATGGTGACGAATTTGAACAGGCTTTCTCACTACCAAGCGGAAGTCGACTCGCAACAGCCACTTGGGATGGTGGTGAACTGCACCTCAGCCTCAACCGCTTGAGTTAGTCTAGTTACCACTATTTCAGTAACTAAGCGATTATGGAAACGGGTTCGTAACCGTTTCTTGAAATCAGCGAAGTGGTACTTCTACAAGTTCGTCAATTTGGCCAAGTACTCGTCCAAGTGCGTCCTGAGCCTGACTCTTGTGAGCCTCACCCATTTCGTGACGAGAGTACCTTGCCTCTTCGAATACACTGTCAAGAGCAACCAAAGCTTCCTCGTTGATTGGTAATGCCTTGCGAATAGCCATCTCGAATTCACGGACTGTCTCAAAGTCACGTCGTAGGAAGCGGTGTCGCATCAGAATTGCACAGAGGCTTTCATAACAGTTGAAAATAGCCTCCCTAGTTTCATCGCCTGCAGCCAATAGTTCTGCAGTGTAAGCGAATACATCTGCTAATTCTGCCATAGCAGATTGCTTGCGGCGGCGCCAATAAACTACGAATGCAACTGCTCCAAGAACTGCTGCAATTAAACCGCCATACAACCAATTACTAATTCCATCTTCAATGGTTACCGCTGATAACACGATTACTTCCATAGTAGTTTCAAGGCGCTCTCTATCATCTTCGGCAACCTTTTCATCAGTTGAGTTGATTTGTATGTAAAGTGAACCGTAGGTCGAACCATCACCATAAGGTGCCATTGGTGGGACTGATACAAACTCAAACCAGAACGAACCGTTATCACCTGTGCGTCCAGTCAAAGTCCTACTAAGACCATGTGAATCATTGTACAGAACGGCTGTTACTGCAATATCACTGGCTGGTAGTTGTGTGTCCTTAGCTGTTCCCTTAACCCACGCGATTACTCTGTCACCATTGTAGGGTACTATCTCCACACCCGTCTCAAAGTCAACAGGAATAACCACGAAGATTGATGTATTGATTTGATCACCGTTGAAGTTTCTTGAGGTATTATCCATTGCTCTTAGAGTCAATGTGATTTCACCTGCTGTCATATATTGTGGAGCTGTTAACTGGATACTGAAACTACCATCTTCCATCCATACAACTTGCTCAGAAATACCAAGGTCACTCTGATTCCAATAAAGAATAAGGTCGAGCATTTCTACTGGATTTCCACTTCCTCCAACCTCAAGGATTCTTCCTTCAATGATTATTGGATGAGACGAAGAAGAACGGACGATGATGTTCTCATTATCAACCAATTGCCAATCAATATCAGCCCAAGTAGTCAAAGTCGTTGTTGAATTAGTTGCCAGCCATGATGCCTCACCAGCATAGTGTGCTGAAAGTGTGTGCTCACCACGTGCTGAAACCATACTCACTGGAACTAATAGTTCAAATTCACCAAATGAATCAGTTGTTACAGTGTCAACAAATACTCCATCAAGCAAAATGTCAACACTTCGCCCTGAAATTCCGGGCAAACCGATTGCATCCGAATCATACAAGCGTCCGGAAACATTCCAGAAGGTGCCGCGTGTAGCATCACCGTTGTCTTCACTAGTCAACAATAAGTCCGAATGATGAGCAACCCAAATGGTACCATTCGCACTTGCTTCACGATACCAACCTTGTGCTGGAGCATAGATTTCAACTGGGTGCGAACCAAGCCCAATGTTGTTAGGGATTGTCCACTCAATGGTCCAAACCCCATCAGAGTCGGAGTAAACTGTACCTAGGAGAGTACCGTTGAAACGTACCTCGAGTGAGTGGTTTAGGAGCCACCCTTCAGGGAGATTATCTCTTACCGTTCCTTGAATCGTAAGGTTGTCATTGATAGCAATCTCTGATGGCAGAATCAAAGCCACATTGACTGCGCTGTACACATTCCATGAGGTGTTCGCTTCAGAAGGCAAGTAGAAGGTTGAGCCTGTAAATCTCATCTCCATCATCTGTGCTCCGAGAGGTGAATCTGCAGGCACTGGATAGTAGACTTGGAAGTTACCTTCACTGTCTGTTGTAACATTTGTAAGCCAAGTATTGTCAAACCAAACTTCTAGGGATTCGTTTGCTAATCTGTTGTCAACAATATCAAACAGAGTACCATCAATGATGAGTAGTCCTTCTCTGTCTACATCGCCTCCACCACCTAGCAGAACGATGTAGGTTGGAACGCTGATGTTTACCCACTGTTCAGCGGATGAATTGAGGTAATACTCTGGGTTTATTGAATCACCTTGACCTATTGGATCAACCCACATGAATCCACCCCTGAAGAAAATCGTCACTAGGTGGCTGCCGGCAGCTGTTTCGCTAGGCATTGTGTACATCAGGCTGTAAGTCCCAGTAGATGCATTAGACTCAATGAATGCTCCCGTATCGTTACCATCAACTGATAGATGCAAAATACTGGCTGCTGGTATCCCTCCAGTTTGTAACAAGTTTCCATGTTCATCAAGTAGAGTACCATTTACCCAAATCACATCACCTGCGATGAAATTACCTTCTACAGAATCAATGATAATTACGGTTGGTGCTAAGATAATGACGAGAGTCGTATCTTCATCACCAAGAACCCCTGTAGTTCCAGCCATGCCAAGATAACTGGCATTAATTGAAAGCGGACCTGGTGCGATGTTGTCTGGGACATTGAGTAGAGCCCATGCAGTTCCGTTGACATCTGTAACAACCGTTGTTGAAATATTTAGAGTCGGGAATTCAATAGTAATTGTTGCATTCGGGATTACAGCCAAGGTGTTGTCTTGCAACATCACCTGAATGCTTACGTTTTCTCCACGCACTGTTCTGTAATCAGGGTCGAGATTCTCTGGTGTCAATATACTGATGACTGAATATCCTCGGCTATCAAAGGTATTGTTACCACTTGAACTCAGATAGTAATTCACAGTTGGAGTATAACTTGCAGCCAATAGATGAGATCCACGTGGGAAGTCGCTATCCAAAGTAATGACTGCCGTCCATGTTCCGTTTGGTTGTGCTATCGCATTAGAGACCTGGAAATTGTTGGTATAACCATCAATACTAATCTGCACTTGTGGAAGAAGCCCTGCACCATCCCTAGCAATGATTCCTGAGCCGTTGTCAGAAACTAAACTTCCTGTGACATCAAATACGCCACCTGATAGTGGGTTTGCGCCAATATTATCTACAACAAGTACGGTAATTGAACGTACACTAATCGTACCTATTTGATGGGTTGTCGGATGCATTTCCCAAATCCCTGTTGCATTATAGTAAATTGTCACAGTAATCTGTCCAAGAGGTTGGGTATTTGGTACCGAGTAAGTCCACGATGCAGTAGCATTACTGTCTGTCATTGATTCTGGCATCCAAGTATCGTGGAATTGTGCCGCAACTGTAGTGTTGGTAATGAGCCGATAATTATCAGATGCTTCGACTAATACTGCACCGAAACTAATGTTCTCACCACGTGTAACAACTATTGGGATGAGTGGAGTTTGTTGTTCGAAATCAGTAACGCCGATAATCAGCATTCCAGAACTTGCTGAGCCTGTAAGGTAGAATGGATTGCTGCCATCAAGTACTGAAACTACAAGAGTCTTATTTCCATTGGTGATACCATCATTATTTGGATCAGTTGGAACTGATAAGTTGAATGAACCGTTGTTGGCAGTAATATAACTTGCAACCAACGTTTCAGATGGGTCGCCTAAGAAGAATATCTCCATTCCAACCGGTCCGTTGAACGGGCGTGATGCGTTGTTTCCATCGTTGACCGTGCCAACTAATTGGAAACTAGTTCCTGCTGTCACATTCAGTGGCACCGATGATATCACAACATCAGACGGTACCTGAACAGTGATATTCATGAAAGTTTCATTGCCCCACCAGCGCGTAGAACCAGATGTTAGAGGGTCGGAGGTATCATTCGCCATCCATATCCTCACATCGTAATACCCTGGGTCCATTGTAGGTGGTACAACCCAATTCAGAATCGTTACACCGTTTGAACCTGAAACGGCTTGTCCAATCGAAGTGTTTGTGCCGCCCCAATCCCATGTGAAATTGACAGTTTCTCCAACAACTGCAGAACTATCACCGACATCAGTAACTGTGATGTTGAAAGGAATTGGATTTCCTGCTTCAACTATCACTGTTGTAATATTGCTCGTTAGCACCAACTCGGATTCAAGTCCAATCAATGCTGCTGGTGAATTTTCCATGAAGTAGTATGAACCACGAGGTCCAGCAAAGGTATCAAAGTCAAGTATTGTTGTAAGGTTATGAGCTGCTGATGCTAGGTTAGATGGTAAAGTCACCACAACTGAATAATTCCCATTAGTCTGGTTTGAAATTGCACTCCCCAATGGAATGAATGTGGGGAGTGGGGGTTCTCCCATCGGCCCACTTGGACCAGTCCCTGGTAAGGCAATTGAAAACTGTACATCCGCGGTATGCCATAGAATTGGTGTACCAAGTACATCATCCGTAATAGTTCCAGAAATTACTGTAGTGCCTCCTAAGTGTGTCCACTCTTGAGCAAGATTGATCGATAATGTGGCAGTCCCAGTAACAAGGAGAAGACCACTAGCATTTGCTGGCTTGAACCATTCACTACCTGCGTTCCCGCCTAGGTATCCATCGTAGGAAATATTCCACCAATAGTCACCTGCTGCGAGGGTACCAGATGGTGTAAATTCGCTAGTAATCCAGTCACCTTCAGGGTCAACTGAAGTATTGACAAGAGTCCCATCAAATGTCATGAGATAAGTGCCATTGAATGGAAGAGTAGCCATACCTGTATGGTCAGCCAATGATACCCACACCTGCGTCATTTGACCGCGAGCTATTGAGCCGAGATTGAAGCTCATTGTAACTTCACTTCGTAAACCAAATCCTAAGAAATCATCTTGATCAGAAGCACCAGGAATGCCCTGTCCAAATAATAATTGAACATCTAAATAACCCGGCCCAATTGGTACATCAGTACCATTCAGACTCCAAGTAATGTTGTAAACTCCGTTGGTTACTACCCAAGTTGTGATATTGGTGTAACTCGTATTACTGCCATTACTTCGCAATAAGAGGGATATGTACCCATCCATTGGTGCAGGTGTTGCACCACGGGTAACCACGGTACCATTTACATAGATATTTTCATTGATTACTAATAATGAATGATTGGCACCTGAACCTTCTATTGTAGCAGTCATATTTGGTGCTGCTGAGACATTCATTGTGAAATTCAATGTACCTGGGCGTGCGTGATAAACCGGAGATGGTCCTAAGTTCAAATTACCCTCATGCCAACCTGCAAAGGAAATCGTTGCTTGTCGCAAGCCTTGTGTTTCAAAGTCTGACAAGTTAACATCAAAGGAAAAGAATCCATCTGTCCAAACCGGAGCTTGTAAGGTCACATTAGCACTCAAAACAGAAGAAGGATATGTCAATTCAACAGTGAAATTTCCCTTCACTGAAGGGTCAGTTTGTGGCACAGCATTCCAAAGCATGTTGCCAGTGATAGTAGTAGTGGTACCAGCCCCAATAATCGGGGTACCCAATGGTTCAGGCCCTGTTAAGGTGAAATTAACATCGTCGGTAATATTCAGCGTCACCGCGTATACTTGGTAAGAATACGGCACATAACCGCCTTGTCGGGACTCAACAACCACTTTTGCGTAACCAGGGTCAGGCATCATCGCTGGAGTTCCATTTATTGAGAAGTTTCCATTTTGGTCAGTCAGAATAGCACGGATACGAGAATCTTCATTCAAAACTGAAGGGTTCATCGGAGTGGTATCATTTGCTGAAACAAGATACGCATTCACAAGTGCATCAACAGCTCCTGTGCTGTTGTTGGTGAACTGTAATGAACCATTGATGTAAATCAATCCAGAAGAAAGGTCTCTTTCAAGTGTTAGTGGATTAACACTCTCATTGATGAATTGAACATCTTCAGCGGGAGGACAGGGGTCAATTGGTATCCAACCCATATCCAAATTAGATCCACTTTGTTGTAGATGAACTTCGGACCAAGTATTCCAGTTTGAGCCCATCACCATGTAACCTGTGCCATGCCAAACACCCCCTGTGTAACCAGTTACTGTACGTGCAGGTATTCCTGCTATCCTTGCCATGGTGGTGAAAATCATCACATATTCGGAACACGAACCCTCTCTAGCATGATCAAGAATGAAACGTGTGATATCTTCAACATTCGGTGCACCTGAACCATCAAAATTCAACTTGAAGTCTGGATCGGTTACATTAGTATCTTCCTCTGAAAGATAATTTTTGATCGCCTGAATCTTATCCCATGCTGAGACCGCACCAGAATCCGTAATGACACCGTATGTGATGTTGCTGACATTTGATTCACTCAATGTGTAGTCTGTGAAATATGCTGGTAAATCTGTTGCGTATGGAGTTGGGAACTCTACGCCAGCCTGAAGTTCAGAATCGGTGTAGAATACCTCTGGCACACTAACCATCAAGCCAACAACGGCTGTTGCTGACACACGGATATCTCGGGTGTGATTTGTCTGATTCAATTCTGCTATTGAATCAAACCATGACATATATTCAATTGTATGTGAGGGCTGAGGTAAGCCGCCACCGGGTTGAATCGGCTGAAGGAATTCGAATAGCCACATTTCTGTAGAATTCCAAAAAGTGTTGTTGGCAACCTGATAGGTATTAATTTCACCAGCAGTTAACTGTTGTTCACTTACTAATGATGTATTTATTCCATAAGCCCCACCAGTATAGTAATCGTAAGTTTTTACTCTCCATCGGTGGATTGAATCTGTATCCACACCTAGACCAGTGCTAGTGGTGTTGTTAGCGTAGAACACAACTTCGTTAGGGTTGATATCATCCGTTGGGTCCCATGGATTTTGGGGGCTAAGGTGACAATCTTGCCAAAATTGAGGGGGACATTCTTCGTAATCACTCATCCCCCCACCATCGGTATCGGGATTCCGCCAGTCCGTACCAGTTTGATTCTCAATGTTGTCAGGGATTCCATCTCCATCAGTATCAGCTGGATTCATATCATCAGATGGGTCATTCTGGGGATTTGTTCCATCCAGATATTCTCGTGAATCAATAACTCCACCGTTATCAGTATCAATATCAAGATAATCGGTAACATATGCATCAGTTGAACCATTACCTGAACCCATACCCGGTACAAACATCAAATCACAACCAGTTGTGTTCTCAAAGTAGTTATTGAGTAAATCTCCATCAGTATCTAATGTGTTATCACATGGTTCCATTGGGTCAGTTGAATTGAGTATTTCATCCAAATCATTCTGACCATCTCCATCAGAATCATACATCGTAGAAATTGAGAACCAACCCCATATTGAAAGGGTCTCTTCCCAATCCGCTAATCCGTCTCCATCAGTATCTGCGTAATCGTCATCACAGTGAGAGTGTGTTGTACCTAGGCTGCCAGAGTTTGCACCTTCATAGTGGCACCAACTGCCATTCTTGGAAATCACTTCAACAGTATTTGCTGGTGGAGGAGTAGCCACTCCGAATAGGATATTGTTTACAACTGCACCATAAGTGAAACTCGTCAATTGTCCATTAGAATCATTGTAGTAGCCAATAGCCCCATTTAGAGTTCGCCAGTCAATAGGCGTTGAGTCAAAGCCAGAAGCGTCTGTAAGATACAGGCGCTGAAGTCCTGCATTGTAACCACCGGACTGTGCAGCAGTGTCTAGAGTCGTGTTGTAATCAATTAAAGACATACATGGATCTGTTGAGTGTGATAGATTGGACTCATCACCATCGCCAACACCTCCAAAGTCAGTGTCGTATACATTCCACATTGAACAGGAAAGATTCTCAATCCAGTTGTCAATTCCATCATTATCGAAATCGCCTGCATCCTCTCTGCGTGTAGGGTCGGTTTCATTGGAATCTACTCTGCCGTTGCCATTCTTATCTTCATCTCCATCATCAAACTGGTCGCCATCAGTATTGTTGTCACGAGGGTCGCTGTGCTGAGGAGGGTTTCCGTATGTTGAGACATTAGCTTCAATACCGTCTTCAATCCCGTCACCATCTGTATCAGCAGAAGTTGGGTCAGTGAGAATTGTCAGTGCTTCCCATCCATCTTCCAATCCATCATTATCTGTGTCATTATCCCAAGGATCTGTATCAGTATCTTGGTCTACTGAAGCTGTTTGGGCTAAACACCCAAATAGAGGGTTACATGGATTTACATTCTCAGTAGCCTGTTCGGTCTGTGGGTTACCTGACATGAAGTAAGGAGTTCCTCCATTTGTGGTTGTCCACGAGGGGTTGACATACTCCTGAATGTTGACTAAACCATCGCCATCAGGATCACCCATCATTCCGTCAATGCCTGTCGGATTAGTTGCATTCAGCCCATTTGCAACTTCCCAACCATCTGGAAGTCCATCACCATCGGTATCCCAGCCATCAGGGTCCTCATCAAAAAGGCCATCACCATCGTCATCGTTTGAGCCACAAACTTGGTCACCATCCTTATCTGGATCCGCTTGGTCAACAAGGCCATCTTTGTCATTATCAATTCCATCATTACAAATATCACCCATCGGATCTTCATCACAAAGAATTACTGTGGAACCATTTCCATCATTCCCTGGCCCTCCACAAGCCGGTTGATTGATTTGCATTGCACCCTCTTCATTCCAGTTTCGGACTGGAACAGTACCATTCCACCATACTCCGTTATCAAGCACATTTGGAGTGTTTGCAGAGTCCCAACCGAGTGGAGTTAGGTAATTGTACTCTTGAAGATTGGACATAGAATCAGCATCGGGGTCACCTGAAGCACCATTGCTTGAAAGTGAAGAACCATCATTTGGGTTCAATCCATACTTCCATTCCCAGCCATCGGGTAAACCATCATTGTCAGAATCCCAATCTTGACATTGAGTCTGTAGTAAAAACTCCATACCACAGGTTAATCCATCCCCATCTTGGTCGGTAGTTGCAGCTGCTTCCCATGCGGCAAATTCCAACGCCGCTAACGATGTGAAAATCATCAGCGTGACTAGAAATATAGCCTTCATCCTCATCTTGCTTTGGAGTCTTAAAACCGCGCTGAACTTTGATTGACCTTGCATAAGCATACTTGAACCCATATACTAACCATATCTCTTGCCTCTTAATACAGTTGGAGCACAGTTCATACACACATTAGTGCTAGTTTCAACAGATGATTCAATCACCACCCTAATTCTTAAGAACCTGAATCGTAAAAAATAAGGGCAAAAATAACCATGGGAAATCAGTTCTTAAAAGTAAAAATCAACGTTATGAAAACAGTGATTTAATCCAACCAAATAATCCACCGGAATTAGGCTTTTTTGAAGCTGATTTTGAAGGTGCTGATTGACGTAAAATAATGTCTCCATCCCGAATTAAATCACTAACATTAAATTCCAATCTGAAATTTATGAATAAGATTAAATTGTCCATATTTTTGAATAAAGTACTGATTCTGGTACCAAATTTAGCCTTATACCTATTACCTACATCTGCATAATTAACAGGATACTCAATGGTAGTCAGAAATGGAATCGCTTCTTCAATTTTTAATGGTAATTGATATATCGAAATTTTTAATTTATCGAGGTCATTTTCACTAAGAGTTTGTTTGAATTCTTCTAAGTGCATTCGCTTACCTTTTCCGCTCTTATTATCAGCAACTTTTCTGGGCTGATTTTCAACACTTTTCTGAGCCTTAGGTTGCGGCTTTTTACGACTAGGTTCAGACTTTGATGTTGAAGGCTTGGAATTAGGCGAATCTTGCAAGTGAACATCAACTGGTTGGCCGTTGACTAACTCAACTCTCAACTCACTACTCATTACCTGAATTAATTGGTCATGGAAGGAGAGGCTTGTTGATACATTCATTACCCCCATCAACTCTTTCCTATTAGCGCAATCTTGTCCTAATTTTTCATTAACAAGCCCGGCAATCTCGGATGCTAAAAGTCCACAGTTTACTGAACCACCAGCTAACCTTTGCCTAACCGCCTCACGAAATGCTTTTCGGGCCTGTCTAACAGTAGGAGAAGTTGAACTTTTCTTTGATTTAGGAGGTTGCTTTGATCCCTGCTTTTTCTTCTCCTTTTGAATTGGTTTTTTACTGCCTTTTGAATCAGTCTTTGGCTTTGATTTGGTTAATTCTTTGACTTGATGAACAGTAGGTTTCGGCAATTCAAAAGAGGGGTTTGGAAGGAAAAAATCTCCAGCAAACGTGTAAGAAATAACTTTGTTATCTCGCCATTTGTAAAAACTCTCTTCATTTCCGTCTGGATATTTTGAGACATGGTCTTTCATTCGGTCATTAGTGACCGCATAAGCACCCTGTTGCCAAGCAAATTGAAGCCAGTAATCATCATCATGATCTTGTGATGGGACAGAAACAACAGTCCCTTTATCCTTTAATTGTCGTAAAATTGAAGGGTTATCTACACCCTTTTTGCCAGCATTATCACTGAGATAATGCCGTGGTACGAAAGCGTATACTTCGTAACCAGCATCAGAATAATACGTCACCGCTGTTACAATTCCTGCGGCTGATGCTGGCCACTTATTTGCAGAGTGGCTCATCCCCACATTGGGGCCATCAATCACTATCACTACCTTTGATTCTTCTTCATTTTCTACCAATTAGCAACCCCTCCAAGGGGTCCAACCTGTTGCCTAGACCTCGTGAAATCTGATGAAAGCCCCTTTTGAGAGCCGCCATTTACTTCTACGCGTCCGACCCAAGTCGTTAATCTGCCCTAAAGGGGGGGCTATTAGAACCCTCTCAATCGATTCAATCATCAATTAATTCAATTTCATCAAGGTCTTCATCTTCGTCAACAGTGATTTCATCGGATTCTGATTCATCATCTGTGACTGCTTCTGGTAAGTCAAACTCTTCGTCAACGTCATATTCATCCTCTTCTTCATCCCAAGCGTCAGCTCTTCTGCGCTTGCCTGCAATTGCTGCCACAACTAGTATAATGAATCCTGCAAGCATCATGATTGTTGAATTGCGCATGTTACTCAGTTCATTTGTGATTCTGACAACAGGGTCATTAATTTCAACACGAATATCAATATCTAATTCCGCGTTAAACTGGTCAGAAAATCCAGTCTCAAATGATTGTGGTTTTCCAGTCACCTCTATGGTATGGAAATCACCGTGCCGAGCATTTTCCGCAGCGGTGATTATAACGTTAAATGTAATCTCTGAAAATGCATCAACTAGGACTAGGGATGATTGTGTGTTTGGGTTTTCTGCAACCACTGTCCATCCATTTGGCGCTGTAGCACTTAGAACAACCTGCATATCCGTATTCCCTTCATTCTTGAGAGACATTTGGTAGGTTTTTTCGACACCAGGAGCCAAAGCTTGATTTGTTGTATTCTGAATAATTTTCAACGCTGGGTCTCCATCACCTACTTCAATACTAATTGGTAAATCAAAGAAACGCTGTGCATCACTATTCTCAGTAACTTCTTCAATCCGCACGTAAATCGTGTGGTTTGCTGCTAATACTTGGTTAGTTAGGTGAATCTCAAGATTAAACTCAACAGTATCTCCAACAGTCATTTGCATTACTGGCATTGGGTCATTGTCTGTATTGGTGATGAAGTAATCCCACAAAGTGTATTTCCCGTGTTCACCATCTTCGTTCCTCTCATAGGTAGCAGGATTGACGACCCTCCAATCAATAACTTGGTTATCATCCCCAGAAGTTTGAGTTGCTTCTATTCGCATTCTGACATCAATGTATTCATCACTATCATCATTCAGACAGTTCTGATATTCAACATGGCCTAAGCCATTACTTTCCCCATCACAATCAAAGACGACTGATGCTTGTAATCCGTTGGTACGGTGAGGAGTGAAACCAACTACTGCAGAGAGGGAGGTATTTCCAGCACTGGATAATTCAATTTGCATTAAACCATAGTCAGGGTCATCCTGCTCTGATGAAGGGTTTACAAATAGTGCAATGGTGTAATTAGTGTGTCTTGGCATTGCTGGACTGTGCCACAAGCCATCATTTGGGTCTTGAGTAATCATCTGACCAGTCTGATTATCTACGAAGTAAAATACTGTTCCTCTTGGTTTCTCAGTGACTTCAAAACGGAATGAATCCACATCAAAACCTGTATTGAATATTTCAATGTAGAAAGGTGTTGGAGGGCCAAGGTCATCAACAAATTGAGGGACTGTAACATCTAATTCAAATTGCCCGCCCTGAAGTGTTGAATTGTCTATCTGATTTTCATGCTCACTATCCCAAAGTGCGACCATTGGTGGTGCAAAGACGTCCAATTTCTCCAAAATGATTTGCATCATTGTGTAGTATACCTCTGACCCATTTGTGCTGTAAGCACGTACTGAAATATCAAGTCGCGGTGGCGCATTCCCTAATTCTGTGGGAGCAGCTAATGTTAATTGTGCAGTCACTTCATTTCCGCCATCACCGATGGTGTACCCTTCTGGCCTGTCAAATAGAGCAGACCAACTTGAATCAAGAGTTGTTTGCACATCTAATTGAATATCAAGCGACGAACCTGAAGAGCCAGTATGACGTAAAATAAACTGTATTGGAGTAGTCTGACCTGGAGCAATATATTCTGCACTACGATCAGCAGCATTCCTGACAGAAACACCATATTGATGAACCTCTACATCATCGTGCTCAAAAACAAATGGGTTCGAACCTTGAATATCACTAACAGAGAGAGTCAATGCGTAAACACCTGCTTGAATACCTGCTGGATAAGTCCAGACATAAGTACCACTCAAGACACCTGCAGACTCAGTCAACTCAGCATTGCTGAAAGTGTGATCAACAGGATAACTTCCATCTGGGGCACGCAATTGGACTGATACTGCAGTGACATCTTCCCTGCCTAGGGCATTGACGATACTGACTTTGAATGCCATTGAACGCTCTTCTGGTAATTCGTTAGGATACCAATCGAAGGTTTCTGGGTCAGTCCAAAGAGCACCTTCAGAAAAGATTCTTACCTCACTTCCTGAGGCAGCATTAGACCAGAACTCCATGGTTGAGTAATCATCAGATGAATCTGGGTCGCCCCACATTACTTCTGCATCGCATGAGGGGCCAAATGGTCCACCACCTTGTCCTTCACAAGTAGATTCGGCAGATACTGTTAGAGTAAGTGCACCCCCAGATGGAATTGACTTGTACTGGTTACCAATCCATTGCAAACGCACAATTTCTTGATGCCAACCGCAACCTGTCCAATCATCACAAGCACTCTGTTCTTTTTGCGCTGTTGATATCGTCTCTGAACTTCCACTATCATCTTCAATCCGTAGTGTGAAGGTGTAAGTTGCTGTCTGCTGTTGTGAACCGGCAGTTGCTTTAAGGAAAATATTGAGGGGTATTTCCCAACCACTTCCGCCTCCTGATGCTGATCTGCCACCTACAGGCATGTCACTTAGGACATTTCTAGTCCTAAATTCAAGTGAACCTGCAAGAGCTGATTCATTACTCTGGCCATTATTTGGAGTCTTTGTGGTTAGGTATCCATCGCCGCCTGCGGTTGAATTTCTCTTGTCTACAAAAATATTGTAAAGTTTCATTGGAATTTCGCCACTGTTGTAACGTGGTTCTTCCAATAATAATTCAGAAGCCGGTTGTTGAGAATAAAGCGGCGCTAAAAGTGAAGAAATCATCACAGCAACGAGAAATAGCGATACCAATGAGATTCTCGGTGCGCCGGCATGGGTTGATGTTGTTTGTTCCACGGCTACGCCGTGTCAACGGTCCGTTAAAGGGTTCATGGTTGGGAGTATGTAATCTGCATCATTCTCAAGGGGGTTTACAACACTCCAATTCTTACATTTTAATGATTAACAAAAGTACTCATCAGACACCACATTGATGGGTGAGAGGCGTGGACGAGGGGGTGCAGGGGTTGCCAAGCCTGGTCAACGGCGCCGGACTTAAGCTCCGGTCTCAAGAGGTTCGTGGGTTCGAATCCCACCTCCTGCACTTTTCTGAAATCTGAGGCTTAACCTATACAGCATGCAAAAATGAGAGTTGTAAAATATAATATTTCAATCAGATAATCTCATCATTTTGCATCCAATTTCACTTCCATCATCATAGATGTCTAGTTTTGTCGCTGTAACTGATGCAGCAATTGCTTCAAATGGAATTAACAGAGAATCAATCAAATCACCAACCAGTGATTCAAGTAAATTCGTGCGAACCCCGCTAACTTTTTCATTAATTTTACCGCGGATGAAATCATAATCTAGAACGCGGTCAATCTCATCTTCGTCAGGAACAGCAGCCCCAGAGATAAAAATGTCAACATCAAATCGTATGCGTTGTGTTACTCCCTGTTCTTCCTCTAATACTCCTATTTCCATATCAACAATATAATTACGTAATTGTAAAGTAGTTAACGAAAAACCAACTTTTTGCAATAATTGACTTTCAAATTCTGCTGAATCCATTCACTCACCTCTACCGTATAGTACATCTGTGTCCCGAGGGTGTAACCTTTCCCCGCCATCGACAAACAACACTTGGCCAGTCACGGATTGTGCACTTATGAGAAAAACCACTGCTTCTGAGATATCGCGTGGTGTTGCCCCTCTCCCAAGAGGTGTCTTATCGTGCAATTTTTCAAATTCTGAAACGGATGCATGAGGAGAAGGGAGAGTTAACCCTGGGGCGATCCCATTTACGCGGATTGCAGGTGCTAGACCTATCGCTAGCGGTTCAACTAGCCCGGCCAGTGCGGTTTTTGAAGCAGTATAAGAAATATAATCCTGATTTGGATTTTCTAGTTTTTGATCTAGTAGATTAATGATGCAACCTTGCGCTTCAAGCGATTGCTCTGCAAACGCTTGAATTAACAAAAGGGGGGCTAATGTGTTAGTTGCTATAGAGCGATTAAATAGGTCGCTGTTTATTGATTCAATATTGTCGTATTCAAACATTGAAGCATTGTTGATTAATATGTCAATCGGGCCAAAGAATTTGACTGATTCGGGTAACAATGATTTCACATCATCTAGGTTTTCTAAATCAGCTCTGATTATTGCAGATTTTGAAACTTTATTCAACTCTTCAGATAATTCTGTTGCGGCCTCAACAGAATTACGATAATGTATGATAACTGAATGTCCGTTACTGGCTAAGGCTCGACATATTTCAGCACCGATTCGCTTTGCCCCGCCTGTAACAAGAGCGACCCCCATAACAACACCCGCGAGAGAAGCGGTGGGCCAAACTGACTTGAGGCTGCCGCGTTGAGAAGTTTCTAAAATCAAAGCCTTAACTTGAACCGGCCCCCCGCACTCAATTAGGGGATGCAGATGCCAGGACAACAACTGCCAATTAACGACCTCTCAGAGACGAGTTCAGGTGGTTGTGGTGGTATTGCAAGGCCATCTGTTGAAGAGCGCAGGAAAACTCAAAGAAAACGCTTACCAGATTGGTTTAGAACTTCCCTACCTGTTGGAGAAGCACAATTACGATTCAATGAAACAAAATCACGAGTGAAAGGAAATAGCCTTCACACGGTTTGCGAAGAAGCTCGTTGCCCAAATGTTCACGATTGCTGGGGTAGAGGCACTGCAACATTCATGATTGCTGGCCAAGAGTGTACACGCGCCTGTCGTTTCTGCGCAGTTGGTACGATCAAAACACCACCCATTTTAGATGAGAATGAGCCAAGTGACCTAGCCCAAGCAGTTAGCAATATGGGAATATCTCATGTTGTTATTACCGTAGTCAATAGAGATGACTTGGAAGATGGTGGTGCAAGCCACTACAAAAAGTGCATCAATGCGGTTAATGACGCAGAACCAGATGTCACGGTAGAATTCCTTTGCTCTGACCTAGATGGCAATATGTCAGCCCTTGCTTACTTATTGCATGAAAGCCCACTTTCAGTATTCGCACACAATGTAGAATGTGTACCTAGATTAGACCGAACCGTACGTGATTCCCGGGCTTCCTTTGGTCAATCATTAGCCGTCCTAAAAGAGGCAAAGAGACTCCGTCCAGACATCCTTACAAAAAGTAGTTTGATGGTAGGGGTTGGTGAAACTGATGAGGAAGTTGAAGAAGCAATGTTATTGCTTAGGGAAGCTGGTGTCGACGTCATCACTCTTGGTCAATATCTTAGCCCCTCATGGAAACATTTGGCAGTTGACCGTTTTCCGACTCCTGAACAATTTGCAATATGGGATGATACCGCCCGTAAAATCGGTTTCAAAGCAGTCGCGAGCGGTCCTCTAGTGCGCTCATCATACCGAGCAGGCCTTTTACTTGCAGAAGCGAAAGGTGGGCAACCTGTCGCAACCCTTTCAACACCAGGAGCGGCTGTAACTAATTTATCTTCTAGCCCATCTAAAGATGGGCAAGCATGAAAATCATCATAGTCGGAGCACTGTGAGGTAGAACCATGACGGGGGACGAGCAGGGGGGTGGCTTGGATGGTTTTACGATTCCAGATTCACCTAGCAGACCTGGAGAAGAATCGTATTTTGAACCCTGGACATACACACCTGAAGATTTGAGTCAACCTGACCCAATCAAATGTACTTCCGAAGATACTACCAAACACGCTGAAGGATTGATTAGAGTTCTTGATGATGAAGGGGTTGCAAGCGGATCTTGGGATCCAAATTTGAGCGCAGATGAACTTCGTCTTGGTCTTGAGCATATGTGTCGTCTGCGAATATTTGATGACCGAATGATGAAGATGCAAAGAACTGGCAAACTATCTTTCTACATGCGGTCCCTTGGTGAAGAAGCAATTGCAATTTCACAAACAATGGCTTTGCAGGACCATGATTGGCTGTTCCCGACATATCGACAACCTGGTTGCCAATTTGTTCGTGGAAGAAGTATGGTTAGCATGATTAATCACTGCATTGGTAATGTAAAGGATAATGTCAAGGGAAGACAAATGCCAGTCCACTATACTTACAAAGAGGGGTACTACATCTCAGTTTCCAGCCCTGTTGGTACCCAATTTTCTCAGGCTGTAGGTGTTGCCATGGCAAGTGCCTACAAAGGCGAAGACCAAGCCACAATCACCTGGATTGGCGATGGAGCAAGCGCTGAGGGAGATTACCACTATGCAGTAAATTTTGCTAGTGTTTTCAAACCCCCAATTATCTTGTGCGTTGTCAATAATCAATGGGCAATTTCAACCCACAAAAATTTCGCATCTGGTGGAGAAAATTTTGCTACACGAGCATTACCATATGACATTCCATCGTTGAGAGTTGATGGAAATGATTTCCTCGCTCTCTACTCTGTCACCCAATGGGCGAGGAAAAGGGCATCTGCTGGTATGGGTGCAACCCACATTGAAATCCTAACTTATCGAACAGGTGCACATAGCAGCAGTGATGATGCTAGCCGGTATCGACCAGTAGATGAGCATGAACATTGGCCTGGCGGAGACCCAATTGAGCGCCTCAAAAACCATCTTATTTTGATACAAGAGTGGAGTGAAGAGCAACATTCTGAACTTGAACAGAAACTGGATGAAGAAGTGGTAGCAGCCTACAAAGAAGCAGTGACTCATGGCGACCTAGCTAACGGACCCTGGCCACCAGCCAGTACAATATTCACAGAAGTTTACGAGGAAGTGCCATGGCATATCCAAGAACAGCGAGAGGAATTAGGAAAGTGAGGTGATTGGAATGACTGAAATGAACATGATACAATCATTAAACAGCGCTCTTGACAATCTATTGGAATCAGACCCTAATGTCCTCATCTTTGGTCAAGATGTAGGTTACTTTGGCGGGGTATTCCGAGTCACCGACGGCCTACAAGAGAAACACGGCTCAAAACGTGTTTTTGATGCACCTCTTGCAGAAGGAGGAATTGCAGCTATCGCATTTGGTATGGGACTTAATGGGCTACGTCCGGTAATGGAAATACAATTCGCAGATTACATATTCCCTGCCTACGACCAAATCGTAAACGAGATGGCAAAACTACGCCACCGAAGTGGTGGCGAATTTAGCACCCCTGTAACCATCCGAACACCTGCAGGAGGAGGAATTAAGGGTGGGCATCACCACTCACAATCACCCGAATCTCAATTCACTCACACCCCAGGAATCAAGGTAGTTTACTGCTCAAACCCTTACAATGCTAAAGGTCTTCTAATCAGTGCTATTGAATGCAACGACCCAGTTGTTTTCTTTGAGCCAAAACGCTGTTACCGCGGCCCATTTTATGGCGACCCACACAATGTACCTACTTGGAAGGGTCACGAGTATAGCGATGTACCAGAAGAACACTACACCATACCTCTTGGGGAAGCACATCTCACTATGGAAGGTGATAAATGTACAGTTATTGCTTGGGGAGCAATGGTCCATGTTGCAGAGCAGGGAATCAAAGATTCTGGCATCTCTTGTGACTTATTAGATCTGCAATCCCTAGTCCCATGGGATAGGGATGCAGTGGTGAATTCCGTTAAGAAAACTGGACGCTGTGTAATAGTGCACGAAGCACCAAAAACTAGTGGGTTTGGAGCTGAAATGTCGGCGAGTGTACAGGAGCGTTGCTTCTATCATCTTGAGAGTCCAATTGAGCGTGTTACCGGTTGGGATACACCTTTCCCACACAGCACTGAATGGGATTATATGCCAAGTCCACAGAGAATTGCTGAAGCAATAAAGAGAACACAGGAGGATTGAACATGGGAATATATGCATTCAGATTGCCCGACATCGGAGAAGGAGTTGTTGAAGGCGAAGTCGTGCAATGGCATGTTGAAGTCGGAGCATCGGTTGAAGAAGACGATGCGTTGGTTGATGTAATGACTGACAAGGCAACCGTCACCATCCCAAGTCCTGTTACTGGAAAAATTCTGTCAACAGTTGGCGGCCCTGGAGAAATCATCGCAGTAGGTGCTGTCTGTATTGAGTTTGAAGTTGAGGGAGCAGGAAATACATCTCAGAGTGCTGAGCCTGAACCGAAACCCGAACCTAAGGCTCCAACTGAGCCCGAAACCCCAGAACCTGCGCCTGAACCAGCGCCAGAACCTAAACCAGTTAGACAAACCGAATCTAGCACCTCTCCAAGCACAATGAGTGGAGGAAATGGAGTTGGAGGTCGAGCCTTAGCATCTCCAGCAGTACGCCAGCGAGCAAAGGATGAAGGAATTGATCTCAGCCAAGTTAGCGGCAGTGGCCCGGCGGGAAGAATCAGTCATGCAGATTTAGATGCTCACAGCGAAATCGGTGAATCTGGAGGTGGAATCAAGTTCTCAGCACCAGGAGAACCAGCTGATGGAACAACGGAAATCCCAATAGTTGGATTGCGTCGAAAGATTGCAGAACAAATGACAAAGTCATACACCAAGATCCCTCACTTTTCATACTTCGAAGAAGTTGATGTTACAGATTTGGAAGCGTTGCGCCAGTGGCTCAATGTAAATCGAACTGCAGAGCAACCAAAACTCACCTACCTACCTTTCATCATGCAGGCATTAGTCAAACTATTCCAAGAAGGTCATCATGGATGTAATGGACATTACGAGGATGAACGGGAAGTTCTCGTACTCCACAACGCAGTAAACATTGGCATTGCAACAACAACTGATCGTGGTCTTTACGTACCGGTGGTAAAAAATTGCGAAGCAAGGAATATTTGGGAACTCGGAAGTGAACTGCGTAGAGTTGCAGGAGCAGCCAGAGACGGCACCGCCACCCTCTCAGAGCTTACAGGTTCAACCTTCACAATCACCTCACTCGGAAGGGATGGCGGACTAGGAGCAACACCCATTATCAACACTCCAGAAGTAGGAATTCTAGGTGTTCACAAGGCCATTGAAAGGCCAGTAGTTGTCGATGGAAAAATCACTATTCGCAGAATGATGAATCTCTCTTCATCATGGGACCATCGAGTTGTTGACGGCGCCAACGGCGCTGCTTTAGTGCAAGGGTTGAAACAACTTCTTGAGCACCCAACACAAATTCTTTGAGGTGAAATTAAATGGAACAGATTTCTTGCCAAGTTTTAGTTGTTGGTGCTGGCCCTGGAGGCTATGTTGCTGCAATTCGGGCCGCCCAACTAGGTCTTGATACAATTATTGTCGAAGGCGACCGAGCTGGCGGGACCTGCTTGATTCGTGGTTGCATTCCGTCAAAAGCAATTATTCACGCGGCTGAAAGATTTGAGTCGCTTAAGGCCCACGAAAGTGGGCATATGGGTCTCAAAGTCAGCGGCGATGTTTCAATTGATATGCCTGCATTAGTTGATTGGAAAAATAAGATAGTTGACAAACTCAACAAAGGAGTTGAGGCCCTTCTCAAGAAAAACGGAGTGAGATTGATTACTGGTTGGGCTACCTTCCTTGATGGGAAAACCTGTAATGTGACTGATTCGGATAGCAACAAAATCGCTCATATTTCAACAGAAAATGTCATTCTAGCAACTGGCTCCCAGCCAATTGAATTACCATTTATGCCCTACGATGAGGAACATATTATTTCTTCAACAGGAGCACTTGACTTGGAGGAATTACCCAAAAACATTGCTGTAATTGGAGGCGGATACATTGGTCTTGAACTCGGATGTGCTCTGAGGAAACTTGGAGTTGAGATTACAGTCATTGAAGGACTTGATACTGTTGTATCTATTTTTGACGCTGAAATTCGCCGGCCGCTTGAACGTTGGCTCAAGAAAAATAAAGTTAAAGTCCACACAAATTGTATGGCTCAAGGGGCTGAAATTAGTAATGACGGGGTTGAGTTATCTTGGAAAAATAAAGATGGGGATTTGGTTTCAGAAACCTTTGGCAAAGTACTCGTAACTGTTGGCCGTAAAGCCAATACTAATGGATGGGGCCTTGAAGAAATGGGAGTCAAAATGGATGACTCCAATAGATTTGTAGCAGTTGATTCTCAATGTAAAACCAATATGCGAGGAATTTATGCGATTGGAGATCTAATTGGTGAGCCTCTATTAGCCCACAAGGCAAGCGCCCAAGGAGAAATGGTTGCAGAAATTATTGCTGGCAAGAAGCGTGCTTTTGAACCAGTTGCTATTCCAGCAATTGTCTTCACTGAACCAGAAATTGTCAGTGTTGGACTGAGCCCAGATGAAGCAACCGCTTCAGGCGAGGAGATTATTATTGGAAAATTCCCATTAGCAGCCAATGGCCGAGCCCTAACTCTTGAAGCAGCAAAGACAGGGGGATTTGTTCGAGTAATCGCTCGTGAGTCTGACCATCTGATTTTAGGCATTCAAGCAGTTGGAAGTCATGTTGCAGAATTATCTGGCGCATTTGTTGTAGCTCTTGAGATGGGTGCTGTCCTTGAGGATATTGCTGGAACCATCCAAGCCCACCCAACAATGAGTGAAGCATTCCATGAAGGTGTGCTCAAGACTTTAGGACACGCAATTCACACGATGTGATGAAATGCGCCAATTCAATGTTATTCTCGCTGGTGTTGTTGAACACGAAATTATTGCTACAGAAATGAAGCGACTTCAACAATTACGCATCAATGATGAGATTCCTGACACTCTGATTATGGTTGAACATCCTGAAGTTGTCACAATAGGTCCAAAGGCTAGGAAAGATGGTGTTGTAGTCCCACAACAGTTTGAGACATCACCTATAGACCGAGGTGGTGGAATCACTTGGCATGGACCGGGTCAAATAGTAGCATACCCTATTTTCCTTTGGGATTTAGATGGTGAAAAGAATGTCGCGGCAATAATCAACTTGCTTGAGGATTGGATAATCAATACATTACGGCCATTAGGAATTCTTGGTGATAGAGATGAACGAATGCAAGGAATTTGGAAAGATGGGTACAAATTTTCTAGTGTCGGATTAAATTTCCTTAAATGGGTCAGTCGACACGGACTAACGATCAATTACAAAACACCTGATGGCAGGGTAGAAGGATTAGCGGGATGTGGACTTCCCGCTGGCACCACAACCTCACTAAATGCCTTAGGTGAGGAAGGACTTACTCGTGAACTCTTAGAAGCGATGTTGATATCAAATGCACAAACTAGTCTCAACCGGACTGTTGCAAAGTTCTCTTGTCAATCTAGTAACCCGCCATGGCCTAATTGATATGCGAAGGTTTGAGAACGATGGGCGGTAACGAACCGCCATGATGCGCTCAAGTAACCCCTATCTGAATGACGAGACATTTGGGTTTGGCACAACTGAATCTAGAATGACTCTTGAGGGAGTAGCCAATAAAACCATGTTATTGCTTGGAATCTGTGTGGTAACAGCTGCAATATCTTGGACCACTTTTCTAAATAATCCAGGGCTAGGAGGAATTCTATTCTTCGTTGGAATAATCGGTTCTTTGGTTGCGGCAATTTCCATGCGCTTCATCAATAAGGAACATGCTGTCTATATTGGCCCAATTTTCGCGGCTTTTGAAGGACTGTTTCTTGGCCCGGTTTCAGGTATGTATGAAACCTCATATGAAGGTATCATATTGACTGCTATTTCCCTTACGTTTGGGCTTTTCATTGTAATGCTAGTAATCTATCGCGCCCGCCTCATTAAGCCCACAGAGAACTTTCGAATCGGAATTGCATCAGCAATGGGAGCAGTTTTCATGATTTACATGGTATCATTCATTCTAGCAATTGCAACGCCTTACCAGATCCCATACATTCACGGAAATGGCTTAATCGGAATTGGATTTTCACTTGTTGTAATCACAATTGCAGCCTTGACCTTCGTAATGGATTTCGATTTCATTGAGAAGGGGGTTGAGCAAGGTGCACCGAAGCACCTTGAGTGGTATGCTGCGTTTGGATTAATGATTACATTAGTTTGGCTGTACCTCGAACTCCTCAGACTACTGTCAAAATTGCGCTCTCGTTGAACAAATATTGCCCACCCTCGATTACAGTTATGGTAGAAATTGAGTGCGAGGTTTCATGATATGAAACATACTCCACAATGTAATGGAAGACCACCCACTCTCACCAAATCTCGGCAAATCAGTTGGTGGCGGTGAATTCCCCCCAGTTGACTATCTAGAATGGTATGAACCAAGATTAGCGGCTGGTGTGAATCATGACTTATCACAATCAGGATTTCACTTCCCATGGGACTGGCAGAAACTTTCAGGAGGGAAAATGCCTGAAAACCTCATCGGTTCCAGCCAGACAGACCCTCTTGACCCGATATTATTGATTGCAAATAGAGAGAATGTCAAGCCTTCTCAAGTTGTAGGAGGGCACGGCGTCAGCCAATCTCTACTCTTCGCTCTCCTCTCAGTGGTAAATCCGAATAAGCCTAGGAAAGTAGCTGTTGAGATGCCATCTTATGCACCTGTCTCCCAATTTTCTCGAGCTCTTGGTTTTGAAGTTCTACCATTTTGGCGCGGACCAAAGAACACAACTGATTGTGGCCCTTGGAAGATAGATAGAGAGTCATTACAATCAATCATTGGTGATGTGTGTGCAGTAGTAACAACTCCTGTTCAGAACCCCACTGGGTGGATGATGGAGGAAGATGATCAACAATGGTTATCTGACATTTGTGGTAGCAATAATGTGGGATTGGTTTCAGATGAAGTCTATCTTGATACAACAAAAGGTACTGCTTACTACCGACCAATGCACAAATACGGAGACCATTGTGTATCGGTTAATTCACTAACCAAATGCTACGGACTGGGGCCACTTCGAATGGGCTGGATCGTTGGTTCTGAGAAAACTGCGGTAAGCGCTTTCCGTGCTATGCAAAATTTACAAGGGTCATTGGCTATCCCATCAGTTCGCCTAGCGGAAATGGCATGGCCATTTCTTGATGATGTACTCATATTAATTGAAGAAAGAAGAAAACAGAATCTCCCTCGCCTGCTCGATGTCTTGTTGGCAAATGGTATCGAATGGATAGCCCCCCCAACTGGAATCTTTGGTTGCTTCCCACTTCCCGAAGGTGTTGATTGTCAACGATTCATTGAAGATATCTGCTCAAAACATGGAGTGTTAGCAACACCTGCATTGATGTTTTCATCACGGCTCTCAAATATGGTAAGAGTTGCATGGGGTGGTGAGCCAAAAGCATTCTCAGCCGCTATGGATGCATTTCATACCTGTTTACAAGAGTTGAAATGAGATAGGGGGCAGGGGGAATCGATGCCATCAGCAGTATTAGCCATCAGCGGGGCTAGCGGCGCACGCTACGGTGCTCGACTTCTTGAAGTTCTTACTGAATCAGGTTGGGACATAAATCTCATCATTAGCCGTGAAGGGGCAATCAATCTTGACCTAGAATGTGGCATCACCCCACAACAACTTGCTTCACAATATGGTGCTGTGCTAGAAAACAACGATAATTTAGCAGCGAAATCAGCCTCAGGCTCAGCAAAATTTGACGCTTACATCATCTGCCCCGCATCCGGAACAACGATTTCAAAATTAGCAGCAGGAATTAGTGACAACCTGATTACTCGCTCGGGAATGGTCGCCTTGAAGGAAAGAAGGAAACTCATAGTTGTACCACGCGAAACTCCATACGCAACCGTACAACTTGAAAACATGGCAAAACTTTCCGGCTATGGTGTAGTGGTTCTTCCAGCAAACCCAGGATACTACAATAATCCACAATCAATTGATGACTTAGTTGATTTCGTAATAGCGCGCATCCTTGACCAGTTAGATGTTGAACATCAATTATCACAAAGATGGACCGGCGGAGAGATTACTTTAGCAAAGTCAGCAGATACTGACTCAACTACTTTAACTGATTTTGAATAGCAAAAATAAAACACACCTTTTGGGGTTGGGTTGATGAAGGACCTAGTACCACGGAGTGATGAGTAGCATGGGATATCAGGATATGACTTCAGCAGAATTGACTGCTGAATTAAAACGTATTAATCTCCCAAGTAGTGGAAATAAAGGTGAAAAACTTACGCGCCTAGAGAAATATGAACACACTGAATCTTCTGTATTAGAACAAGAAGTTCATGACGCTGTATTAGTTGCTGAAATCTCAGACAATTCTTCCCTCGCAAGCCGAATGAAGGCGAGCAGAGAAGTATTTGGGACTCAAATACCGATGTTTGGAATTATAGTTGTAACACTATTACTTCTTAGCATTGCAGGCGGCGGTATTCTTGGAATTCCTGCACTAATGTCTTGGCTAGAAGATGAACCTGAATATACGCTAATTGATTTTGATCCTGCTCAAGCACGGGATAGGGCTAGCCACCTAGTTAACTTGGGACACCCACAATGGGATGGAAGAATGTCAGGCAGCCAAGAAGAACTAGCTGCAGCAGAATCAAACAAACAAAACTTCACCGAATACGGAATGTCAGCCACGCTTGAAGAATTTGATGTCCCGATGTTTGAAATCCAATCAGCACCCAGCATTTTCTATTGTATTCCTGGGACATATCCCTTCGGACAAACAATTTTCCCATGCGGTATTGAAGATTTCAATGCTCAACATAAAGAATTCCAGCACCGAGCAGATTACGTCATTCAAGGATACAGCGGTACTGGTAACTACCAATTTGGTGACAACCTCAACATTATCAATTTATCAAATGGAAGTGATGACACTCTGTGGTCTCAAGCTAGTGGAGAAGTTGGAATGGTATGGGGCTCCGCTGGAGTTGGCAGTAACACAGATATTTATGTAAAAGCAATCCAGAGCGACTTAGCAGCACTTTTCCTAGTAAATGTAGTAAATAACTGCGGTAAAGTTGTCGCTGACGATTGTGTTCCGATTTTCAAAACAGTTGACATTGAAGGCTTGATGGACCAAACAGGAGGAAACCTTCCAGAAACGATTCCATTCGTTCAACTGTCAAAAAAGATGGGAGAGGAACTCAGTGATTTGTTTGAGCAAAGAGAAACAAACGATGTGAAAATAGGCATTGAGATTGATGTTGACAACCAAGGCACAAGGCCAGTAAGAGTTCCATGCGGAATTATTCAAGGGGATGATGACAAATTGATTATCTTCGGCGCTCACCACGATACAGTTTACAATGGACCTGGTGCTATTGATGATACATCCGGAACTGCTTCAGTTCTAGAGTTGGCAAGGCAGTTTGGAATCATGTTCGGTGATTTAGGTACGCCAAAACACACCATAAAGTTCTGTACATGGGGTGGTGAAGAGGAAGGGTTACATGGTTCAAAAGCATGGGTTGAGAAATATCAAAAAACCTTGGCTGAAAATCTTATTATCTACATTAATTTAGATATGAATCATGTTGACATTGACCCTGAAAGGGGCAATAGTCTGACTCTCTTCGGCAACTATCAAAGCGATGTTGACCAAGTTCAGAACATAGTTTCATTGCTAAAATCACAGCGTCCAGAATTAACTGCAAATTACACCATCAACATCAGAACCTTAGATGGCGAGAAAAATACACCAACTGGAATGCCATATAATTCAGATCACGGTCCTTTCGTCTATGATACTATGCAGGACGATAATGACAAGCCTGGACATGCTCTAGTCTGCTACGGCTCAGGTTCGTATGAATATCACACATATGCAGATGATATGACTCGCTTCAACGAGGAAAGTTTAGCGATTAGTTCAATCGTCTATGGTACCTATGCAAGATACCTTGCGTGGGGAGAAGTATGAGAATGGAGTCTGATTAGATGGCAATAAAGAGAGCACATGCAAGTCACATTTTGATTGCTAGCAAATCACAAGCAATTCAAATCGTTGAGAAGATTACTGCTGCAAGAAAACCTCACAAAGAATTCCAAAAAATGGCTCGTAAACATTCTTCCTGCCCGTCTGGCTCAAAGGGTGGTGACTTGGGATGGTTTCACTACAAACAGATGGTCCCTGATTTCTCAAAAAAGGTCTGGGAGCAAGACCTGAAAATGATTGATGGCTTCATCAAAACTGGTTTTGGATATCACATCATTTGGGTTCATGAGCGAGATGAATGATTTACTCTCAACCTATCAATTTTACATCCTTAGGTAAACCAAATGAGGAAATCAAATGGCAGCAGAAATCCTGACCGATGACACTTGGCCAGAATTCATCGCGCAACGAGATGCGGTTCTCATTCTCACGCGGAACAATTGTGAAAACTGTGACCCTTTTGTTGAAACATTAGCAACAAATGATTTCGCCGTAGCTAAGATAGTACTCGATAGTCCCGGAAATACTGGATTCAAAACCTCCTTCCCCCAAATTGCCGCTCAAGCAAGTGTGTTACCCTTCTCCATCCTTTTTTCACGTGGCGAATGGCTTGACTCGGTAATGGGCGCCCGAGTAGGTGCGGTTCTTGAATGGTTCAAGTGATTAGCAACAAATTTGACGCCACCTTCATGGGGTAGGGCTCGCACCGATGTGTGATGAGTGACCTGAAACAGGTGTTCATGCCGACCGTAGTCAATGTTGATGAGGTTCCCACCCCACTAGGAGTGACTAGCAAAGAAAGTGATGCATGGGATGTACTACGAGCCTTCTTTGCCCGTGCTGAAAATACTGAGTTTATTGAGGCTTATGTTGAGGTATGGGAAATAGACTATGTTGGTGAAGAACCGAACACTGAGTTAGGAAGAATGCGTCGACGTCCGTGCCCAATTTGTGAACGCTCATCCTTTTGGGAAGAATTGAGTGAAGCGAATTACAAAGGAGTTCGGAATGGTAAAAATGGACGTTGTCACCGACCAGAATGTTCCGCTTGGGTTGATGAAAATAATGTTGAAGAAGGCAGATGGGATTGTGGCTGGCCTGCGGCTCAGTGGACAAAACGTGTTGAGAGTTACAATCTTGGTATTCGCGGTTTAGTTGAAATGCGTGGAGCAGTGACTGCTTCAGGACGAAAGCGCCATTCAACAATGAGTAGCGAACTAATGGAAGACCTTTGAATCACATTGATTCAATTGCAACAATTCCTAGACCAGAACATCCAGCTGAAAGCAAGATTTTAGCGGCTTCTGACAATGCTAAATTCTGACTATTGACTTCACCTTCGTCTAGCACGTGATTATCGCGGTAAAATCGATTGTATTCTGTTGCTAGAGACAAGAGATAGGAACAGAATAGATTTGGGCGTTGACTGCTAATTGACCTATCTAGCGCTTCGCTGAATGTAGCAATTCTCTTCATCAATCCAGAGGCTGAATCAGAGAGATTTGCCCAGTTGTTACTTACCACTTCGTTTGTAACAATAGATTCAACATCATGGCCTTGAGCAGTTAGTTTACGACTTATTGAACAAGCCCTAGCATGACTGTACATAATGAATGGAGCCGAATCCGAATCAAAACTGAGAGCATCCTCCCAACGGAAATTTATTCCTTTTTCTGGTGAAACTCTGATGATATTGTAACGCACAGCAGAGAGTCCGACAGCCTCACCAATTGCAGCCAATTCGCCAGCGCTAAGATCGTCTCTCATTTCTTCAACAATCGCTGTTGCCCTAGAACAGGCTTCGTCCAATAGATTGTCCATGTAGACAACATTCCCCCGTCTAGTACTCATTTTACCGTCGGGTAATTTTGTAAATGCATAGAAAACAACTTCGGGGTTGCGAATATCCAACTCATCAAGAGCAATTCCAACCTGTTTGGATTGCAAACGGTGGTCTTCACCAAGGATATTCACGAGGCGCTGTGCTTCAGTCCACTTCCACTGATGATAAGCGATATCTCTAGTGGCATACAGAGATGAACCATCGCCCCTTTGATAGAAGAATTTTGTTGATTTGCCTTGTACTCCTCGGCTCTCTAGTTCTAGGAAATGTGCACCATTTTCCGCAGTACCATGCAACTCGCTCTTCCCAAGTTTATTCATGATAATCTCTACTGAACCATCAATAATGAATCTTGATTCTTTTGTAAATGAATCAAACACAATGCCAAGTCTCTCTAAGGTTTCTAACATTCCATCAAGGACTGGCTGATAAGCCGAGCCAAAAATTGCAAGAACCTCTGCATCAGCTTCTTCTGATGCTTGCACTAACTTTGTAACACCAGTTTCTACATCTGGATCTACTTCTTTCAGCAGATTGGCAGCTTGATAGTAACGAACCCTTTTGTGGTCCTCTTTGTGAGGATGACTTGGTGCTTCATCCATATCTTCTGCGGACAAAATTTCGCTAACTCTGTCGTCATCTAGATTCTCAAGTGCCCAAGCCAATATTCCAACTTGTTTACCCATATCATCAACATAGTATTCTGCTCTGACATCATCACCTGCAAGACGGTGCATCCTAACGAAAGTATCTCCGAGTATTGCGTTTCTTGAACGACCAACGTGAAACGGCCCATTGGGGTTTGCCGATGTATGCTCAATTAGTAGAGATGAAGAAGGGCGGAAATGTCCAACTGATTCAGGGTTATTGAAAATATCAGCCATTATTTGGTTTGCTAACCATTCAACATCAACATAAAAATTGCAAAATCCACCTTCACTACCAACGTCACTGCATCCGTCAATTGCTGTCAAAACAGTGGCAACTCTTTGTGCTAAATCTGCAGCAATATCTTGAGGGGATTTTTGCATCACTTTTGCTAAAGCAAAACAAGGCAATGCAAGGTCACCTTGATTTGCGTGGCGAGGTGTTGTAAGATGGGCTAAGGTGTCATCAGGGTTTTCATCACCCATTTCAGTTAGGGCATCCCAAACTGTGCCGCGAATTACTTCACTCAACTGACGCATCTCATCAACTCCATGGCCAGCGTAAAATTGCCGCCAGTCCTCCAAACGCTGTCATCAAGGTCATTCCCTCTTCTGAATCAGTTGAAATCAACTTCACACTAGCCGCCGATTGCCCTGCGAGTTCAGTAAATTCGTCTAACATATCAATTTCTTTACTAGAGTCTTCCCTCACTTGGTCTGCATTTGCCTGACAATCAGGGCAATCTGGAATTTCAGGAGTTTTGTCAACAGTCATTGACCATTCATGTTTACACTGACGACAATTGAAAAACACGGTTTTCTTTCTCAAAGCTTCTGAAAGCAATAGCGTATCAATAGCCCCTTGGTCAAGAGCAGAGCGTATCATCATCTCACCGTATGTTGCTTTGGGATGCGCCTGCATAATCTCTTTGAGAAAATTGTCAACCAATGTTCTCTCTTCTTCCAAAGCGATTTGGTCCATTAGATCTCCAGCATTCTGAACTAATTCACGAAGGCCGCTTTCATTGGAATATCCTACATCAAACAATGGTTTCTTAACAATTTTTTGAATTTCGTGATGGAGGTAGCCGTTGTTAATTACGAAATCCTTGGTCGCACCAGGCCCACCAACGATCACACCTTTGAGGTCTGGTAGCATTGGTAACCAGTATTCACAAGCACGTTCAGTGACCTTCTTGAAAAACTTGTCAGCAGCCTCTTCAATCAGTCTCTCGAACCGTTGTTGGGACTGGCCACCTTGCCGATGCTTACTTGGCACTAGACTGGTGATGTGTTTCTTGACATGCACGGTACTTCCCGTTGCCACGCCGTATGCACCTTCTCCACGGTCAATTACTAACAAGCCGTAAGCAGTACGATTGATGAGCATCTCTTCAAGTTGAGATGTCTCAAAAGTGCTATCACAGCGATATCTGAAAGAGGTGAATGGTTCTGGTGGGTCGTCAATAACTATTGTTGTCATACGAGATTTGTTGTTGCCAACGATGACATGCCCAGTAAATACTGCAATTCCTTTTTCACCAGCGTTGCGGCGATTTGCTAATGCCGCAGATGCAGATTCAATCGCATCAATGACGTGCTTCCTCGTTAGATTTGATTTGATGTTGCGTGCTTGGCCTGATTCATTTGCTAGTTGATGACGAACATCAGCAACTTGACGCTCAGGTGGAATGATGACAGTCACAAGCTCAGTTCCCATCCCTCTGAGTCCCATCAAATCTTCAAGAACTCGCTTTAGCCGAAGTTTGGCTGCTTGTTTCTCGGAATCGGCTGCCATCAGAACCACCTTGTGGTTCTAGGCGATTGCCAGCGGGTTATCAATCCTTCATGCTGTCCGCTACTGCTTTTCCCATCTTCAAAGGGTTTTATTCCTAAAATATAGCGGGCGGGCTTATCAATTGGCGGCACTGCCGCCAGCGTGATGAGTCAAGTTGTCATCGTTGCTCTCGGTGGCAGTCTGATGTATGACGATGGTGAAATTGACCAGACATGGGTTGATTCTGCTAGCACGATAATTTCTCAAACTGCATCCACTGGAACCAAAATTGGTATTGTCATTGGTGGCGGCCATTTAGCTCGCAAAAATATTGCCGCAGCACGTAAGTCAGGAGTAACTGACACATTTAATCTTGACTTGGTTGGCATTGCCGCGACTCGGTTCAATGCCGCGACATTTGCGGCAGCGTTGAAATCAGCAGGTGTAGATGTTTCAGAAAATGTACCAGAAACAACTGCTAGCGCTACAGAATCTCTGCAAAACCATTCCGTGATAGTAATGGGCGGGACAATACCGGGTCACACAACAGATGCTGTTTCAATCAATCTTGCAGTTGATAGCGGCGCTGAACGATGTACAATAGCAACCAATGTTGATTTTGTTTATGACAAAGCCCCTCAAACGAATCCAGATGCTATCGCATTTGAGGAAATGACATTAGCTGAATTACAAT